>NZ_JADPZX010000001.1:1224166-1530208 GCF_015712165.1 Streptomyces spinoverrucosus | reverse complement strand
GCGCTATCCGCACCAACTCTCCGGAGGTATGCGCCAGCGGGTCCAACTCGCCATCGCGGTGGCCGGCGAACCGCGCCTGCTCATCGCCGACGAACCCACATCCGCCCTGGACGTCACCGTGCAGGCGGACATCCTCGGCCTGCTGCGGCGCTACCGCGACCGGACCGGGGCCGCCATCCTGCTGGTGACGCACGACCTCGGCGTCGTCGCCGAGATCGCCGACTCCGTCACCGTCGCCTACGCCGGCCGGATCATCGAGCACGGGCCGGCCCACCGGGTGCTCACCCGGCCGGACCACCCCTACACCCAGGGCCTGCTCGCCGCCGTGCCCGACCTTGCCGTCGCGCCCGGAACTCCCTTCGTGACCTTGCCCGGCGCGCCCGGCGCCGGACCGGACGACGTCGCGGGGTGCTCCTTCGGGCCGCGTTGCCGTCTCGTCCAACCCCGCTGCGCCGCCGAGGTGCCCGAACTGGACCTGGTGGGTGAGACCCATTGGTCTCGCTGTGTGCGCCACCCTTCGGCCGAGGTGGCCGTCCAACCCCGGCCCCGCGGAGGCGCCCGTGCTTGAGATCGACGCATTGACGGTCGGCTACCCCGGCCGAGGCGGACGGGGCGGGCCGGTGCTGACGGACGTGTCGTTGCGGGTCGATCGGGGTGAGATCCTCGCCCTGGTGGGGGAGTCCGGTTGCGGCAAGTCGACGCTGGCCCGGGCCGCGGTCGGCCTGCTCACACCGGATCGCGGTGCCGTGCGGGTCGCCGGGGCGGACGTGCACCGGGCGCGGGGGCGGGCGGCGCGCGACGTGCGGCGCCGGTGTCAGATGGTCTTCCAGGACGCCGGGCTCTCGCTGAGCCCGCGCCTGAGCGTCCACGAGGCGATCCGCGAACCGCTGCGGATTCACAAGGCCGGCAGCCGGGCCGAGCAGAAGGCCCGTGTCGAACACCTCCTGCACACCGTCGGGCTGGGGCCGGAACTCGCTGACCGACGCCCGGGGGAACTGTCCGGTGGACAACGTCAGCGCGTCGCCATCGCGCGCGCCCTCGCTCTGGAACCGGACGTGCTGATCTGCGACGAGCCGGTCACGGCGCTCGACGTCTCCATCCAGGCCGGGGTGCTCAACCTGCTGTCCGAACTGCGGGACCGGCTCGGTCTTGCGTGCCTGTTCATCGCCCACGACCTGGCCGTCGTTCAGCGGCTGGCGGACCGCATCGCGGTCATGTACGGCGGGCGCGTCGTGGAACAGGCCGCCAGTGCGACGTTCGCCGTGGCACCGCTGCACCCGTACACCAAAAAACTGCTCGCCGCGGCACCAGCGCTGAACTCCCAGCATCGCCCGCGACCGGTCGAGGAGTCGGCGATCCGACCGCTGCCCTCGCCGGCCGCCCAGGACGGGTGCGGCTTCCGCGCCCGGTGCCCGGAGCGTGTCGCGGCCTGCGAGTCCAGACCGCCCCTGATCCCGCTGGCGGCCCCGCAGCCCCGCCCGGCCGCCCACGCCGGCCACTACGTGGCCTGTCACTTGCCCGGCTCAGGCCGCCCCTCGTCCGATCAGCACGGCAACCCGGAGAAATCCATGACCGACACCGCCGAACACACCGGCACCTGGACCGACCTGCTCACCCGCTGGGACCGGCAGCAGGACCTCTACATCGAACAACGCGAGCGCCGCTTCGACGTCATGTTCGACTTCCTCGGCGAACTCGCCCCAGGACCCGCCCCCACCGTGCTCGACCTCGCCTGCGGCCCCGGCGCGATCAGCGACCGGCTGCTGCGCCGGTATCCCGAGGCACGCGCCGTCGCCGTCGACGTCGACCCGGTGCTCCTGACGATCGGGCAGGGCGCGTGCGGGGACCACGGCGGCCGGCTGCGCTGGGTCCGGACCGACCTGCGCACCCCCGACTGGGTCACCGCCCTCGACGAGGACGGCAGGCCAGGCACCTTCGACGCGGTCCTGTCCAGCACCGCGCTGCACTGGCTGGGCCCGCCGGAGCTGGTCGCGGTGTACCGCGCCGCCGCGACCCTGCTGAAGCCCGGTGGCGTGCTGATCAACGCCGACTACCTCCCAGCCGGCTCGCGGAACAAGCGGATCAGGGGGGCCTGCGCCGCCGTCAACGCCCGCCGGCAGTCCGCCGCGCTCGCCCGCGGCGCCGAGGACTGGGAGACCTGGTGGAAGAACGCCGAGTCCGTGCCCGCCTTGGGCGAGGCCGTCGACACCCGACGCCAGATCTGGCCGGAGGGCAGAAAGGGCAAGTGGGCCTCCGCAGGCATCGACTATCACGAGGCCGCGCTCCGCGAGGCGGGCTTCGCCGAGGTCGACGTCGTGTGGCAGGACCTCGAGGAGCGGGTGCTGATCGCGCTGATGCCGTGACGGCCGGGCCGTTCACCCCTGCTGTGTCGGAGAGTTGTGGCCTAGCAGGACGCCGGATGGCGCCACGCTCTCACGGATCAGCAGGCGGCGGCAGGCCGGTCGAAGAACACTTCGTCTCGCGTCGCGCCGCCCATCGGCGCCGGCCGATCTCGCGCAGCTCCTCCCGCCGGATGCGCTCGCGGCCGCGCCCGACCGGACAAGAGGCCGAGGCCGCCGCGCGCGCCGGCCAGGCACACGAGTGCATCACGACGCTGCGGACGGCTACGACACAGTCGCCGGTGAACGCGGCGCGCTCATGTCCGGCGGCCAACGGCAACGCATCGCGATCGCACGGGCCCTGTTGAAGGACGCTCCGATCCTCGTCATGACGAGGCCCGGCACGGCCGCACCACTTTGGTCATCGCCCACCGGCTCTCGACCGTCCTGACCGCGGACCGGATCGCCGTCGTCTCCGGCGGACGCGTGGCCGAGACCGGAACCCACGAGGAGCTTCTCGCCCTCGACGGCGCCTACGTCGAGCTGCTCGCCTCGCAACTCGACGGATTCGCCGGACCGGACGCCTGATCCATGGGAACTCTGCCCGTCCGCACCGGGCGGGCAGGGGGCCCGTCCCGAAGCGTTTTGAAAATGAGTGTCATTTTCGTGTAAGAATCTGGTGTGCTTATCTCACCGCAGGCGTCGGCGCCTCCGATGGCCGGAGTACGGCCCTTCGCGCTCACCGCTATTCGGCATCCCACGGTCGCCACGCTTCTGGCGGATCACCGCGCGCTGCTGGCCGACCTTCTGGACGGCCTGGGGTCACCGCTGCACGTCGTGCTGCCCGAGATCTTCGAGGAGAACGTCACCGGACTACGGCAGGCGTTCGCCGAGGCGGGCGCCACCGCCGACATCCTGTTCGCCAAGAAGGCGAACAAGGCCGACTGCTACGTCACGTCGGCCGCTGCCCTCGGCGTCGGGATCGACGCCGCCAGCACCCCCGAACTGGTCAAGGCCCTGGCCGGCGGGGTGCCCGGACACCGGATCGGCATCTCCGGCCCGGAGAAGGACGACACCCTGCACGCTCTCGCCGTTCAGCACGGCTGCCTGGTCGCCGTCGACTCGATCAGTGAGCTACGCCGGCTCGCCGCAACCGCGCGGCGCGCGCGACGGCAGACCAGTGTCCTGCTGAGGTCCCGGACGGCCGGTCAACCGGGAAGCCGCTTCGGGCTGTCCGCCGCCGAGCGTGACGCCGCCGTCGGTCTGTGCGCGGAACTCGCCGATCACATCAGCCTCCGCGGCTTCTCCTTCCATCTGAACGGCTACTCCACCGCGGAACGCGCGACGGCGGCGAACGAGATGATCGAGCACTGCCTCGACGCCAGGCGGCGCGGCTCGCTCTGCGCCGAACTGGTGGACATCGGCGGCGGGTTGCCGGTCCGCTATGTCGAGCCGCGACTCTGGGACGAGTTCGTCGAGCAGAACGAGCCGACCCAGTACCACGCGGCCAAGAACTTCAAGGACTTCTATCCGTACGGCGGGCAGACGGCCGCCGAGGCAGTGCGCGCGATCATGGCGCACCCGGTCGACGGGGACGAGAGCCTGTCGGCGAAGGCGAAACGCACAGGCATCCGGTTCGTCGTAGAGCCCGGCCGGGCCCTGCTCGACCAGGCCGGATTCACCATGTACCGCGTACAGCAGGTGGACGACCGGCGGGACACCGAGGGGTACGCCATCGTCACGGTCGCCGGCAGCAGTTTCAGCCTCTCCGAGCAGTGGTTCAACAGTGACTACCTCCCCGACCCGCTGCTGGTGTCCGCCCAGGCTGCTGCCGACGAGATGTTCCCGGCTTGCGTCGCGGGCTCGACCTGCCTGGAAAGCGACCTGGTGACCTGGCGGAAGATCGGCTTCCCGCGGCCCGTCCGGCGCGGTGACCACCTGGTCTACCTCAACACCGCGGGCTACCAGATGGACTCCAACGAATCACCGTTCCATGACGCCGCGCTACCCCGGAAAGCCGTTCTCCGCCTCGGTGACGGCGAGGCCCGGCCGCGCTGGCACCTGGACGGAATCTGACGCCACCTCGAACCGATCCGACGCGACCTCGAACCAGTCCGGCACGACCTCGAACGAAGGAGAAACCCCGCATGTCACAGAGCTACGCCCCGCCCGGGCAGTTGTGGCTCTTGCCGCAGTCCCAGCAAGAAGGTCTTGACCTTGACCACCGCCAGGTGATCGAGGTCGTCGAGCAGGCCTACCGCGCATTGCGCGAAGGCGGCTCGAACAACCCGGTCAAGACGATCATCGACGATCCCGACCACCACTCGCTGAGCTATTCGATGGTGGCCAGGGACGCGGGCAGCGGCACCGTCTGCTTCAAGGCCGTCTACGAGTTCGACCCGCGCCGGACCCGGGACAGTTACCGGTTCCACTCGTTCGTCTTCCTCGTCGACGACACCACCGGGGCGCCCATCGCGCTGATGGACGTGGTGAAGCTCGGCCCCCTGCGGTCCTCGGCCACCACCGCGCTGTTCGCCCGCGCGGCCTGCCCCGACGCCCGAACCGCCCTGGTCGTCGGGACCGGCGTCCAGGGGCAGGCGGCCCTGCCGATGCTGGTCGCGGCCCTGCCGAAGCTGGAGCGCCTGCAGGTGTTCGGCACCTACCCCGAGGGTCTGCGCGCGGTCCAGGACAGCGTCGACGGACGCGAGGTCGAGATCGTCAAGGATCTCCGGGAGGCCGCCGGTGAGGCGGACATCGTGATCGGCGCTGCCGGCCTGTCTGCCACGGAGGAGGTCCGGCGCGACTGGATGAAGCCGGGCTCGGTCGCCGTACTCCTCGGGTACGGCGTGCACGCCGACGTGTGCCACGGCGCGGACTACCGGATCGCCACCGACACCGCCCAGATGCACGCCACCTGCGACGACCTGCGGGGCGAGGACGGCAGCCTGCCGTCGGTCGACGCCCAGCTGCCGGACGTCCTGCTCGGCCGGGCACCCGCCCGGCGCACTCCGGACGACGTGGTGTTCGCCTACAACAGCGGCATGGCGGTCACGGACGCCGCACTGGGCCGGTACATAGCCGATCTCGCCCAGGCGAGCGGGCGCGGGGAAAAGGTCAACTTCTGGTGAGCAGTGCCCGGACAACCGACACGACCGACACGACAGAGGCCGGCGTCGGCTGGTGGGTCAAGAACTCGCGGGCGCTGCTGAAGCTCGCGTTTCCGCTGATCCTGACCAACTTCGCCTATGTCGCGCTGACCACCGTGGACATCGTGATGCTGGGCAGGCTCGGTGCGGTCGAGATCGCCGCCGCCGGTCTGGCCATCGCGCTGTTCAACCAGTTGCGCACCACCGGGACCGGCCTGGTCACCGGGGTCAGCAACCTGGTGGCCGAGGCGCGGGTGCGAGGCGACCGGGAACGGATCGGCGCACTGCTGTTCGCGGGCTTCTTCTGGGCGACCGTCTGCGGTGTGGCGTTCTGCGCGGTGCTGCTGCTGATCGGCCCGCTGCTCATCCTGCTGGGTCAGGACCCGAAGGTGGTCGACAAGGCAGGTGACTTCCTGGTGGTCCTGGCGCCGGGCATGCTGCCCTGCCTGTGGTTCCAGAACCTGCGGCACTTCACCACCGGCCTCAAGCGCCCCGGCCCACTGCTGGCGATCACACTGGCCTCGGTCGGCGTGACCATCGGCCTGAACTACGCACTGATCTACGGCAAGTTCGGCCTGCCGGAGTTCGGATTCGTCGGCGTCGCGATCGCCACCGTCACGGTGTTCCTGCTGTCCTTCCTGGCGTTCATCGCGGTGATCCTGCGCGACAGCGTCCTGCGCCCGTACCTCACTTCGCCCGACGCGCGGCGCTGGAACGGGGACGCGGTCCGGTCCGTTTGGCGCCTCGGCCTGCCGATCTCGGGCACCTATGCCTCGGAGGCCGGGTTCTTCAGCGTGCTCACCCTCATCATCGGCTCCCTGGGCGTCAACGCCCTCGCCGCGCAGACGGTGCTCAACCAGATCGTCTACATCGTCTTCATGATCTCCGCCGGCCTGTCCCACGCGGCGTCGATCCACATCAGCGAGGCCGACGGCGTGAACGACTACGCGACAGCACGCCGCATGGGGCTCCTCGGCACGGCCTGGGGAGTGATCGCGACGCTCGTGATCGCCGTCCTGTACCTGGCGATCCCGAACCCGATCGTGTCGCTGTTCATCTCGGCCGAGCACGCCGACAACTCGGACATCGTCGCGCTCACCGTGACCGGACTGCTGATCGCCGCCCTCATGCAGGTCTTCGACGCCACGCAGAACATCGGCAACGGCATCCTGCGCGGCATCGGCGACACCGCCGGGCCCTTCCGGATCTCCCTGGTCGGCTACTGGCTGATCGGGCTGCCCGCCGGCTACCTGCTCGGGGTGACCGCCGACTGGGGCGTCGAGGGCGTCTGGATCGGCCAGACCATCGGCCTCGCGGCCACCGCCGCCATCCTGCTGGTCGCGTTCCTGCGCCGCGTCGACCGGCTCCACCGAGAGAAGTCAGGCGCACCCGTCCCGCAACCGGAGCCGTCATGAACCCCGTCCTCGCACCAGCCACTTCGGCGTCGTTGATACGCGGCGAAGTGGCGGGCCTGCCGCTCTACGATCCCGGCGCCGACCCGGACGAGGTGGCCGCCCTCAGCGGCGGCCGCGTGATCAAACTCTCCAACAACGAGAACCCGTACGGCATCTCTCCCACGGTCGCCGAAGCCATACGCCTCAGCCTGGCCGGAGGCGTCTCCCGCTACCCCGATCCCACCGGCAAGCGGCTGGCCGAGGCCATCGGGACGAGCCTGGACGTGCCTGCCGAGCACGTCGTGCTCGGCAACGGTTCGGAGAACATTCTGGAGTTGCTGTGCCAGGCGGTACTCGATCCCGGTGACCTGGTGGTCACCCAGGCGCCCGGGTTCGCCCTGCACGAGATCTTCCCGCGCGTCATGGGCGCCCGGGTCGTCAAGGTTCCGGTGACTGCCGAGTTCGGGTTCGACGCGGCCGCCTGGCGTGACGCGCTGGCCGCGGGACCGAAGCTCGTCTTTCTCGCCAACCCGTGCAACCCCACCGGCGCGATGCTCAGCGCCGGCCAACTGGAGCAGGTCGTGGCCGCCATGGCGGAGTCGGCACTGCTCGTGCTCGACGAGGCGTACGGCGAGTTCGCCCGGACCGACCCCGAGTACCCCGACGGGCTGGAGGCCCTGCGCGGCCAGGACCGGCCGTGGATCGTACTGCGCACCTTCTCCAAGGCCTATGGTCTGGCGGCCTTCCGGGTGGGGTACGGCATCGCCTCCGACGCCGCCCTGATCCAGGCACTGGACCGGGTCCGTACTCCGTACAACGTCAACCAACCCGCCCAGGACGCCGCCATCGCCGCGCTGGGCGATCACGAGCACCTTGCGGAAACGGTACGCCGGACCGGTCTGGAGATTGCCAGGGTCACGGACCGGCTGCACGGCGCGGGACTGCGTGTGGTCCCGTCCTCGACCAACTTCCTGTTCATCGACACCGGATACCGCTCCGACCGAGTCGCCCAGGAGCTGCACCGCGCCGGAATCATCGTCAAGGCGTGGCGCGAGCCGGGATACGAGACCTACATCCGAGCCTCCCTGTCGACGCCCGAGGAGAACGACGTGTTCGTGCGGTGTCTGACGGAGATCTGCGCGAAGGGAATGCTGTGATCAAGAGCAAGGTATCCGACCTGATAGGCCGAACCCCCCTGCTCAAACTGTCGGTTGCGGAGAGTTCGGCGACCGTCCTGCTGAAGCTGGAGCAGTTCAACCCCACCGGCACCGCCAAGATCCGGATGGCGCGGAACATGGTGGACGAGGCGGAGGAGGCGGGGCTGCTCGCCCCCGGCGGGTGGCTGGTCGAGTCCACCTCCGGCAACACCGGGCTCGGCCTGGCGCTCATCGCCGCCGAACGCGGATACAAGTTCACCGCCGTGGTGGACAACCACTCCAGCGCGGACAAACTGCGCGGCATGCTCGCCTACGGCGCCGACATACTCAACGTCGCCGGGGACGAGGAGGGCCTCGCCACCGCCGAACGCGACACCGTGGCCGAGCGACTCGCGGCTGAGCACGGCGCGTACTGGACCGCCCAACACCGTAATCAGGGGAACCCCAACGGCTACCGGCCGCTCGCCCGCGAACTGCACGACGACCTCGGCGACGACATCGACTACCTGTACGGGGCGGTCGGCACCGGCGGTTCGCTCTGCGGCACCGGTCGCGTCCTGCGGGAACGCATCCCGGACCTGAAGATCGTCGGCGTCGAGCCGGTCGGGTCGGTCGTCTTCGGCGGCCCGGGCGCGCCTTACCACCAGTCCGGCACCGGTACGCCAGAAGGCTCGGAGATCGGCGGCGTCGTCGACTACGAAGTGATCGACAAGGGAGTCAAGGCCAGCGACTCGGAAGCCTTCGAGACCTGCCGCTACCTGGCAAGGAACTTCGGCATCCTGATCGGCGGTTCGGCCGGCGGCGTGGTCTACAAGGCCCTGGAGCATGCGCAGAGCGCGGGGCCCGGGACCACCATCGTCGTGCTGGTCTGCGACGGTGGCGACAAGTACCTGGACACCGTGTTCAACGACGACTGGATGGCCGCCAACGGCCTGTTCGACGAGCAGGTCGTCCGCCGGCTGGCCGCGATGCTGCGGTAACACCTGGCCGACGGGCCGATCACTGCGACACAACGCCCTTCTGGCACTACTTACGGATTGGTACGATCAGCCAATGAAAACGAAAATGATTACCACAATACTTACGGCCGCGGCCATGTTCGCGGTCGCCGGGTGCGGCGGCGACTCGGCCTCCGATGCGGCCGGGAAGGCGACGACGGCTGCGAAGGGCGCGACGACCTACCCGTTCACCATCAAGAACTGCGGCACCGACGTGACTTACAAGGCCGCGCCGCAGAAGGTCGTCACGCTGAACCAGACCGCCGCCGAGATCCTCATCCACCTGGGGGTGGGGGACCGGATCGTCGGATCGGGCTACGAGATCGAGAAGGCGCCGGACGCGATCGCCGCGCAGTACAAGAAGATTCCGATCCTGTCCGGGGACGGCGAGACGATCAAGCACGAGAAGCTGCTGGAAGCGCAGCCGGACCTCGTCTACAGCTCTTTCGCGAGCTTCCTCACCAAGGAGGAGGCCGGTGACCGCAAGGACCTGCACGACCTGGGCGTGCCGACCTACCTGACCGAGTTCGACTGCTCGTACCACGAGAGCGTGGCCGACGCGGACTTCGAGATGCTGTACGAGGAGTACCGCCGCCTGGGCAGGATCATGGGCGTGCCCGACGCCGGCGAGAAGCTGGCGACCGAGCAGAAGGCCGTGGTGGACAAGGCGCTGAGCGACTACAAGAAGCCGGACAAGCCCCTGAAGGTGATGTGGTTCTACTCCACCTACGACGGCACCCCTTGGGCCGCGGGCCCCGGTGGTCTACCGCAGCACATCTCCGAGCGCGTCGGGGTCGAGAACATCTTCGAGGACGCGAAGACCAAGTGGGCGGAGGTGAGCTGGGACGAGGTCGCCGCCCGGAATCCCGACGTCATCATCCTGGCCGACCTGACCCGAGGCGAACCCAACGACACCGCCAAGGAGAAGATCGAGCTGCTCAAGAAGGACCCCCTCACCCGCAAGCTCGCCGCCGTGAAGGGCGACCGGTTCGTCACCATCCCCGGCACCCACATGGACCCCAGCTACGGCAGCGCGTCCGCGGTCCCCGCGCTGGTCGACGGCCTGAACAAGCTTGGGTGACCTGTCAACCACCATGACCACGAGCTCACAAACGACTGCCCCGCCCACCGGCACTCCGGTCACCAGCCCTGCCAAGGCTCCGGTGGGCGCGCGGCGCGCCTCGACAGCGGCACTCTTCGTCCTTGCTGTGGCCGGGCTGTTGGTGTCGGTCGTCGCCGCTTCGCTGTTCGGGAGCGCGAACATCCGGCCCCTGGATGTCGTCTCCACGATCCTCAGGCACATCGGCCTGGGCGATATCGCCCCCACCCCGCCACTGCCGGGGCTGCTGGACGCTCTGATCTGGGAGTCTCGCTTCCCGCGGGTGCTGCTGGCCTGCGCCGTCGGCATGGCCCTGGCGGTCTCGGGCGCGGTCCTGCAGGCGGTCACCAGGAATCCCCTGGCCGACCCCTACCTGCTGGGAGTCTCCTCCGGCGCCTCCACCGGCGCGGTCGCCGTGCTCCTGCTGGGCATCGGCGGAAGCATCTCCCTGTCGACCGGAGCGTTCGTCGGCGGGCTGGTCTCCTTTGGTCTGCTGCTGGTTCTCCTCGGCGGGGGGCGCGTCTCCAGCCCCTCCCGAGTGGTGCTCACCGGTGTGCTCGTGTCGCAGTTCTTCGCGGCGGTCACCTCGGTCATCCTCATGGTCAGCGGCGACGCGAACTCCACCCGCGGGTTCACCTACTGGCTGCTCGGCACCCTCGGCGGCGCCCGGTGGGAGGGGGTGACCGTCACCGTCGTGATCATCCTGATCGGGGTGATCGCCGTCCAGTTCTTCGCGCCCGCCCTCGACGCCTTCACGTTCGGGTGGGACTCCGCCGAAGCCCTGGGGATCAACGTCACCGCTGCCCGCGTCTGGCTGATGGTGCTGACCTCGGTCATGACGGCGGCCGCCGTGGCGGCCTCAGGCGCGATCGGCTTCATCGGGCTGCTCATCCCGCACGCCGTCCGCATCCTCGCGGGCCCGACGCACCGCTCCCTGCTTCCCCTGTCCGCGATCGTCGGCGCCATCTTCCTCATCTGGGTCGACGTGTTCGCACGGACGGCGTTCTCGCCCCACGAGCTGCCCGCCGGCGTCATCACCGCGCTTCTCGGCGCGCCCGCGTTCGCGCTGGTCCTGAAGCGTCTGGAGTCCTGATGGGCCGTATCACCACCACCCAACTCTCCTGGTCGGTCAAGGGTCACCGGCTGCTGGACAACATCGAGATGGCGGCCCAGGACGGGAAGATCGTCGGCCTCCTCGGCCCCAACGGCTCGGGCAAGTCGACGCTGCTGCGCCTGCTCGCCGGACTGCGCCGCCCCGACACCGGAACCATCCACTTCGACGACACCAGCCTGCACGACCTCAGCCGCCGGGTGCGGGCCCGCCGGCTCGCCGTCGTCGAACAGGACGTGTCCGCCCACCACCACGTCAACGTCCGCCAGGTCGTGGAACTCGGGCGCACACCGTTCCGCGGCCGCTTCGACGCGCTGACGGAGCACGATCGGCGGATCGTCGACGCGGCGCTGGAACGGACCGACATCACCGGCAAGCAGTACCAGAGCTGGCACACCCTCTCCGGAGGGGAGAAGCAGCGTGCCCAACTCGCCCGCGCCCTCGCCCAGGAACCGCAGGAGATCCTGCTCGACGAACCCACCAACCACCTCGACATACGCCACCAGCTCGAACTCCTCGACCTGCTGACATCACTGGACGTCACCTGCGTCGTCGCCCTGCACGACCTCAACCTCGCCGCCCGTTACTGCGACCACATCGTCGTCCTCGACCACGGCGAGGTCGCCGCGGCGGGCACCCCGGAGGCCGTGCTGACCCCGGACCTGATCAAGTCGGTCTACGGCGTCAACGTCCTCGTCGACCGCGAACCCACCACCGGCACCCTCCGCATCACCTACCTGGCCGCCACCGCCACGGGAACGACTGCCACACAGGTGATGCAACTCGATCCCCAATAGGACTCGTCAGCTGCTGACCGGTGATGTCGTAGCCGGATGAGGAGAGTGCACCGCTTCGACAGACGACTGGGCATTCCCGCACCGCTTCCGGTGTTCGGGCCTACCTACCGAGGTTGGGGCCGTGGTTACAGGGGTTGGGGGGCCAGGGAACGGGCGGGGTGGCGGGGGTCCAGCCCTGGTGGCGGTAGAAGGACATGGCTCGTGGCGACTGGACGGACGTCAGCAGCCAGGAGCGGCCCTCGGGGGCGTCGGCGGTCACGGCCTCCAGGAGCTTGCCCGCGAGACCGGCGCCCCGGGCATCGGCGCGGACCGCGAGCTCGGGGCTCCGGCGGCGCGGGACACCTGGCTCCTCGGCGTCCCTCTCTGCCTCGGGCTCCCCGGCCTGTATCTGGCGTGAACGGCGCGCGCCGTGCTGTACGCCCTGCTGATCCACCTGCGGTACCAGCACCGCTTCCGGCGCCGGTCGTGACCCGCTTCAGCGGCGGGCGTCGTCCTCGAACGGGCGCGCCTCCGCCGCCGTAACCGTCTCCCCGGCCCGCACACCGTGCAGGACATGCGCCAGTACCTCCGCGCCACGGACCACGCGCGGGCCGGGGCGGTTGAAGTAGGCCGGGCCGTCGAGCACCCACACCCGGCCGGCCCGGACGGCGGGCAGGTCCGCCCAGCCGGGCAGAGCGGTCAGCAACTCCCGTTCCTTCAGCGTCCGTTCGGGAGCGAAGCCGCAGGGCAGCACCAGGACGACGTCCGGCTGGGCCGCGCGTACGGCCTCCCAGGTCATCGGCTTGGTGTGTTCGCCGGGCGCGGCGAGCAGCGGCTCGCCCCCGGCGCGGGTGATCTGCTCGGGCACCCAGTGTCCGGCGGGCCACAGCGGGTCCAGCCACTCGATGGCGACGACGCGCGGCCGGTCCCGCCCCGCCACCGCAGCACGGACCCGGTCGAGCCGGGCCCGCAGCTCCGCCCGACGCTGCTCGGCCCGCTCCCGCACTCCGAGCAGCTCGCCGACCGTGACCAGACAGTCCAGTACGTCGTCGAGAGTGCGCGGCTCCAGGCTGAGGACGCGGGTGCCGGCGTCCAGGACACGTACGGCCCGGCTCACCTTCTCGTACGACACGGCGCACACGTCGCACAGGTCCTGGGTGAGGACGACGTCCGGGCGGAGGCCGGCCAGGGCCTCGGTGTCGAGGGTGTAGAGGGACGACCCGGAGTGCGCCGAGCCGCCCACGGCGTCGGAGATCTCGCGGCTGGTGAGGTCGTCCGGGGTGAATTCCGCACGCGTGACGACCTGTACGCCGGTCACCGAAGCGGGAGGCCAGTCGCACTCGTGGGTCCGGCCGACCAGCCGTTCGATGAGGCCGAGCTCGGCCACGATGTCGGTCGCGGCGGGCAGCAGGGAGACGATGCGCATACCGCGACCCTAGGCGCCCGATGTCATCCGCCGCACGGCAGGACTGGATTTACTAGGACGTCCAACTATATATTCGTGGGGAAGGCCCGCGGTGCAGGGAAGCCGGTGTGAATCCGGCACGGTCCCGCCACTGTGACCGGGGAGTACGCCGTCGAGAGATACGCCACTGACGAGCTGGATGTCGGGAAGGCGGACGGCGCGCGCTGATCCGGGAGTCAGGATACCGGCCGTGGGATTTGTTCCGTGTTGTCCACGAGGATGGAGCAGACACGCATGGCACCGGTGTGCACCCACGACCCAGGTGAATCCCCCGTTCTCTGACGAGGACGGGCTTCGAGCCATACGCGATCTCGCGCTGCCCCGCACCCCGACGCCACGAGCGTCCCGAGGTGCCGGACCGGCGTGCCATCCCCGGATCCCACCTGACGAGAGCAGGCATCGATGGTCCGCGAACACGACCGCGCCGCTGTGCGCGAGTTGACCCATTTCGTCGGCGGCAAGCACACCCCGGGTACATCGGGGGCCTACGGCGAGGTGTACGACCCCAACACCGGCCGCGTCCAGGCCCATGTACCGCTGGCGAACCGTGCCGAGACCGCGGCGGCCATCGCCGACGCCGCCGAGGCCCAGCGCGAATGGGCCGCCTGGAACCCGCAGCGCCGGGCGCGTGTGCTCCTGCGCTTCCTCCAGCTTGTGGAGGAGGAGAAGGATGCGCTGGCCCGGCTGCTGTCCTCCGAGCACGGCAAGACCATCGCCGACGCGCACGGTGACATCCAACGCGGCTTGGAGGTCGTCGAGTTCGCAGCGGGCATCCCGCACCTGCTCAAGGGCGAGTTCACCGACAACGCGGGCACGGGCATCGACGTGCACTCGCTGCGCGCACCGCTCGGCGTGGTCGCCGGGATCACCCCGTTCAACTTCCCCGCGATGATTCCCCTGTGGAAGGCCGCCCCGGCCCTGGCCTGCGGCAACGCCTTCATCCTCAAGCCCTCCGAGCGCGACCCGTCGGTCCCGCTCCGCCTCGCGGAACTCTTCCTGGAGGCGGGCCTGCCGCCCGGCGTCCTCAACGTCGTCAACGGCGCCCGCGAGACCGTCGACACCCTCCTCGAAGACCCGCGCGTCGCCGCCCTCGGCTTCGTCGGCTCCACCCCGATCGCCGCGCACGTCTACGCCACCGCCGCCGCCCACGGCAAGCGCGCCCAGTGCTTCGGCGGCGCCAAGAACCACATGATCGTGATGCCGGACGCCGACCTCGACCAGGCCGTCGACGCCCTGATCGGTGCCGGATACGGCTCGGCGGGCGAGCGCTGCATGGCGATCTCCGTGGCCGTACCGGTGGGCGAACAGACCGCCGACGCCCTCGTGGCCCGCCTCAAGGACCGCATCGCCGGCCTGCGCATCGGCCGCAGCGACGACCCGGACGCCGACTTCGGCCCCCTGGTCGGCCAAGACGCCGTCGACCGCGTCCGCTCCTACGTCGACCTCGGTGTCGAGGAGGGCGCCGAACTCGTCGTCGACGGACGGGACTTCACCCTCCCCGGCCACGAGGACGGCTTCTTCGCGGGCGCCTCCCTCTTCGACCGGGTGACTCCTTCCATGCGCATCTACCAGGAGGAGATCTTCGGCCCGGTCCTGTCCGTCGTCCGCGCCGCCGACTACGAGGAGGCCCTGCGCCTGCCCAGCGAGCACACCTACGGCAACGGCGTCGCGATCTTCACCCGGGACGGCGACACCGCCCGCGACTTCACCCGGCGTGTGAACACCGGCATGGTCGGCGTCAACGTGCCCATCCCGGTGCCGGTCGCCTACCACACGTTCGGCGGCTGGAAGCGCTCCGGATTCGGCGATCTGAACCAGCACGGTCCGGACGCGATCCGCTTCTACACCCGTACGAAGACGGTCACTTCACGCTGGCCCGCCGGCCTCAGGGAAGGCGCCAGTTTCACCATCCCGACGATGGGGTGAGCGGTATGACCATGCTCACCGAGGACCAGCAGGCCCTTGTCGAGACCACCCTCGACTTCGCCCAGGACCATCTCGCCCCGCACGCCCTCGACTGGGACCGGGACAAGCACTTCCCCGTCGACGTGCTCCGCAAGGCGGCCGGTCTCGGCCTCGGCGGCGTGTACGTCCGTGAGGAGTCCGGAGGCTCCGGCCTCACTCGCGCCGACGGCGTGCTCGTCTTCGAGACGCTCGCCTCCGGCTGCCCGTCCATCGCCGGGTATCTGTCCATCCACAACATGGTCGCCTGGATGATCGACCACTACGGCGACACCGCCCAGCGCGAGCGATGGCTGCCCCGCCTGTGCTCGATGGAGGACCTGGGCAGCTACTGCCTGACCGAACCCGGTGCCGGCTCGGACGCCGCCGCCCTCACCACGCGCGCGGTTCGCGACGGCGACCACTGGGTGCTCACGGGGGTGAAGCAGTTCATCTCCGGGGCGGGCGCCTCGCAGCTCTACCTCGTGATGGCCCGCACGGGAGGCGAAGGCCCGCAGGGCGTCTCCGCGTTCGTCGTCGACAAGGACGACCCCGGCCTTTCCTTCGGCCCCAACGAACGCAAGATGGGCTGGAACGCCCAGCCCACGGGCCAGGTGATCCTGGACGAGGTCCGCCTGCCTGCCGACCGGCTGCTCGGCCGCGAGGGCGACGGTTTCCGCATCGCCATGAGCGGCCTCAACGGCGGCCGACTCGGCATCGCAGCCTGCTCCCTGGGTGGCGCCCGCAGCGCCCTCGACCGCAGCCTGGCCCACCTCGCCGACCGGGAGGCGTTCGGCGCGCGGCTCCTCGACGCCCAGGCCCTGCGCTTCCGCCTCGCCGACATGGCGACCGAACTCGCCGCCGCCCGAGCCCTCGTCCAGCAGGCCGCCCAGGCCCTGGACCGTGGGGACCCGCAGGCGCCGTACCTGTGCGCGATGGCCAAACGCTTCGCCACCGACACCGGGTACTCCGTCGCCGACCGGGCGCTCCAACTGCACGGCGGCTACGGCTACCTGAGCGAGTACGGCGTCGAGAAGATCGTCCGCGACCTGCGGGTCCACCAGATCCTGGAAGGAACCAACGAGATCATGCGCGTCATCGTGGCCCGCGGCCTGACGGAGGCGTTCGGATGACCGACGTCCTGTTCCGCACGGAGGGCCGGGCCGGCCACATCACCCTCACCCGCCCCAAGGCCCTGAACTCCCTCACCCATGACATGGTGCTGCGCATCGCCGAAACGCTGACCGAGTGGGAGCACGACCCGGCCGTCGAGACCGTCGTCATCACCGGCGCGGGCGAGCGCGGCCTGTGCGCGGGCGGCGACATCCGCGCCATCCACGACGACGCCCGCGACGGGGACGGTTCGGCGACGGCGGCCTTCTGGCGCGACGAGTACCACCTCAACGCCCGGATCGCCCGCTATCCCAAGCCATACGTCGCCGTCATGGACGGCATCGTGATGGGCGGCGGCGTCGGAGTCTCCGCGCACGGCGCCTTCCGGGTCGTCACCGAGCGGTCCAGGATCGCCATGCCGGAGACCGGCATCGGCTTCGTCCCGGACGTCGGCGGCACCTATCTGCTCGCCCTCGCGCCCGGCGAGCTCGGCACCCATCTCGCCCTGACGGGCGCCCAGATCGGTGCCGCCGACGCCCTGCTGTGCGGACTCGCCGACCACTACGTGCCGTCCACCGCACTCCCGGGCTTCGTCGACGACCTCGCCGAGAAGCCCGTACGGGAGGCGCTCGCCCGTCACGTACGGCAGGCGCCCCCGGGAGTCCTGGCCGGCCGCCGGGAATGGATCGACGCCTGCTTCTCGGCCGACACCGTCGAGGACATCGTCCAGCGGCTCCTCGCCCAGGGTGACCCGGCCGCCAAGGAGACCGCCGATACCCTGCTCGCCAAGTCGCCGACCGCTCTCAAGGTCACCCTGGCCGCCCTGCGCCGCGCCCGCCGGCTCGGCCCCTTGGAGCGGGTCCTCGACCAGGAGTTCCGCGTGTCGTGCGCGACTCTGACCGCCCCGGACCTGGTGGAGGGCATCCGCGCCCAGGTCATCGACAAGGACCGGGACCCGCACTGGTCGCCGGCGACGCTCGTCGAAGTCACCGACGCGGACGTCGAGCGCTTCTTCACGCCCCTCGGCGAGCGCGAACTGGGCCTCGCCGCCGCATCCGACACCACCGAGGAGGTGGCCTGGTGAGCACGACCGTCGCGTTCATCGGACTCGGACACATGGGCGGCCCGATGGCCGCCAACCTGACCAAGGCCGGCCACCGGCTGCTCGGCCACGACCTCGTCCCCGCGGCGATGGAGAACGCCGCCGGAGCCGGAGTGGAACCGGCCGCGTCCGCGACCGAGGCCGTCGCCGACGCCGACGTGGTCATCAGCATGCTGCCCGCCGGCCGCCACGTCCTGGGTCTCTACGACGACATCCTGGCCGCCGCCCGCCCCGGCACGCTCTTCGTCGACTGTTCCACGATCGACGTCGCCGACGCCCGCACCGCCCACGAACGCGCGGTCGCCGCCGGGATGCGCGCCCTGGACGCACCCGTCTCCGGCGGAGTGGTCGGCGCCGAGGCCGCCACCCTGACCTTCATGGCGGGCGGGGGAGAGGCGGAGTTCGCCGAAGCGCGCCCCTTGCTGGAGGCCATGGGCAAGAAGGCCGTGCACTGCGGCGGGCCGGGCGCCGGACAGGCCGCCAAGATCTGCAACAACATGATCCTCGGCGTCTCCATGATCGCCGTCAGCGAGGCGTTCGTCCTCGGCGAGAGCCTCGGCCTGTCCCACCAGGCCCTGTACGACGTGGCCTCCACGGCCTCCGGGCAGTGCTGGGCCCTCAGCGTCAACTGCCCCGTTCCCGGGCCCGTTCCGGCAAGCCCCGCCAACCGCGAGTACCGGCCCGGGTTCGCCGCGTCCCTGATGGCCAAGGACCTGGGCCTCGCCGCCAACGCGGTGCGCGCGGGGGGCGTCGACGCGGAACTCGGCCTGCGTGCCGCCGAGTTGTACACCGCCTATGCCGAGCGCGTCAGTGACACGGAGGACTTCTCCGGCATCGTACGGACGATCAGGGACCGCAGCGGAGAAGAGAACGGGGACGCGGCATGAGCAATGACGCCGAGAACACCTACGCCACGATCCGCGTCGAACGCAAGGGCCGCACCGCCCTGCTCACTCTCGACCGCCCGAAGGCCCTCAACGCGCTCAACCTCCAGGTGATGGAGGAGGTCGTGGCGGCGACCGAGGCCCTCGACCGGGACCCGGACTGCGGCTGCATCGTGATCACCGGATCGGAGAAGGCGTTCGCGGCCGGGGCCGACATCAAGGAGATGCGGCCGCAGGGGTACATGGACATGTACCTGAGCGACTGGTTCACGGCCTGGGACCGGCTGGGGCAGCTGCGCACGCCGACGGTCGCCGCCGTCTCCGGGTACGCGCTGGGCGGCGGCTGCGAACTGGCCATGCTCTGCGACATCCTGCTCGCCGCCGACACCGCCGTCTTCGGGCAGCCGGAGATCAAGCTCGGTGTCATCCCCGGCATCGGCGGCTCCCAGCGGCTCACCCGCGCGGTCGGCAAGGCCAAGGCCATGGAACTGTGCCTGACCGGGCGCACCATGGACGCCGCCGAGGCCGAGCGCGCGGGCCTGGTCTCCCGGATCGTGCCCGCCGACGAACTGATCGGAGAGGCGCTGAACGTCGCGGAGACGGTGGCGGGCATGTCCCTGCCGGTCGCGATGATGGCCAAGGAGGCGGTGGCACGGTCCTTCGAGACGACCCTGGCGGAGGGCGTCCGCTTCGAACGGCGGCTCTTCCACGCGGTGTTCGCGACTGCGGACCAGAAGGAGGGCATGGGCGCGTTCGTCGACAAGCGGCCGCCCGAGTTCCACCACAGGTAAGCGTCGGGTGAGAGGACGTTCGCTGACGTGAGAGGGCTCGCGGAACCATCCGGGGGCCCTTTCGCGTTCTCCGAGCACCGATGGCGTCCGGCGAGGAGCGGAGGAACCGAGTGGCCAAACGACCCCAGCCGCGCCGCATCACCCTCGGCGGCCACGAGGCGGTCGCCCTCACCGTGGAGGAGTACGAGCAGCTGATCGCCAGCCGTCGGCAGATCGGCGGCCAGAGCGCCCGCGTGCGCGTGCTCGCTCAACAGGCCAAGCAGACCGAGCAGTTCCTTGAGGAGTTGGAGGTGCTGGTCGGGGCTCGACTAGCACGTACGTCCGCCGGTCGGGGTCGATGGCGAGCCGTCCCCCGGCCGGGGGACGGGCCCGTTGGGCGCAGTCACGGCGTTCGCAGATCCGGCAGCCCAGGCCGATGGGCGTCGCGGCGCGGGGGTCGTCCAGGGCAATGCCCTCGGCGTAGACGAGCCGGTGCGCGTGGCGCAGTTCGCAGCCGAGCGCGACGGCGAACTCGGCGCGCGGGGCGTGATGGCCGAACCCGCCCCGGGTGATGGTCCTGGCGACCCAGAAGTACCGCTTACCGTCCGGCATTTCGGCGACCTGCGTCAGGATCCGGCCCGGTGCTGAGAACGCGTGAGCGTGCCGAGGTCGCGGTAGGCGCGCTCGACGGCGTTCAGTTCCGCAGGCGTGCGGTCCTGTACGAAGGCGGGCTCGTCCAGCTGGACCCACTCGGCGCCGGCCGCGCGCAGGTCGGCGAGCACCTCGGCGTACACCGGCAGCAGGCGGTCGAGCAGGGTGAGCGGCTCGAAGTCCGCGGGGACGCCCGGTGCGGGCTTGGCGAGGAGCAGGTAGGTGACGGGGCCGACCAGGACCGGGCGGGCGGTCAGGCCCAGCGCCAGGGCCTCCTTCAGCTCGGCGACTTGCTTTGTCGAGTCGGCCGTGAACACCGAGTCCGGGCCCAACTCGGGCACGAGGTAGTGGTAGTTGGTGTCGAACCACTTGGTCATCTCCAGCGGCGCGACGTCCTGGGTGCCGCGGGCCATGGCGAAGTAGCCGTCAAGGGTGTCGGCCGCCATGGCCGCGCGGTGGCGCTCGGGGATCGCGCCGACCATGACGGTGGTGTCGAGGACGTGGTCGTAGTACGAGAAGTCACCAGTTGGCACTTCGTGGATGCCGGCGTCGGCGAGCTGCAGGTGGCAGGTCTTCGGACTCGCGGGCACGCCCTCGTCGTTCACCGAGGAGGACACCTACTGGCCGTCGCTTCCCAGGCCCGGTACGTCGGACCCAGTGCGTATGACGGCGGTCGTTCCCGCTCACCGCTGCGGGGCAGTCCCGGATTCCCACCGGGTTCCCTCTTGCGACACCCCGCCATGGGGTCCCCCCATGCTTTTGGGCTATGGGGGAGGACGGGGTGAACCAGCTGCTCCGGCCACCCTACGGGGTGTCGTCCCTCGGGCAAGGGAGCCGTCCGGGCTCTGGAAGGTGACACAGAGCACGTCGGAGGCGGAACGCCGAGGGGCGGGAAGCGCCGCACTCGCGCTTCCCGCCCTTCCCAGTCGCGCCGCGCGGGACCCTCACCCCTGCGGCGGTGCGGGCCCCTCAGCCCGCGTCGTACCAGGCCCTCAGCCCTGGTCGTAGGTGTGGAAGCCCCGGCCGGTCTTTCGGCCCAGCAGCCCCGCCTCGACCATCCGCTGGAGCAGCGGGGGAGAAGCGTAGAGGGGTTCCTTGAACTCGTCGTAGAGCGACTCGGCGATGGACGCGACGGTGTCCAGGCCGATCAGGTCGGCGAGTTTCAGCGGGCCCATCGGGTGGGCGCAGCCGAGCTCCATGCCGGTGTCGATGTCGGTGGCGGTGGCGAAGCCGGACTCGGCCATCCGGATCGCCGACAGGAGATACGGGATGAGGAGCGCGTTGACGACGAAGCCCGCCCGGTCCTGGGAACGGATCACCGTCTTGCCGAGGGCCCGGGTGGCGAAGTCCTCCACCGCGGCCGTCGTCGCGGCCGACGTGTGGAGCGAGGTCACGACCTCCACCAGGGGCAGTACGGGCACGGGGTTGAAGAAGTGCAGCCCGACCACTCGGTCCGCGCGGCTCGTAGCCATGCCGAGCCGCATGATCGGCAGGGAGGAGGTGTTGGTGGCGAGCACCGCCTCCGGATCCTCGACGATCTTGTCGAGCGCGGCGAAGATCTCGGTCTTGGCGTCGGCGTTCTCGATCACGGCCTCGACGACGAGCTGCCGGTCGGCGAGGTCGTCCAGGCTGCTGGTGAAGCCGAGCCTGGCGAGGGCGTCACCGGCGGCTTCCTGGGTCAGCTTCCCCCGCCGCACCGCACGGTCCAGGGAACCCGCGATCCGGTCGCGGGCGGCGCGGGCGGCGATGGCATCCGCCTCGCAGACCACGGTGTCGAGCCCGGCCCGTGCGCACACCTCCGCGATGCCGGCGCCCATCTGTCCGCCGCCGACCACGCCGACGCGTCCGATCGCCGCGCTCATGCCGCGGCCTCCGTCCGTCGTACCAGGTGCCGCGTGTAGGCGTCCGGCGTGAAGAACAACGGCAACTCGCCCGTCAGCGCGGTCCGTTCGAAGAGGGCGCGGATGTCGTCGACCGGCGCCCACGGGTACTCGGCGCCGAGCGCGGCGGTCTCGTCGTCGAGGATCTCCTCCACGGTCTCCCGGTCGATGACCCGGTGCCGCAGCCACTGCCAGATCTGCACGCGGGCGATCTCGGCGGTGGCCGCGTCCTCCATCAGCCCGTTGATGGCGACCGCACCCTGCCCGCGCAGCCAGGCGGCGAAGTAGCGCAGCGCGACGGAGACGTTGGTGCGGACCCCCTCCAGGGTGGGCGGGCCGCTGATCCTGCGCACGGACAGCAGGCCGGCCGGGGTCACCTCGACGTCGTCGCGGGTCCGGTCCAGCTGATGGGGGCGTTCGCCGAGGACACCGTCGAAGACCTCGCGGCAGACGGGGACGAGTCCCGGATGGGCGACCCAGGAGCCGTCGAAGCCGTCCTCGGCCTCGCGCTCCTTGTCCAGCCGGACCTTGGCGAGCGCGGCCTCGTTGGCGGCGGGGTCCTTGCCCGGCACCTGGGCCGCCATGCCGCCGATGGCGTGGGCGCCGCGCTTGTGGCAGGTGCGGACGAGGAGTTCGGTGTAGGCCCGCATGAACGGGGCGGACATCGTGACCTTCGCCCGGTCGGGCAGGAGGAAGTCGGTGCGGTGGCCGAAGGTCTTGATCAGGCTGAACAGGTAGTCCCAGCGGCCCGCGTTGAGCCCGGAGCTGTGCTCGCGCAGTTCGTAGAGGATCTCCTCCATCTCGAACGCGGCGGTGATCGTCTCGATGAGGACGGTGGCCCGGATCGTGCCGCGCGGGATGCCGAGCAGCTCCTGGGCGAGGACGAAGACGTCGTTCCAGAGGCGGGCCTCGTAGCGGTTCTCCAGTTTGGGGAGGTAGAAGTACGGGCCGTACCCGGCGTCGATCTGCCGCTGGGCGCAGTGGAAGAAGTACAGGCCGAAGTCGACGAGGGCTGCGGGCACGGGCCGGCCGTCGAACTCCAGGTGCTCCTCGTCGAGGTGCCAGCCACGCGGACGCACGACGATCGTGGCGAGCTGCTCGCCGAGCCGGTACTCCTTGCCCTCCGGCGTGGTGAAGTCGATACGGCGCTCGATGGCGTCGAGCAGGGTGAGCTGACCGCCGATGACGTTGTCCCAGAGGGGCGCGGTGGCGTCCTCGAAGTCCGCCATCCACACCTTGGCGCCGGAGTTGAGCGCGTTGACGGCCATGCGCCGGTCGGGCGGGCCGGTGATCTCCACGCGCCGGTCAGTCAGACCGGGCGCGGGCGGCGCCACCCGCCAGGTCGGGTCGTTGCGTACAGAGGCCGTGACCATGGGGAAGTCGAGAGGCGAGCCCGACGCCAGCCGCAGTACCTGCCGGCGGCGTTCCTTCATCAGGTCCCGCCGACGCGGCTCGAACGCCTCGGCCAGCCGGCCGATGAAGTCCAGGGCGGCGGGGGTGAGGATCTCGTCGTGCCGGTGACCGGGGGCGGCGAGGACGCGGACGTGGTGGGTGAGTGCGGTGGTGGACATCGGGCTCTCCTGAGGGATGGGAGCGGAGGGGGACGGAGACGGTTCGTCCCCCTCCGCTCGGCCGAGGGCCGGCCGGACGGCGAGTGTCCGGCCCGGCGGCCTAGTGGAACTGCTCTTCCTCCGTGGACCCGGCCAGCGCGGTCGTGGAAGAGGCAGGGTTGACGGCCGTCGACACCAGGTCGAAGTAACCCGTGCCGACCTCACGCTGGTGCTTGACGGCGGTGAAGCCGTGGGCCTGGGCGGCGAACTCCCGCTCCTGGAGGTCGACGTAGGCGGTCATGCCGTGCTCGGCGTAGCCCCGGGCGAGGTCGAACATGCCGTGGTTGAGGGAGTGGAAGCCGGCGAGGGTGATGAACTGGAACTTGTAGCCCATGGCGCCGAGTTCGCGCTGGAACTTGGCGATCTGGTCGTCGTCCAGCGCGGCCTTCCAGTTGAAGGAGGGCGAGCAGTTGTACGCCAGCATCTGGTCGGGGTACTGGGCGTGGATCGCCTCGGCGAACTCGCGGGCCTGGGCGAGGTCCGGGGTGCCGGTCTCCACCCAGATCAGATCGGCGTACGGGGCGTAGGCCAGACCACGGGCGATGACCGGCGCCATGCCGTTCCGCACCCGGTAGAAGCCCTCCGCCGTGCGCTCACCGGTCACGAACTCGGCGTCACGCTCGTCGACGTCGGACGTCAGCAGATTCGCGGCCAGCGCGTCCGTGCGGGCGATGATCACCGTCGGTGTGTCGGCGATGTCGGCGGCGAGACGGGCCGCGTTGAGGGTGCGGATGTGCTGCGAGGTCGGCACGAGGACCTTGCCGCCGAGGTGGCCGCACTTCTTCTCGGAGGCCAGCTGGTCCTCGTAGTGGATGCCGGCGGCGCCGGCCGCGATCATGCCCTTGGTCAGCTCGAAGGCGTTCAGCGGGCCGCCGAACCCGGCCTCGGCGTCGGCGACGATCGGCGCCAGCCAGTCGGTCGAGCTGTCGCCCTCGCTGGTGGCGATCTGGTCGGCGCGCAGCAGCGCGTTGTTGATCCGACGGACCACCTGGGGAACGGAGTTGGCCGGGTACAGGCTCTGGTCGGGGTAGGTGTGCCCGGCCTGGTTGGCGTCGGCGGCGACCTGCCAGCCGGACAGGTAGATGGCCTGGAGGCCCGCCTTGACCTGCTGCACCGCCTGGCCGCCGGTCAGCGCGCCGAGCGCGTGGATGTAGTCCCGCTCGTGCAGCTGACGCCACAGCCGCTCGGCGCCGCGCCGGGCCAGAGTGTGCTCCTCACGGACGCTGCCGGAGAGCCGTACGACGTCCTCGGCGCTGTAGGTGCGCTCGATGCCCTGCCACCTCGCGTCGGTGGCCCAGCGCTTGGCCAGTTCCTCGGCCGCCTGCGTCCTCGCTTCTGCCATGACTGTCACCGTTTCCTCGGTCTGTACTGGCTGCCAATCCCGCCGTCCGGATGAACAGAGGTGGCACTGCGTGTCGTCTCACTGGGATGCGGCCCGCCGTCACCCCGGAGGGCGAAGGTGAGCAATGCTGTCGGCGTGATGCGCCGCGGATGCCGGGATCTCCGACGTCAGGGCAGTGAATCGTGCCCCGGTTCCGGGCGGTTTCTGCCGGGTCCGGCGGGCCGCACTGAAACTCTGGCACTGGCACTGAGTGCCATCAACCTTGGATCAATGCCAACTTTTGCGAATCTTCTCGCCGTGGTTTGCCAACTTTGCGAAGGTCGGGGTGGCGGGTTCGTCCCGTACGCTGACCGGGTCGGGATGCCTGGTATGGAGGAGCGCGGGTGAGCAAGACGTACGCGGGTGCGCGGCTGCGGCGGCTGCGTGAGGAGCGCCGTATGAGCCAGGCGGAGCTGGCCCGCGTCCTTGGTATCTCGCCGAGCTATCTGAACCAGATGGAGCACGACTCCCGCCCGCTCACCGTGCCCGTCCTGCTCCGGCTCACGGAGACCTTCGGCGTCGACGCCGCCTTTTTCTCCGAGCGCGACACCGCCCGCCTCGTGGCCGACCTGCGCGAGGCGCTGACCGGCGAGATCGCCGCTTCCAGGGTCTCCCCGTCCGACCTAGCCGAACTGGCCTCGCGGATGCCCGCGGTCGCCCAGGTCCTGCTCGACCTGGGCCGCCGCAACCAGCAGCTCGCCGAGCGACTGGCCGGGGCGGCGGACGGCCGGGGCGCAGAGCGGGAAACCGTGCCCTCACCGCACGAGGAGATCCGCGACTTCTTCTACCGCCGCCAGAACTACCTCCACGACACCGACCTCGCCGCCGAGCGGCTGGCCGAGGAGATCGGTATCCGGCCCGGTGAGGTGATCGGGGCCCTCACCGCGAGACTTGCCGAGACGCACGGCATCCATCTCGCCGCGGAGTCCGGTGAACGGCTGCACCGCTACGACGACCGAACCCGCACCCTCCATCTGTCCTCGCGCCTGCGGCCCGGTCAGCGCGCCTTCCGCATGGCGACCCAGCTGGCCCTGCTGGAACACGGCGAGGATCTGGGCCGGCTCGCCGCGGAGGACTTCGAACCCGGCTTGCAGGCCCACGCGCTGGCCCGCATCGGGATCGCCAACTACTTCGCCGCCGCGCTGATCCTGCCGTACACCGCCTTCCACACGGCCGCCGAGGAGGTCCGCTACGACATCGACCGCCTCACCGACCGCTACGGACTCGGCTACGAGACCGTCTGCCACCGCCTCAGCACCCTCCAGCGCCCCCGACTGCGCGGGGTCCCCTTCTCCTTCGTCCGGGTCGACCGGGCCGGGAACATGTCCAAGCGGCAGTCCGCGACCGGCTTCCACTTCTCCCGGGCCGGCGGCACGTGCCCCCTGTGGAACGTCTACGAGGCGTTCACCTCACCCGGCCGTATCCACGTCCAGATCGCCGAAATGCCGGACGGGCAGCGGTACTTGTGGACGGCCCGCGCCGTCACCCGGCACCGCGGCGGCTGGGGCGAGCCCGGCAGGACGTATGCCATCGGGCTGGGCTGCGAGATCCGCCATGCCCACCGCCTCGTCTACTCCGACGGGCTCGACCTCACCAACGCCTCCGCCGCGACTCCGATCGGCATGGGCTGCCGCGTCTGCGAACGCCTTGGCTGTTCCCAACGGGCCGCGCCACCGCTGGGGCGTCCGCTGCTCATCGACCAGAACAGCAGCACCTTCGTGCCCTATCCGGTCGGGAACGACGGGGCCCGGGGGTAGGCCGAGATCTCGGCCCACCCCGCGGACGCACCGACCCGACGGAGTGTCAGACCTCTGCGGCTGAACGAGTGGCGCGCTGCCGGTGGATCAGGCCGAGCGCGCCGTCCAGGAGCAGGAAGGCCAGCAGGGACCAGCCCAGCAGCGGAACCGCCCAGCCGACGGCGATGGTCAGCGGCACGGCCACGGCCAGAGCGGGCCAGGGCAGGTTGCGCCAGGTACCGCGCGCGGGCGGGCGGCCCACCCAGGCGC
The DNA here is from genome assembly GCF_015712165.1 of Streptomyces spinoverrucosus. Classification (NCBI taxonomy): domain Bacteria; kingdom Bacillati; phylum Actinomycetota; class Actinomycetes; order Kitasatosporales; family Streptomycetaceae; genus Streptomyces; species Streptomyces spinoverrucosus. The sequence continues at coordinate 1,503,385 of NZ_JADPZX010000001.1, read as the reverse complement.
GGCGGTCGGCCCGGGTGGGCCTGCGCTGCCACCACATGCGGTAGCCGAGCACGATGCCCACGGTCAGGCCGAGGGCGATGACCGCGAGGACGATCTGGTTGGCCAGACCGAAGAGGGTGCCCATGTGGGCGGCCACACCGAGCGTGCTGAGCTTGGCGAGCACCGGGTGGTCCGCCCAGTCGACACGCGAGGTGACCTCGCCGCTGTGGGGGTCGATGGCCGCCTGGTCCTTGTGGACCGGCCACAGGCCGTCGGTCTGGGCGACGGTCCAGGTGCTCTTGTCGTCGGCGGGGGTGCTGATCTCCACCGGACCGTCGAGGCCCGCGGCACGGGCCTCGTCGAGGATCCGGTCGATGGTCAGCCCTTCGGGCAGGCCGCCCTCCGTGGTGTCTTCGCCGGTGCTCTCGCCGTGCGAGTGGTCGTGTCCCGAGCCGCCGGTCCCCGCGGACGCGGTGGTGTCCAGCTCGGGTGGGTAGGCGCTCAGCGAGGTCCGCAGGTCGGTGATGCGTTCCCCGGCATGCGTCGACCAGGTCAGGCCGGTGACGCTGAGGGCGAGCAGGCCGACGGAGATCCACACCCCGGTCACCGCGTGGAAACTGCGGCTGCGGCGCACCCCTCGCGCTCCGCGTTCCGGTAGCACGGTGTTCCGCTTCGAGCCGCCCGCGTAGGTGCGGCGGCGGCCGAACCACAGCACGAGACCGCCCAGGACGAGCACCCACAGCCAGCTCGCGGCGAGTTCGGAATAGAGCCGGCCCGTCTCGCCGAGGTGAAGGTGGCGGTGCAGGTCGTCCAGCCAGGTGGCCAGCGGTGTCGAACCGAACCACGTGGTCAGGGCGCCGCGTACCTCGGCGGTATAGGGGTCGACGTAGACGGTGCGCTGCTTGTCCTGCTCGGCGAGTTCGGGGACGGAGAGCACGACCTTGGTGGTGTGGTCCGGCGCGTCGGGCGGGACGACCGAGGCGATGACGCCCTCGGGGTGGGCTTCGCGGGCGGCCGCGATCTGCTCGGTCAGGGGTCTGGGCTCGTCACCGACCCGCTCCACCCGCAACTGGTCGCCGTAAACGAACTGGTCGAGCTGCGGCACGGCGGTGTACGCCAGCCCGGTCAGCGCCGCGACCAGCAGGAACGGGGCGACCAGGATGCCCGCGTAGAAGTGCAGCCGGGTCAGCAGGGGCCACCAGCCGGAACGGGTACGAACGTCGGCGCCGCCGTTCTGCGCCGGTGCCGCGGAGGTCGGCGAGGCGTCGGTAGCGGTCTGTGCGGCTGGTGGGCTCGGGTCGGGGGAGTCGGCGGGTGGGTTTTCGTCGGGGGAGGCTTCGGACGTGGTGCTCATGAAAGGGCTCAGCTCCTGAAGTCAGCCCGGCCCACTGCGGGGAACCGGGTTGCTGTTCACTGCTGGACGGGCGCGTGTGGCCCACCGGTCCCGTCGCGATGAGCGGGGCCGTGGGCGTACGGCACGCCCGTGAGTGCCGACGCGTGCGGCTGGGCGAACCCGGGGCATGCGAGGCGAGAAAACCGGTCGGGTGAGAAGTGCGCGGGACACCCTCGGTTCGGCCGGATCAGCGGGTGAACAGCAGGGGCGGCCCGCGGCGGGCGAGTGCATGCTCCAGTACTCGGGTGCCGAAGGGCACGTCGTTGTCCGCGGCGCCGCACTGGGGCGCCACACGATGCCGGGACAGCGCCGCCCGGTGCCGCGCCCACCGCCGCAGCAGGTCCAGGGCGCGGAACGTGGCCGAAACGGGCGCGCCGAGCAGACGGCACAGCCGCCACACCACGGCCTCACCCTGCCGCAGCCACCAGGCGGCACCGAGCCCGGCGACCAGGTGCGCGAGCAGCATGAAGGGGCTTGGATGGGCGGCGTCCAGGGCCACTCCGACCGCTTCGGCACCTGTCCCGGTGGCGCCTGTTGCGGCTGCCGGGGCGTGGTGCTCCGCATGCGACATGTGCCCGGCATGCCCATCGGGGGGTGCGGAGGGCGCAGTGCTGGTGCGGGCGGGCCCGGCCAGGGCGAACAGCAGGTGCAGCGCGCCCTGCGTGACCGTGACCGCGCCGCCGATCTGGACCAGGGAGCGCTCGCTCCCGGCTAGACGTCCGGCCGTGACCGCGACAGCGATGCCGCCGATGGCCAGCAGCGTGAGCGGCGGACGATGCCCGGCAGCCATGCCGTGCCCGGTGGCGGCCAACAGCACGCACACGAGGCTGAACACCGCCACCCGCGAGGCGCGGAGCAGACCGCGGTCAGCCATCGCTCCTCCTCGCGTGTTCGCCGGGCTGCCCCGCTTCTTGTCGCACACATACGTGTGCGACTTCGTGACCGTTCACTTCCGGCCACGGGCGATCGTCAACTGCCGTCGGGACGATGCGCGTGTCCGAGCCCGCTGTGCCCGCCGCCGACGAGTGCCGAAGTGGCTCGCGGGGCGAGGGCCGGCAGAGCCTACCGTGACCGAAATAGGCCGCACCAGTCCGCCGACCGCAGTTCAGCGCGCGGGAACGGTGAACGGGTCACGCCCGCACCGCGTACACCACGGCACGCGATTCCCCGCGGTCACCGAGAAGCGGCGAGGACAGGAGCATCCGCCATGGCTGAGAAGACCTACACCGTGTCCGGTATGAGCTGCGGCCACTGTGCGGCGAGCATCACCGAGGAGGTCGTCGAGGTCGCAGGGGTCACCGAGGTCGACGTCGATGTCCCGGCGGGCCGTGTGACCGTGACGGGCGAGTCGGTCGACGACGCTGCCGTACGTGCCGCGATCGTGGAGGCGGGCTACGAGGTGACCGGCGCTGCGTCGCCCGCGGCCGCCTGACCGGCCGAGTGTGATGCACGTCACTTGCGGGCGGGGGAACTTGCGTTTCACCTCGCCCGACTCCTGAACCGTAACGGCCGACCCGGGAATTGAAGCGAACTGCTCGTCCGGGCGTCGGACAGGCATCAGGAGGCCCGGTGATGGAAGAACCCGAGCAGACGTCGTCCCCGAGGGCGGGCGCGGCCCGGCGCAGGCTGGTGCCGCCGCCCGCCCTCTGCGGTTTCCTGCTGCTGCTCACGCTGGTCTTCACGGTGTCGTACGCCGTCGGAACCGCCGCCGGTCCGGTCGCGCCCGGCATGCACCGCTCGGGGACGGACGACGACGGAAACGGCGGAGACGGTGGCGGCACGGACATGGAGCACGGGGACATGGGCGACATGGACATGAACCACGGGAGCGGCAGCTGATGGCCACCGAACCCGCACCCCCCATGACGATCACCGACCTGACCGTCGGTGGGATGACCTGTGCGGCCTGCGTTCGGCGGGTGGAGAAGAAGCTCGCCAAGCTGGACAGCGTCTCGGCGACGGTCAATCTGGCCACCGGGCGCGCCCGCGTCAGCCACCCGGCGCACGTCCGCCCGGCAGAACTGGTAACGGCCGTCGAGCAGGCCGGCTACACGGCCGCGCTGCCCGAGCCGCCGAGGAAGAAGCCGGAACGCCAGGACCGCGGCGACGAGCCCGAGGACGCCCGTCAGGAACGCGAACGCCTGCTGATCACCGCACTGCTCGCGGTCCCGGTGCTCGTGCTGTCTATGGTGCCCGCCTGGCAGTTCCGCAACTGGCAGTGGTTGTGCTTTGTGCTGTCCGCGCCGGTCGCCGTGTGGAGCGCGTGGCCGTTCCACATCCGGGCGGCGCGCGGGCTGCGGCACTCGACGGCGACCATGGACACCCTCGTCTCGCTGGGCGTGGTGGCCTCCTTCGGCTGGTCGGCGTACGCCCTGTTTCTGGGCGGGGCGGGCGAGCCGGGCATGACGATGCCGTTCAGCCTGCTGCCCGAAGCGTCGGACGGCATGGCGCACGTGTACCTGGAAGCGGCCGTCGGTGTCCCGCTGTTCGTGCTCGCGGGCCGTTTCCTGGAGGCGCGGGCCCGGCACGGCACTGGTGCCGCCTTGCGCTCGCTGGCGCACCTCGCCGCCAAGGAGGTGTCCATCCGGGAGGGCGACGCTGAACGGCTCGTCGCCATCGATGAGTTGACGGTCGGGCAGGTCTTCGTCGTACGGCCCGGGGAACGGGTCGCCACCGACGGGGAGGTGGTGGAGGGCAACTCCGCCGTGGATCTGTCGCTCGTCACCGGGGAGAGCGACCCGGTCGAGGTCGGCTCCGGCTCGGCGGTGGTGGGCGGTGCCGTCAACGCGGGCGGGCTGCTGCTGGTGCGGGCCGCGGCTGTCGGCGCCGACACGCAACTGGCCCGGATCACCCGGTTGGTGACGGAGGCGCAGGCTGGGAAAGCGAAGGCGCAGCGGCTGGCAGACGCGGTCGCGGGCGTGTTCGTGCCGGTGGTGCTGTCGCTGGCGGTGACCGTGCTCGGGTTCTGGCTCGGTGCCGGGGCCGACGCGCAGGCAGCGGTCACCGCGTGCGTGGCCGTGCTGGTGGTGGCCTGCCCGTGTGCCCTGGGCCTGGCGACCCCGACGGCGCTGATGGCCGCGACCGGGCGCGGCGCGCAGCTGGGCGTCCTGGTCAAGGGCCCGCAGGCGTTGGAGGGGTTGCAGCACCTGGACGCCGTCGTGCTGGACAAGACCGGCACCCTGACCTCCGGGCACATGAGCGTCGCCCGGGTGACCGCGGTGCCCGGCGGGCTGGGCCGCGACGAGGTACTGCGGCTGGCCGGGGCGGTGGAGCAGGGCTCGGAGCATCCGCTGGGCCGGGCGATCGTCTCGTACGCGAACCGGGCTCAGTCCGGGACGCGGCTGCCGGCCGTGAGTGACTTCGCGGCGACGGCGGGCAAGGGCGTGCAGGGCCGCGTCGAGGGTCGGCTGGTGGAAGTCGTCGCCCCCGACTGCGAGTTGCCCGCCGACCTGGCAGACGCGCTGCCCGTGGCGGAGGCCGCCGCGCACACGCCCGTGCTGGTCCGGATCGACGGCGCGGCCGAGGCCCTGATCGAGGTCGGGGACGTTCTACGGCCCGGCAGTTACCGTGCCGTGGACCGGCTCCGGCGCCTGGGCGTACGCCCTGTCCTCGCGACCGGTGACCGTGAGGCGTCCGCGCGGGCCGTCGCGGCCGCGCTGGGCATCGACGAGGTGCACGCGCGCTGCACCCCCGAGGACAAGGCCGACCTCGTACGCGAGTTGCGGGAGCAGGGCTACCGGGTCGCGGTCGTCGGGGACGGCGTCAACGACGCGGCCGCGCTGGCCGGGGCGGACCTGGGCATCGCCATGGGCGGTGGCACGGACGCGGCGATCGGCGCCGCCGACGTGACCCTCGTACGCGGTGACATCGAAGCCCTGGCGGACGCGGTACGGCTGGCCCGCCGCACTCTCGGCACCATCCGCGCCAACCTCCTGTGGGCCTTCGGCTACAACGTCGTGACCGTGCCGCTCGCCATGGTGGGCCTGCTCAACCCGATGGTCGCCGCCGCGGCCATGTCGGTCAGCTCGGTGCTCGTGGTCGGCAACAGCCTGCGGCTGCGCGCCTGGCAACCGGCGCCCGCCCGGCAGCGCACCCTGACGACGACCGGGAGCGACGCCCGATGATCACGTCCCTGTGGCGTCCCACCCGCCGCCGTCTGACCGACACCCTGATCGCCGCGGCCGCGCCCGTCGCCGCCTCCAGCCTCGCCCTCGGCGCCCTGACCACCTGGGTGAACACCGGCAACGCGGGCAGCCCGCCGCGCGTCGAGGTCGTCGACGGCCGGGTCTGGCTGCCGTACGGCGACACCCGAGCCACCTCGGCGTACTTCCGCATCATCAACTCCGGGGGCGCGGACGACCGGTTGCTGAAGGTGACGTCCGCCGCGGTCGCCGGCACTCCCGAGCTCAGCCGTCACCGCATGCTCGACGGAAACGCCGCGACCGGTGAGGAGGTCTCCTCGATCCCGGCCCCGGCCGGGGACACGCTGTCCATGTCCCCGGACAGCTTCAACGTGACAGTGCTCGCGAAATCGGGCTGGGAGATCGGCGACGAGGTCCCGTTCACGCTGCACTTCGAGCACGAGGGTCGGATCAGGGTGTCGGCGTTGGTGCTCCGGCCGGGCACGGACGCCTCCTGACCGGCCGGGCCGCCGCTACGACCGTACGGCCGCCAGCACCTCCCGGCACACGTCCACCGCCTGCTCGGTGGACTCCGCGCAGATGCGGCAGTGCTCGTGGTGCGCCGCGCACAGGTCGTGGCTGAGCCGGCAGGCGATCAGGCATGCCTCGACCTGTGCGGCGAGCAGCGTACGGTCGTGGCCGCCCCGGGTCAGGACCCGGCGGGTCGCGGCCGTCACGTCGGCGCAGTCCAGGTCCTGGACGATCGCCGCCCTCAGTTCGTCGGCGTCCTTCCCGGCGAGCATGGCGGCCGCGCACGCCGTCGTGGCCTCCTCGCACTCGGAGAGCAGGCTGACGGCACGGGCCAGGACCTCGCTGCGGAGCGGGCCGGCGGTGGTGAGGCTGTCGAAGAGTTCCCGGGTCTGGAGCATGACGTCCCCCACGGGGCGAGTGGTGGGTCTGTACCCCGCCGACGCCAGTACCGCGTGCCGCCGAGAGGAAGCGACGCGCACCCCACCGTCACCGGGGATTGCGACTGGCGGGAACTCAGGCCCTGTCCGCCCCGACTACTGCATCGGGGGTGGCGGTGGTCCGCCTTCGCACCGAGTGGATCCGGGAGTTGTTCGATGCGTTCTCGTAGGTGGGCCGGTGCCGCGGCCGTCGTGGTGGGCGGTCTGCTCATGGCGGGCTGCGGCAACGGAGACGGCAGCGGGGACGGCGACAAGGCAAGCCCCGCCGCCGGTAAGGCCGCCGCAGGCGACTACCCGGTGACCGTGACCGACTGCATGGGCGCCAAGACCACCTTCGACTCCGCCCCGAAGAGCATCGTCACCAGCAACGCCTCCAGCCTTGAACTGCTGCTCCGGCTCGGTGCCGGGGACAAGGTGATCGGCACCGGCTTCCCGCCCGGCGAGGGCACCCTGCCCGGCGAACTCGACGCGCAGGCCCAGCAGGTGAAGGTCCTGAGCGACACGGTGATTCCGAAGGAGAAGCTGCTCGGCTCCGGCGCCGACCTCTACATCGACACCTTCGCCTCGATGAACATGGGCGGCGGCATGGGCGACGCGCCCACGGAGCAGGAGTTCAAGACCGCCGGGATCAAGCACATCTTCCTCAAGTCCACCGCCTGCGCGGCGCAGAGCAAGAGCGCGGTGACCGACCTGTCGGCGGTGGAGGGGGACATCACCTCCCTCGGCGAGGTCACGGGCACCAGCGCGAAGGCGAAGGAACTCGTCGACGGGATGAAGAAGAAGGTGGACGCCGTCCAGAAGGCGGTCGGCAAGACGGCGGAGAGCGAGCGGCCGACGTACTTCTTCTTCGACTACGACGCCGGTACCAAGCAGCCCATGGCCATCTGCAACCGGCAGGTCGCCAACGCCGTGATCACGCTCGCCGGGGCCCGCAACGTCTTCGCCGACTGCGACGGCGACTACAAGCAGGTCGGCTGGGAGGACGTGATCGCCAAGAACCCGGACTGGATCCAGCTCGGCGTGCGTAATCGGGGGAGTGAGGCGGCGAACGAGAAGGCGTTCGACGAGGCCGAGAAGTGGCTGACGTCCAACTCCGCCACCAAGGGTATGAAGGCCGTGAAGGAAGGGCACTTCCTGCGCATCGGCTCCGAGCAGACCACCATCGCCGGGGTCGAGAACGCCGACACGGTCGAGGAGATCGCGAAGACCATCCACCCGGGCAAGGTCGGCTGACCGTGCTCGACGTTCCGGTGCGCAGGAAGGGCACGGATGCCCCGCGCGCGCAGACGCGGCGTTCCGTGCCCGCCGGGCCGCTGGCGCTGCTCCTCGGGGTGGCGCTGCTCGCGGCCCTCACGGCGGCGGTCGCCTGGGGCTCCACGTCGATCCCGCCGGGCGAGGTGTGGAGCGTGGTCTGGCGCCGGGCGACCGGCGAGGCCCCGAGGCCCGGCACGAACGACCTGATCGTCTGGCAACTCCGGCTGCCCCGAGCCCTGTTGGCGGCCCTGGTGGGTGCCGGGCTCGGCCTGGTCGGTACGGCGATGCAGGCCCTGGTGCGCAACCCGCTGGCCGACCCGTACTTCCTCGGCGTCTCCAACGGCGCCTCCCTCGGCGCGGTCGCCGCGATCGTGCTCGGCCTCGGCACCGGCGGGGTCCTCGGCCTCGGCCTGTCGGGCGCGGCTTTCGCCGGAGCCCTGGCCACCTTCGCCCTCGTCTGGGCGATCGCCCGGCGCGGCGGGGGATTCGCGCCGCTCCGCCTGGTGCTGGCCGGGGTCGCCATCGGTCAGTTCCTGTCCGGCTTCACCAGCTACCTCGTGCTCCAGGCCGGTGACGAGCAGCAGACCCACAGCGTGCTGTTCTGGCTCATGGGCAGCCTGAGCGGAGCGAACTGGGAACTGCTGGCCGCCCCGGCGGTGGCGGTACCGGCCGTGTCGCTGCTGCTCCAGGCCCGCGCCCGCGGCCTGAACGCGCTGCTGATGGGCGACGAGACGGCGGCGGGGCTGGGCATCGATGTCGTACGGCTGCGCAGGGAGCTGTTCGCCGTGACGAGTCTGCTCACCGGTGTTCTCGTCGCGGTGTCCGGGGCCATCGCTTTCGTCGCGCTCATGGTCCCGCACGCCTGCCGCCTGGTCGTCGGCGGCGACCACCGTCGACTGCTGCCGGTGTCGGCGCTGTTCGGCGCGTTGCTGCTGGTGGTGGTCGACATCGTGTGCCGTACGGCCATGGACACGCAGGAGCTGCCGGTCGGGGTCGTCACCTCGCTGATCGGCGCTCCGGCGCTGCTGTATCTGCTGGACCGACGGCTGGGGAGCGGCAGTTGAGGATCTGGGGGAGCGGACGTTGAGAATCGACATCGAGGACCTGCACGTCGCGTACGCCGGTCGTACGGTCGTCGCCGGCGCGCATCTGATCGCGGCCGAGGGCGAGATCACCGGCCTGGTGGGGCCGAACGGCAGCGGCAAGTCGACGCTGCTGCGGACGGTCTACCGGCATCTGAAGCCCGCCTCCGGCCGCGTCCTGCTCGACGGCACCGACATCCGCGCACTGGCCCCCGCGCGCTCGGCTCGGCATGTCGCCGCGCTTCCGCAGGAGCGGGGCGGCGACTTCGAGCTGAGCGTCCGCGAGGTCGTCGCGATGGGCCGAACACCGTACAAGCGGGCCTTCGCCGGGGAGGACGCCACCGACCGGGACGTCGTCGCCCGCGCCCTCACGGACGTCGGAATGGCGGACCACTCCGGCCGCCGCTTCACAGAACTGTCCGGCGGTGAGCGTCAACGCGTCCTGCTGGCCCGCGCGTTCGCCCAGCAGCCGGACGTCCTGGTGCTGGACGAGCCGACGAACCACCTCGACATCCGCCACCAGGTGGAACTGCTCGCCCTGCTCCGCGCGCAGCGCCGTACGACCCTGGTGTCGCTGCACGACCTCAACGCCGCCGCCTCCGTCTGCGACCGGCTGCACGTGCTGCACGACGGCCGGGTGGTTGCCTCCGGCGGGCCCCGTGAGGTGCTGCAACCAGCCTTGCTGGCCGAGGTGTTCGGCGTGCGGGCGACCGTGGTCGAGCATCCGCTGACCGGTGACCCGCTGATCGCCTTCGATCATCGAGCGCCGGCGGACAGAAGGCCCCTTTCCGAGAGCCGGGCCGAGCTGTCCTCACGTTCCCGGGAAATGTTGTGATGAGGAAAGGACGGGACCATGACTGAAATCCACGGCCTGGCCGGTCTCGAACCGGTGGCGGCCTTCTGCGGCAACTGCAACTGCGGCTGCCCTCAACTGTTCGTCGACCCCGCGGCCCCGGCCGAGCGCCGTGTCGTCCTCACGGACGACTTCGGGCAGCGGGTGCAGATGAGCGCCGACCAGTTCGCCAATCTGGTCGAGGACGCGAAGTCCGGCAAACTCGACGGCGTGACGACGGCCTGACCCAGCTGCATCAGAGGCGGATCCGTATATTTCCCGCCAATTCTGGGAACTCACTGCGCGTCTCCCCCGACTTCTGGGACGGGGCTGTCGCTTGGCGGCCCACCCGAGTGGGGGAGGCGCGCAAGTGGCGGACCACGACTCCGGTTCGGAGCGGTCCGGGGACATAGCCGGGGGCGGCGACCGCTGGCTTCTGGTGGTCGTGGCGGGCGCGCTGTCGTTCGTGGCGATGCTCGACATGAACATCGTGAACGTGGCGCTCGCGGGCATCTCCGAGGGCCTGCGGACACCCGCCGCGATAGCCCAGTGGGCGGTACTGGGCTATCAACTCCCGGTCGTCGCCCTGCTGTTGCCCGTCGGGCGGTGGCTCGACGCCATGGGCACCCGCCCGGCGCTGCTGACCGCGACCTCCGGCTTCGCCCTGTGCAGCGCGCTGGCCGCGCTGTCCCCCTGGGTGCCCTGGCTGATCGCTGCCCGCATCGGTCAGGGCGCGTGCGGCGCCGTGCTGTTCGTCCTGATGCCGGTGCTGGCGATCCGTTCCGTACGGCCGGAGCTGCGCGGGCGGGCGATGAGCGTGCCGGCGACCCTGGGCCCGCTGGGCGCCGTTACCGGACCGGCCATCGGCGGGCTGATTCTCGACCATCTGGGCTGGCGGTGGATCTTCCTCGTCAAGATTCCGTTCTGTCTGGCGGCGCTCGTCATCGCCTGGCGTGCGATGCCGCGCGACGGCCGCCTGCATTCACCGGACCGCAGGTACTGGCCGACGCGCTGCTGGTGGCGATGGGCGGCACCGTCCTTCTGCTGTCCCTGACCCTGGCCGCCGACACCTCCGCCTGGCTGCCGCTGGCCATCGCCGCCGTACCGCCGCTGTGATGGTGGCTGCGGGGGCCGGGCGGTCGTCCGGTGGCCGGGGTGCTGCGGGCGGTCGGGCTGCTGCGGGCGCACGGCGCGGTGCTCGCGCTGGCGCTGGGCTTCGCGGCCATGCACTACGTGGTCGCCCTCCACCTTCAGCGAGACGAGGGGGTCAGTGCGACGACGACCGGCCTGACGGTCCTGGCCTTCCCTCTCGGGATGGGCCTGGCCGGCCCGCTGGGCGGACGCCTCGCCGATCGGTACGGCGCCCGTCCGATCGCGGTTACCGGCGCCGCGTTCACCGCAGCAGGACTGCTTCTGCTGACCCCGCTCGGCGATGACTGGTCCCCGCCCGACGTGGCCTGGCGCCTCGCCCTGGCCGGCGTCGGCATGGGCCTGAACGGTGGGCCCACCCAGGCCCTGGTGATGGGCGCCGCGCCACCCGACCGCGCCGCCACTGTCGGTTCGACCGTCCAGCTCGCCCGCAGCCTCGGCTTCACGCTGGGCCCTGCCAGGCGGTGGCCGAGCACCTGGACGGGATGTTTGCCTTCGCCGTCTGGGACGAGCGCGCCCAGCGGCTGCTCCTCGTCCGCGACCGGCTCGGCGTCAAACCGCTGTTCTGGGCTGCCGTCGACGACGGGCTCGCCTTCGCCTCCGAGCCCAAGGCGCTGTTCGCGCACCCTGTGGCGTACGAACCTGTAGCGGCGTGGTCGGCGCGACACATCATGAGGTCCCGGCCGCCGGCCACCGCTCTCGTTGCGCCTGAGCTCCGCCCGCTTGCCCGCGTGCGCATAAACGCCCATACGTGTCATCAGGTTTCGCTGAAGGCCCGCCGGTAGGCGCTGGGCGTGGTGCCGAAACGCGTTCGGAAACGGCGGCGCAGGTTGACCGCCGAGGCGAGTCCGACTCGGGTGGCGACGGCTTCCACCGGGAGGTCGGTCTGTTCCAGCAGTATCCGTGCCGTGTCGAGGCGCTGGGCGAGCAGCCATTGTCCCGGGCTGGTGCCGAGTTGTTCGGCGAAGCGCCGGGCGAGGGTTCGACTGGACAGGCCGGCGCGTTCGGCGAGGTGGTCGAGGGTCAGCCGGGTGCCGAGGTGGGAGGTGGCCCACTCCAGCAGCGGTGCCAACGATTCGTCCGCCCTGGCCGGTGCGGGCTGCGCAGCGTACTGGAGCTGGCTGCCCTCCCGGTGCGGCGGCAGGACCATTCGCCGGGCGATACCAGCGGCGTACGCCGCTCCGTGGTCGGACCGCACCAGGTGCAGGCACAGGTCGATGCCCGCGCCGGTCCCGGCACTGGTCGCCACGTCGCCGTGGTCCACGAAGAGCACGTCCGGATCCACGTGCACATCGGGAAAGGCGGCGGCGAACCGGTCTGCGCTGCGCCAGTGGGTGGTGGCGCGGCGACCGTCGAGCAGTCCGGCCTGAGCGAGGACGAACGCCCCTGTGCAGATCGCGACGATCCTCGCCCCGCGCCGGTGCGCGTCCCGCAGTGCCTCGACGACGTCCGGCGACACGGGCGCGTCGGGCGGCTGCCGACCGGGGACGACCACGGTGTCCGCCTCCCGCAGGGCGGACAGCTCCGCCTCGACGAGCATCGTGTAGCCAGCGCCGGTCGGCAGGAGTCCGGAACGCTCGGCGCAGACCCGGAAGTCGTAGCGGGGCGGCGCGTCCGGCGGGGCGGCACCGAAGACCTCAAAGGCGCAGGCCAGCTCGAAGGGCGACTGCGGCGGGGTGAGCAGGGCCACCACACGATGAAGCGACATGGCGAGAATGTACCTGAAGGTGTCATTCAAGACTCTCGGCCGGGAGAGCATGTCGCGGTCACAGTGGATCCATGAACGAGATCCTCGAATCGACAGTGCTGCGGACCGAGATCCAGGTCGACGGTGCAGCGGCCAGCTATCTGACCGTGGAGCAGGACGGCCCGGCAGTGCTCCTGCTGCACGGCACCTATTGGAGCCGGGTCTGGCTGCCGGTGATGGACCGTCTGGGCGCGGCGGGGCTGCGCCCCATCGCCGTCGACCTCCCCGGACTCGGGTGCTCGGGAGGCGAGCTCACCTTGGAGACGGGCACGGTCCCCGCCCTTGCGGACTGGGTGGCGCGCTTCGCCTCCGCGCTGAAGCTCTCTGGGCCGATCGCCGTGGCGGGTCATGACATCGGCGGCGCCGTCGCCCAGCACATCCTGGTCCACGATCTGTTGGACGTGTCCCGGCTGGCATTGGTCAACTCGGTCACCTACGACTCCTGGCCGGTGTCCAGCGTGGCTCGCTTCCGGGACCCTGGGGTCGTCGCCGCGACCACCGCCGATGAGATTCTCGCCGCCCGCCGGCAAGCCGTGACACAAGCATTGGCCGGTGCCGCCACCGAGCAGCGGATCACGGACTATCTGGACCCGTGGACCGATGAGCGGGTCCGCCGCTCCTGGATGGCTATGGTGGGCGCGGCCGACAACCGCCACACCCGCGACGCCGTCCCCGCCCTGCGGCAGAACGCGACACCCAAGCTGCTGATCTGGGGCGAGGACGACGGCTTCCAGAAGGTGGAGTACGCCGAGCGGTTCGCCTCGGAGATCCCGCACACCACCCTCGTACGCATCCCGGACGCAGGCCACATCCCCACGGAGAACGCGCCCGGCCCGATCGCACGCGCACTCGTCGACTTCTTCACGGCATAGAGGGCGAAGCTGGCCTTGTCACAGCGGTCCACCAGCCGGTCCGTTCAGCGGGCATGCCGGGACTCCCCTGCCGCGGGGGCGCCTGCGCTTTCCGGCATACGGGGACGGGGCACGGCCAGGGCCGGACCCAGGTCGAGCCGGGCGTCCAGGTCAAGACGGAAAGTGCCGTAGGGGTTCACGTTCGACCAGAAGAGCGGGGTCAGCCCACGCCGGTCCTCGTCGTTGAGTTTCTTCGCCCACGCCGGTTCGGCCAGGACCTGCTGCATCAGCAGGGTGTTGACGTGCACGAGCGCGGACTGCAGCAGGTGCAAGGCAAGCATCGAGGTCTCGGCGTGCTCCTTGTCCGGGCCGGTCAGGGCGCCGTCCTTGCCGTAGTGGAGCACGGTGTTCGCACTGTTCCAGTTCTCCACGACCTGGAGGCCGCCGTGGATCTCGCGGCGCAGGCCAGGGCCGGCCAGGTAGTCGCAGGCGAAGACCGTACGCACGGCGCGGCCGAGTTCTTCGAGGGCCTGGTAGGTGGGGTGCTTGGGGCCGCCGCGGGTGAAGCGCCGCAGCACCTGCTCCGCCTCCGCCGTCCCCAGCCGGAGCGCGGTGGCGTACTTGACTGTCTGGTCGTATTGCTGCTCGATCAGCTCCCAGCGGATCGGCCTGGTCAGCGAGGCGCCGAGCGCCGGCCAGCCGGGCGGAGTGTCGTCGGGGCGGTACAGGCGGATGCTGCCGATGTTCTTCAGCCTCGGCAGGAGGCGGAAGTTGAGCAGTTCGGTGAAGGCGAACCCGACGACGCTCGCGCTGCGGGTGTCGACGTAGTTCGACTCGATCTCGGCGTCCGTGCAGTGCCGCAGCAGGCCCTCGATCATCGCCGCGACCTCGGACGACGAACAGCTCTTGAGCTGGGAGTAGATGCAGACGTTCTTCCGCTCGACGTGCCAGTACACCATCACGCCGTTGCCGCCGTAGCGGGCGTGGTACTCGGTCATGAAGTCCTTGAGGGCCACCAGGCCGGTGGGCTCGGCCACGAAGCCCACACGGCTGCCTCATCATGTGGCAGCACCTTCAGGAGCAGGTAGGTCTCGCTGCCGTCGTCCGGCGCGAGGATGACGCCTCGCCAGAAGGCGGTGATGCGGATCGTCCTGATGCGCGGGTCACGCGCCTGGGACACAACCGTGAGTTGGAGTCCTTTGTCCGATCTCAGTTCCACCGTGCTCAGCGTCTGGAACTTGGCCATCGCCTTGCGCACGCCGGCCCGCACCGGCTTGTCCAGCTGCTCGTACTCGGCCCACAGGGTGTTCGCGACGGCGAGCTGCGGCAACAGTAATTCCCCTGACCTCTGTCGTACGGATGAGGAGTGGCGTCGTCGCGTCCGAGCGCGCGGTGTCCGGGGCCACCCGTGCGAAGGGTCACCCTTCGTCTCACAGATTCAGTTCCGCTGCCCTCAGCGCTTACGGCAGGGATCTTCACTTGGCCGCCGCGTTCACTCCCTATGGCGAGCGGGGTCCCCTGCCCCGCCGCGTGCTGCGCATCGACCGTGGGCAGTGCGATCTCGCCACGACGAGGTGCTGCGCTGAAAAATCGCTGGCGCATCGTCTGGCCGGGTGGCTAGGGTCATGTTCGTTCCTGCGGCTGCTCCGTGCCGCCGCTGTTCGCTGCGTGTGACCTGGGAGGTGTTGACCGATGGCTGTCGCTGCGCTGGGCGCTGCCCGCATCCCGGAGTTCATCAAGTCCACCTCCGTGGCCACCGGCTGACACACTCGACGCTTCCGCGCGCGTCGTCGTACGCGCGCCCGCCGGGGCCACCCTTGTGAAGGGTCTCCCTTGACTTCCACTTCTGCTTCCGCCGCGCTCGCCCCCTACGGCTGGGACGAGGCATGGGCGGACGAGTTCACCCCGTACGACTGCGAGGGGCTGCTGGCCGGGCGGGTCGTCCGGGTCGACCGCGGTCAGTGCGACGTGGCCACCGCCGACGGAGTGTTGCGCGCCGACACCGCCTTCGTCACACCGCACGATCCGATGCGGGTCGTGTGCACCGGCGACTGGGTCGCCGTCGAACCCGCGGGCAGCCCCCGCTACGTACGGACGTATCTGCCACGCCGTACCGCCTTCGTACGCTCCACCTCCTCCAAGCGGTCCGAGGGGCAGATCCTCGCCGCCAACGTCGACCACGCGATCATCGCCGTGTCGCTGGCCGTCGAACTCGACCTCGGCCGCGTCGAACGCTTCCTCGCGCTCGCCTGGGAGTCCGGGGCGCAGCCGGTGGTCGTCCTGACCAAGGCCGATCTCGTGCCGGACGCGGTGACGCTCGGGCACCTCGTGCAGGACGTGGAGACCACGGCACCGGGAGTGCCGGTGCTGGCGGTCAGCGCGGTCGGCGGGGACGGGCTGGACGTCCTCACCGCCGTCGTCTGCGGCGGTACGTCCGTGCTGCTCGGACAGTCCGGCGCGGGCAAGTCCACGCTCGCCAACGCGCTGCTCGGGGACGACGTGATGGAGGTGCAGGCCACCCGGGACGTCGACGGGAAGGGCCGGCACACGACCACCACCCGCAACCTGCTGCTGATGCCCGGCGGCGGTGTGCTGATCGACACGCCGGGGCTGCGCGGGGTCGGGCTCTGGGACGCCGGTACCGGGGTCGGGCAGGTGTTCGCCGAGATCGAGGAGCTGGCCGACGGGTGCCGGTTCCACGACTGCGCGCACGTGTCCGAGCCGGGGTGTGCGGTGCTGGCCGCCGTCGAGGCGGGGGAACTGCCGGTGCGGCGGCTGGAGAGCTACCGGAAGCTGATTCGGGAGAACCAGTGGATCGTGGCCAAGACCGATGCCCGGGTCCGGGCGGAGATCCGTAAGGACTGGAAGCGGAAGGGGGCGGAGGGGCGGGCCGCCATGGAGGCAAAGCGGCGGGGTTGGCGGTAGGCCGCGGTCACTCGGCCGGAAGTCACACACCGGCGAGTCGCACAACTGGGTGTCCGAATCCCGCTAGCAGCAGTCTCCGCCCCGGCGGAGACTGGACAACGTGATGGATGAGGACACCAGGTACGAAGCCGTGCGCAGCAGGGACGCCCGGTTCGACGGCGCGTTCTTCTTCGCCGTCGAGACCACCGGCATCTACTGCCGGCCCAGCTGCCCGGCCGTCACCCCCAAACGGCACAACGTGCGGTTCTTCGCGACGGCCGCCGCCGCCCAGGGCGCGGGTTTCCGCGCCTGCCGGCGGTGCCGGCCGGACGCGGTGCCGGGCTCGGCCGAGTGGAACGTACGGGCCGATGTCGTCGGCCGCGCCATGCGGCTGATCGGCGACGGGGTCGTGGACCGCGAGGGGGTCGCCGGGCTCGCCGCGCGGCTCGGATACAGCGCGCGGCAGGTGCAGCGGCAGCTGACCGCCGAGCTCGGCGCCGGGCCCGTCGCCCTCGCCCGGGCGCAGCGCGCCCACACCGCGCGCGTGCTGATCCAGACCACCGACCTGCCCATCACGCACATCGCGTTCGCGGCCGGGTTCGCCAGTGTGCGGCAGTTCAACGACACCGTCCGCGAGGTGTACGCCTCCACCCCGAGCGATCTGCGGGCCGCCGCGCCCAAGGGGCGTACCGCCCGGCGGGCGGACACGCCGAGCGCCGGGTTCCCGCTGCGGCTCGCCTACCGCGGCCCGTATCACGCCGGTGCCGTCTTCGACCTGCTGGCGCGTGAGACCGTGCCCGGCATCGAGGAGGTCGGCGGGGCGACCGGCCGGCGCACCTACCGGCGTACGCTCCGGCTGCCGTACGGCACCGGGATCGTCGCCGTCGACGAGCGGACCGCAAGCTCCGGCTCCGCCACCCACCCCGGAGGCTGGCTGGAGGCCCGGCTGCATCTCACCGACCCGCGGGACCTCACCACCGCCGTACAGCGGCTGCGGCGGCTGTTCGACCTCGACGCCGATCCGTACGCCGTCGACGAACGCCTCGGCGCCGATCCGCGGCTCGCTCCGCTGGTCGCCGCGCGGCCGGGCCTGCGGTCGCCGGGCGCCGCGGACCCGGAGGAGCTGGCGGTACGGGCGCTGGTGGGGCGGTCGGTGGCGGAGGGGCTGGTACGTCGGTACGGCAAGGCCCTCGACGCGCCCTGCGGCACCCTCACCCACCTCTTCCCCGAACCGGCCGTCCTCGCCGGGGCCGAACCCGAAGGCACCCTGGGCGCGCTCACCGCGGCCCTCGCCGACGGCCTCGTACGACTGGATCCGGGCGCCGACCGGGACGACGCGCAGGCGGCCCTGCTCGCCCTGCCCGGCGTGGACCCCGCCACCGTCGCCGTCGTTCGCACCCGCGCCCTCGGTGACCCGGACGTCGCCCCGCCCGGCGCGGAGGTACCCGACAGTTGGCGCCCCTGGCGCTCGTACGCCGTACAACACCTGCGCGCAGCAGGGGAGCTGGAGTTCACGTGAACACCCCCGTCACCGCCACCCCGACCCACTGGACCACCGTCGACTGCCCCGTCGGCGAGCTGCTCCTCACCGCCGACCCGAGCGGCACCCTCACCTCCCTCTCCGTGCCCGGGCAGAAGGGCGGGCGGACCGTCCAGGACGGCTGGCGGCACGATCCCGCGCTGTTCCGGGAGGCGGAGGAGCAGCTCGCCGCGTACTTCGCCGGGGAGCTGAAGGAGTTCCGGCTGCGGTCCCGTTCCGAGGGGACGCCGTTCCGGCGGCGGGTGTGGGCGGCGCTCGACTCGCTGCCGTACGGCGCGACCACCACGTACGGCGAGATCGCCGCGCGGATCGGAGCCCCGCGCGCCGCCGTACGCGCCGTCGGTGGCGCGATCGGCGCCAACCCGCTGCTGATCCTGCGCCCCTGCCATCGGGTGATCGGCGCCGACGGGTCGCTGACCGGCTACGCGGGCGGCCTGGACCGCAAGGTGCGGCTGCTCACGCTGGAGGGCGTGCTGCGTTAACCGATTGAACCTCTGGCCGCCCGCGTGATTGCGTGGGCGGCATGATGTCGACCGATCGACTCGTGGCGTTCGCCGCCATGTCGTTCCTGCTGATCGTGGTGCCGGGGCCGAGCGTGCTCTTCGTGATCGGGCGGGCCCTGGCGCAGGGGCGCCGGGCCGCGCTGACCACGGTCGTGGGGAACACCCTGGGGGCGTACGTCCTCGTGGTCGCCGTGGCGTTCGGCGTCGGGGCCGTCGTGGAGCGGTCGGCCGTCGTCTTCCTGGCGCTGAAGCTGGCGGGCGCCGCCTATCTGATTCACCTGGGTGTGCGCGCGATACGGCAGCGTCACACGCTGCGGGCGGCGTTCGGCGGGGCGGCGGAGGTCGCCCACGGGCGGCTGCGCACGCTGTGGGAGGGGTTCGCGGTCGGGGTGACCAACCCGAAGACGATCGTGTTCTTCGCCGCCGTACTGCCCCAGTTCGTCGACCGCGCCCAGGGGCACGTCATCACGCAGATGCTGCTGCTCGGCCTGGTCTTCAACGTCATCGCGGTCGCCTGCGACAGCGTGTGGGGGCTGGTGGCGGCCGGCGCGCGGAACTGGTTCGCCCGTTCCCCCGGGCGGCTCGCGGCCGTCGGCGGCATCGGCGGCCTGACCATGATCGGCCTCGGCGTGACCGTGGCGACGACCGGCCGCAAGGACTAGGGCCTGTTGCGAAAGTGGCCTCTGCCGCGCGACGCCCGGCACGCACTCTCGGCGCACCGGACGCCGCGCGGCCGCCCTCCGGGCGACGAGGCCACTTTCGCAACAGGCCCTAGAAGCCGACGTCCCGTCGTCCGGCAGGTCAGGCCCAGATCACCACGCCCAGCCACGCGCCCATGATCAGCAGGCAGGTGAACAGCTCCGCGAGCACATTGGACCCGCCCGAGCGCATCGCCGTGCGCAGGGCGGCCCTGGCCTCGCCGTGGCGGCCGAGTCGGAGGCGTTCGCAGAGGTAGATACCGGCCATGAAGCCGGGGATCGCGCCGACGACGGGGACGACGACGAAGCCGACGAGCGCGCCGAGTCCGGCGTACACCGCCATCCGGGGGGTGGCGCCGGACTCCTGGAGCCGGCGGGGCGGCAGGGCCCAGCGCACCACCTGCGACAGGAACAGCGCGACGGTGGCGCCGACCAGCAGGAACCAGGCGACCGGCCGTGGATCCTGCAGCGCCCACCACATCACCGCGGCCCACACCAGCCACGACCCCGGAACACCGGGCACCAGCACTCCGCACAGGCCGAACACCATGACCAGGCCGGCCAGCAGGAGCTGCCACACTCCCATCTGCCCAGCGTGCAGGAGCCCGGGGAGACTCGCAGGTCGCCGGGGTGGGGCGGCGGGCATCGGCTGCTCCCCGGCGCGTGCGCGCGGAACCGTCAGCGTTCCCGGGCCACCCACCCCCGCTCATACGCGTGCCACCCCAGCTGCAGCCGGGTAGTCACCCCCGTCAGCTCCATCAGCCGTTTCGCCCGCCGCTGTACGGTCCTCAGGCCCAGGTCGAGCTGTCTGGCGACGCTCGCGTCGGTCAGGCCGGCCAGCAGCAGGGACAGGATCTCCAGATCGGTGCCGTCGGGACCCTCGGGGCCCTGCTCGGTGACGCCGGTGTCGCCGAGCCGCAGCGGCAGCGCCTCCCGCCACACCGACTCGAACAGGCCCGCCAGCAGTTCCAGCAGCCCACTCGCGTGCACCACCAGAGCGGCCGGTTCCGCGGTCGGCGAGGTGAGCGGCACCAGGGCGAGCGCGCGGTCCGCGACGACCAGCTTCGTCGGCACCTGGTCCACCACCCGCACCTCCTCACCCCGGCCGAGCGCCGCGCCCAGCTCGGTCACGCCGTCCGGCTGATCCAGCACCGCCCGCTCGACCACGACCCGGTAGCGCACGCCCCGGGCGGCGGCCTGCTCCTCCGCGTGGTTCTCCTCGCCGGTCACGGCCACCGGCGTACCGGTGACCAGCGCGCACACCTCGTCGGTCGCCCCCAGCTGCAACTGCAGGAACCGCTGCGTCACCGCCGCCGCGCCGATCACCACCTCGACCAGGTCGTGCACGGCCGGTTCGGCCGCCGCCGCCCGGTACTCCTCGGCCAGCAGCGCGGCCGCCAGCTCCGCCTGCTCCAGTTCGTGCCGTCGTTGGGTGAGCAGCGCGCCCAGCGCCACACCCGGCGGGGCGGCCACCCAGCGGCCGGGCCGCGCGGACGACTGGGCGGCGAGACCGTGCCGTTCCAGGCGGCGCAGCGCGCGCTCCGTGTCGTGCTCGCCGAGGGTCAGCCGCCGGGCCAGATCGGACACGTCGGCGGCGCCCACCGCCACCAGCGCGCGATACGCCGACTCATGTGTCCCGTCCAGGCCTATCGCCGCCAGCATCAACCGTCGCCCTCCCCGGAATCCGGACCCCGCGGTGCGGCCGTGGCGGAAACCGGCCACGGCGCAAAACCGCCTCGGCACATCATCGCCGTACCGCCCGTAACTCTGCGAAGGTGGGGCCACCGGCGCCGACGGGGGGCCGGGCCCTTCGACGTCGCCGGGCGGTTCTCCCGTGGGGGGTGGAACCGCCCGGCGGCCCTCATCATTTTCCGAACGCCCCGTTTTCATCCGGCCCGTGCGGTGGACAATTGGGGGCATGAGCCAGCAGGGGGGAAGGCCCGCCGGTCACTCCGACGACTGGTGGGGGCAGCTGTACGACGACACCACCGAGGACACGGGCCCCACGCGCACGCCCGACTCACTGGACGACCGCTTCGCCTCGGCGTCGGGCGCGGTGACCGGACCGCCCGATGCCCGGGACGTCTTACCGAAGCCGCGCAGCGGCGCACGGCCGCCGCGGGACACCGCCGATCGTCCCGGCGTCCCCGAGCCGCACGACGCCGGGCCGGTCCCCGCCGTACCCACCCCACGCCCCCTTCCTCCCCAAGGCCCCACCACCTCGACCACCGGCACCCCGTCCCCCACCTTCGCGGATCCACCCCCGCCGCCCCCACCGCCACCGGCCCGCCCGAGCCCGGTCACCCGCACCCTTCTCCACCACGTGGGCTCCGGCCCACCTACCTACGACCCCGAACCCACCGCCCTCCCGCCCGCCGACCCGGACGACCTCGGCGGCCTGGTCGCCGACACCATGCTGGACGGCGCCCACTACGGGGCCTGCACACTGCGCGCGGCCTCCGTGCGCGGGGACTCCGCGCGGTACCGGGGCGAGCCCCGCCGCGACGCGCTGCTCACCGCGCGGTTCGGCACCGGCGACGACGCGCTCGTGCTGGTCGCGATGGCCACCGGCGTACGGGCCACCGCCGGGGCGCACCGCGCCGCCGCCGAGGTGTGCCGGTGGATCGGGCGGGCGGTCGGGCGCAGCCATGAGCGGCTCGCCGAGGACATCCGGGCCGGCCGGCGCGGCGACCTGAAGTCCGGCCTGCACCGCCTCACCGACCGCAGCCTCGGCAAACTCCGCGCGAGCGCCGCCGAACAGGGCCTCAGGCCCGACGAGTACGCCGCCACCCTGCGCTGCCTGCTGCTGCCCGCCGACCCCGGATGCCGTACCCGCGTCTTCTTCGGCGTCGGCGCCGGCGGCCTGTTCCGGCTGCGCGACGGCGCCTGGCAGGACATCGAACCGCAGATCGGCGAGGTCGCCGGCGAACCCGTCCTCGGCTTCGGGTCACCGCCCGCCGAGACCCCCGGTGGCGACCGGCTCACCATGGACCTCGGCATCCCCACCCCGCCGAGCCCCTACGAACCGGCCCCCGAACCGCCCCGCGAACCCTTCCGCTTCCGCGCCTCCGTCGCCCGACCGGGCGACACGCTCCTGATGTGCACGGACGGCCTGGCCGAGCCGCTGCGCGGCGAACCGGAGCTGCCCGCGCATCTGCGAGAGCGGTGGTCGGCACCGCAGCCACCGGGCCTCGCCGCCTTCCTCGCCGACACCCAGGTACGGGTGAAGGGCTACGCCGACGACCGTACGGTGGCGGCCGTCTGGGAGGCGTAGGGGCCCACCCTGTGGATTGATGGACCCAACGAGAGCCGAAGGGGTGCATCGAGCCATGGCCAAGCAGAACGTCGCCGAACAGTTCGTCGACATCCTCGCCCGCGCCGGAGTCAAACGCCTGTACGGCGTCGTCGGCGACAGCCTCAACCCGGTCGTCGACGCGGTCCGCCGCAACTCCGCCATCGACTGGATCTCCGTACGGCACGAGGAGACCGCCGCCTTCGCGGCGGGCGCGGAGGCCCAGATCACCGGGAAACTGGCGGCCTGCGCCGGCTCCTGCGGACCCGGCAACCTGCACCTCATCAACGGCCTGTACGACGCCCACCGCTCCATGGCCCCGGTCCTCGCCCTCGCCTCGCACATCCCGTCCGGCGAGATCGGCCTCGGCTACTTCCAGGAGACCCACCCCGACCGGCTGTTCCAGGAGTGCAGCCACTACAGCGAGATGATCTCCAGCCCGCAGCAGATGCCGAGGCTGCTGCAGACCGCCATCCAGCACGCCGTCGGTCGCGGCGGCGTCAGCGTCGTCACCCTGCCGGGCGACATCGCCGACCGGCCCGCCCCCGACCGGGCCCCCGAGAGCGCCCTGGTCACCTCCCGCCCCACCGTCCGCCCCGGCGACGCCGAGATCGACCGCCTCGTCGAACTGATCGACGAGGCCGAGAAGGTCACCCTCTTCTGCGGAAGCGGCACGGCCGGGGCGCACGCCGAGGTGATGGAGTTCGCCGAGAAGATCAAGTCTCCGGTCGGGCACGCCCTGCGCGGCAAGGAGTGGATCCAGTACGACAACAAGTTCGACGTCGGAATGAGCGGACTCCTCGGCTACGGCGCCGCCTACGAGGCCACCCACGAGTGCGACCTGCTGATCCTGCTCGGCACCGACTTCCCGTACAACGCCTTCCTCCCCGACGACGTGCGGATCGCCCAGGTCGACGTGCGCCCCGAGCACCTGGGCCGCCGCTCCAAGCTGGACCTGGCCGTCTGGGGGGACGTCCGGGAGACGCTGCGCTGTCTCGTCCCCCGCGTGAAGACCAAGGAGAACCGGCGCTTCCTCGACAAGATGCTCAAGAAGCACGCGGACGCGCTGGAAGGGGTCGTCAAGGCGTACACCAGGAAGGTGGAGAAGCACATCCCGATCCACCCCGAGTACGTGGCGTCCGTCCTCGACGAAGTCGCCGACACCGACGCGGTGTTCACTGTCGACACCGGTATGTGCAATGTCTGGGCCGCCAGGTACATCTCGCCCAACGGCCGCCGCCGCGTCATCGGTTCGTTCTCCCACGGCTCGATGGCGAACGCGCTGCCGATGGCGATCGGCGCCCAGTTCACCGACCGTCGCCGGCAGGTCGTGTCGATGTCGGGGGACGGCGGATTCACCATGCTGATGGGGGACTTCCTGACCCTGGTCCAGCACGACCTGCCGGTGAAGGTCGTGCTGTTCAACAACTCCTCCCTCGGGATGGTCGAGCTGGAGATGATGGTCGCCGGCCTGCCGTCGTACGGCACGGCCGCCACCAATCCCGATTTCGCCGCAGTGGCCCGCGCCTGCGGCGCGTACGGCGTCCGCGTCGAGAAGCCCAAGCAGCTCGCCGGCGCCCTCAAGGACGCCTTCCGGCACAAGGGACCCGCACTCGTCGACGTCGTCACCGATCCCAACGCCCTGTCCATCCCGCCGAAGATCAAGGCCGAGATGGTGACCGGGTTCGCCCTGTCCGCCTCGAAGATCGTGCTGGACGGCGGCGTCGGCCGGATGCTCCAGCTGGCCCGCTCCAACCTCCGCAATGTGCCCCGGCCTTAGGCCTGTCCGGCGTACGGCCTCTACTGGCGCAGTGCCGCATGGTTTCGGCCAGTCTCTACGGTCGCGCCACGGTGGCCGTGCGGTGGCCGGAGAGCGGCTGTCGGCAAACGGCGGTCACCCGGGATTGGCGGATACGACCGGATCGGCAGGCGTAGTCCGGTAGTTGGGGCCGGTCATGGCGGGCCGGGCCGCGTCGGGCGCGCGGGCGGCGGTCGGCCGGGGCGCCCGTGGCGGGCCCGGCCGTGGCCGAACATCTGGTCGTTGACAATTCCACATGACTGTCCCCGGTACCCATCGGGCAAGCATCCCCGTGAACGTGTTCGAGCAGGAGGGGAACCGACATCGGCACGCGGGCGGGGGTCATGAAGAGGCAGGCACGAGGGGGCGGTCCCACGGCGATCGGGGCCTTCTCGGCAGGGACGGTGGAGGAAGAGGCCGACGGCGCCACGGAGCAGGCACAGGCGCCGCAACTGACGCGCAGACTCGGGCGGGCGGACCTGAGGGCGGTCCCGGAGGCCCGCAGAGAGCTGCGCGACCTGCTACGGCACTGGGGACAGCCCGGCCGGGCGGAGATAGCGGAACTGCTCACCAGCGAACTCGTCACCAACGCCATCGTCCACACCGACGACGACGCGGTCCTGACGGCCTGCGTCGGACCCGGGGGACTGCGGGTGGAGGTACGGGACTTCGTGGCCCGACCGCCGCGACTGCGGGTGGCGAACGCCGACGACAACACGCACGGCAGGGGGCTGGTGCTGGTGGAGTCCCTCGCGGACGCGTGGGGCGTACGGCCGCACGGGGTGGGGAAGTCGGTGTGGTTCGAACTCGACGCGGACGCCGCCTGAGACGCCGCTCGAACGGCACGGGGTGCGGCCCGAGTCGGACCGCACCCCGGTCCCGTGCTGTCCGGCTCTAGCCGAACTGCTGCTCAAGGTCCTTCAGCTTGCGCTCAAGGGAGTCGAGACGCGGGAGGGCCATTGTGTCGTCCTCCGCGGTGAGGTCGACGGTGACCGGCTCAGCGCCCCTGCGGACGGGCTGAAGTGAGGGCCGGGCGCGAACGGGCAGTGGCTCCCCGGTGGATATGGCAGGCTCCGCGGAGACGCGCTCGGCCTGCTCCACCGTGGGCAGCTCGACGTGCCGTCCGCCGCTCCGGCCGACGAAGCCGCGCCCGTGGCCCCGGCTGATCGCCTTGAGCTGCGCCCGCTCCAGCCGCTGCTGCTCGCGCCGCCGCAGCCGGGCCTCCTCCTTCTGCCGCTTGTCCTCGCGCACCTCGTCGACCGCCTCGTCGAGGGTGCGGACGCCTTCCAGCAGCATCAGCGACCAGGCCTTGTACGTCTCACGCGGCGCCCGCAGCCAGCGGACGATGCGGATCTGCGGCAACGGGCGCGGAATCAGGCCCTGCTCGCGCAGCGCGGCCCGGCGGGTCTGCTTCAGGGCGCGGTCGAAGAGGACCGCCGCCGACAGGGACATGCCCGCGAAGAAGTGGGGGGCACCGTCGTGTCCGAGGCCGCGGGGGGCGTGCACCCAGTTGAACCAGGCCGCCGCGCCCGCGAACGTCCACACCAGTATCCGGGAGCCGAGCGCCGCGTCACCGTGGCTGGCCTCGCGCACCGCGAGCACGGAGCAGAACATCGCCGCGCCGTCGAGGCCGAACGGCACGAGATACTCCCAGCCGCCGGAGAGGCCGAGGTTCTGCTGGCCGAAGCCGACGAGGCCTTTGAAGGAGAGGGCCGCGGCGACCGCGGCACAGCAGAAGAGGAGCACATAGGAGGCGGTGCCGTAGATGGCCTCCTTGCGTCTGCGGCGCTCCTCGGCGCGCTCCCACGAGTCGTCCGCGCTCGCGTCCTTCCCCGCGGAACGCTTGCCGCGCTGGAGTACCGCAACCGCCGTCAGCATGCCCGCGAGCAGTACGGCGCACGGTAGCAGCCAGTTCAGCGATATGTCGGTCAGTCTCATCTGGGGTCCCTTGCATTGGGATAGGGCGTAACGCCCGCCATGGTGGCCCAAACCCACCGGCCCTCAGGGGGTTTCGGGGCAAGAGGCCGCCAATGAAGTGCAAGGGGATGCCCGGGGCGGCGTTCTGCTCGAACTGCCGCTTGAGGGGCGGGAGTTGAGTTCGAGTAAGAGTACCCGGACGGGTGGTTGTGTTGAAAGTTCCTGCGGCTGGTGGGGGAGGTGTGAATTCCCTGTGCGTGGGCGATGCGGTGGGGCGCAGGAGGCTCAACTGGCGGTTGTCGCCAGCAGTTTGGTGACGCGGTCCGCGTCGCAGGTGCGCGGGCAGGTGGCGCAGGTGTCCTCGGGACGCAGGGTGTAGAACATGCAGCAGCTCGCCCGGTCCCGGGTGGGCAGTGTCTCGCCGTTGGGGCCCTTGAGCTCGCGGAAGGCGGCCGAACCGGCGTACGGCTTGGTCGCGCCCGGCAGCAGCAGCTCCAGTTCGTGGCGCGCGCGGTCCTGCTCGCCGAGGAGGTGGGCGACGTACCAGAGGCCCTCGACGATCTCGTCGGTCGCCGTACCCCACAGGGCGCGGCCGCGGCGGCGCATCCGGGGGCCGAAGGCGGCGAGGACCGGTTCGAGGTGCTCGGCGACCGCCGCGCGCACCTCGGTCCGCAGGGCCTCCTCGTCCGGGACCACGGTGGCGCCGGGCAGGGCGGCGGCCGGGTCGCCGGGGAGGCAGGCGAAGCCGTGCGGGCGGACCGCGAGGCGGCCCATGGCCAGGCCGGGGGCCGTGCGGTTGTACGAGACATGCGTCACGGGGTAGCGGGGGACGCGGCGGCTGAGGAACCAGGGGACGGTGATCAGGAGGCAGGCCGGCCAGGCGTAGCGGTGCAGGCCGAAGCTGGCGATCACGTCCGGGCGGGCGCGCTGGGCGTAGTCGCGGACGACCTGGGCGTCGTCGTGGGCCAGGAAGTCGTCGAGGGCGGTGCTGTGTGTGGTTATGGCGGCGGTGGTGATCCAGCCGGGGGTGGTGGGGAAGGGCTCGGTGGGGTCCAGTTCTGTGATGCCGAGGCTGGGGACGGCTTCCGTGAGGCGGGCGTACGCGTGTGCTGTGGCCGAGGCGGGCGTGGGCATACGGGGACCACCCAATCGGAGATGTCTGGGGCCTGTTTGAAGGTAAGGCTTACCTTAGCGGAAGGGGGGAGGATTTGAACTGGGGGCTTCTGCGCCTAAGGTGCTTGACGGATGAGTAACAAGACGCCGTAATGACCCCAAGTACTGACACGTCCGGAGGAGGACCCCTGTGAACCCCATGAAGCGAGTCGTGCCGGGCTTCGTGGAGGTGGGGGGTGTGGGCGGTGTGGGGGATTCGGTTTCGGTGCCGCAGGTGCGGGTGCCCGCGCAGCCTGGGGCCGCGGATGCGGCGTGGGGGCGGGACTGTGAGTCGGCTGAGGGTGTGCGGGGGGAGCACACGCACGGGGAGCACGCGCACGGGGGGCACGCGCACGGGGGGCACGCGCACGGGGAGCACACGCACAGTGAGCAGCCGGTTCGGGCGGTGGTGCAGCGGGCGTCCGTGCGGGGGCAGATTCTTGACGCGTTGCGTGCGGCGTTGGTGAGGGGGGAGCTGCGGCCGGGGGAGGTGTACTCGGCGCCGGCGCTGGGGGAGCGGTTCGGGGTGTCGGCGACGCCTGTGCGGGAGGCCATGCAGCAGTTGGCTCTGGAGGGGGCCGTCGAGGTTGTGCCCAACCGGGGTTTTCGGGTGGTCGAGCGGGATTCTCGTGAGCTGGCGGAGTTGGCGGAGGTGCGGGGGCTGATCGAGGTTCCTGTCATTCTGCGGCTGGCTCGTACGGTGTCCGCGGAGCGGTGGGCGGAGTTGCGGCCGTTGGCGGAGGCGTCGGTGCGGGCGGCCTCGTCCGGGTGTCGGGCGACGTATGCGGAGGCCGATCGGGCCTTTCACCGGGGTGTGCTGGGGCTTGCGGGGAACTCGCAGTTGGTGCGGATCGCCGATGATGTGCATCGGCGGGCGCAGTGGCCGTTGGTGGGGGCCTTGGCCTCGGCCTCGGCCTCGCGGGGGCGTACGGAGTTGGTGGCGGATGCGGCTGAGCATGCCGCTCTGCTGGATGCGCTGGTGGTGCGGGATCTGGATGCGGTGCGGGGGCTGGTGGAGGCGCACTTCGCCGTGGGGTGAGGGTGCCGGTGCCTGCGGCGGCCTGTGGCTGATCGGTGGGGGCCGCTGCAGCGCCTACGGCCCGGGGGTGGGTCGGGGCCGCGCCGGGGGGTGTCCGTCCTCGGAACGGCGCGGAATCGGTCACTTACCAACTTGCCCGGGTTGACGCGCCAACCGCTGCGGGCGGACACCCCCCGACACGGCCCCTTCCGTGCGTGCGCGAGTGCGGCTATCACCGGCCCAGCGGCGGGCATGCGGTGCCCTCCGGTTGTGGGTTGCGGTGCCGCTGAGCCGTGGGCACCTGGTGTCGTCCTGCGGTGGGTGTGTGGTGCCGCCCCGTCGCGGGTGTGTGGTGCTGTCCAGCGGCAGGTATGCGGTGCCGTCCAGTCGCGGGCAGTCGTGCTGCTGGGGCGGCACGGGTGGGCGCGGGTGTAAGCCGTTGTGCCGGGCTGCGTGACGCCCCGGGGGCAGTCGCTACGCCGTTGCCGCGCCAGCAGCCGGTGGTGTCAGTTGGGTTGCGAGCCAGGTGGGGACTCCGCCCAGGAGGCGGTACAGGCGGCGGGCCTCCTCGCGTAGGCGGGATGCCTCCGGTTCGGGTTCTGTGGCGGCCAGCGAGGCCAGGGCGGGGGCCGTGCCCACCAGGTAGCCCAACTCCTCGCGGATCCGCAGGGATTCGGCGAAGCCGTGGCGGGCCTCGGCCAACTCGCCCTCTCTGAGCGCCAGTCCGGCGAGGTGGCGCCAGGTGAAGGAGAGGAGGAGGGCGTTGGCGTGGGCGGTGGCGCCGGCGTGGGCGCGGCGGTAGGCGGCGAGGGCGGCCTGGGGGGAGTGGGCGAGGTTTTCGGCGAGTAGGCCGCGGCGGAAGTCCAGGAGGGGGCGGCCGGGGGCGCCCGGGGGGATCAGGGCCGCCGCCCGGCCGAGGGCCGCTCGTGCCTCGTCGGCGCGGTCGCGGACCGTGTGCAGGGTGGCCGCGTAGGCGAGCTGGCCGCGTTCACAGGCGGCCGCACCCCGTTCCTCGTCGGTGTGGGCCAGCGCCTCGGCCGTGCGCAGGGCGTCCTCGGCCTCCTGCCAGCCCTGCTCGGTGTACAGGCATCGTTCGACCAGCAGCGCGGCGCGTTGCAGGGCCGCCGCCGGCGTGGTCGGGGTCAGCAGGGCCGCCGCGTCGGCCCAGCAGGCCCGTGAACGCAACCGCCACACCGCGGTCTGGAGGGGATCGTCGTCTGAGGTCGTTCCGGTACCAGACATGGCGGTATGCGCCACGTTGCCCTCCCCGAGCGCGCCATCGAGCTGTTGAGTGGTGGCCGCATTTCAACACCAATTCAGCTGCCCGGCCAAGAGGGTGGGTGAAGGATTTCACAAAGTCGAGGGGCTTTGCGGTCTGTTGGGTTTCAGCTCATGCGCAGGGCCAGGAAGAAGTCGAGCTTGTCCTCCAGGCGTGAGAGGTCGCGGCTCGTCAGCTGCTCGATGCGGCCCACGCGGTAGCGCAGGGTGTTGACGTGCAGGTGGAGGCGGGAGGCGCAGCGGGTCCAGGAGCCGTCGCATTCGAGGAAGGCTTCGAGGGTCGGGATGAGTTCGGCGCGGTGGCGGCGGTCGTAGTCGCGCAGGGGGTCCAGGAGTCGGGCGGTGAAGGCGCGGCGTACGTCGTCGGGGACGAAGGGCAGGAGGAGGACGTGGGAGGCCAGTTCCTGGTGGCCGGCCGCGCAGACGCGGCCGGGGCGGGCCGCCGCCACCCGGCGGGCGTGCCGGGCCTCCTCCAGGGCGCCGCGCAGGCCCTCCGCCGAGTGGACCGCCGCGCTGACGCCGAGGGTGACGCGGCCGTCGTCCTCCAGGCCGGCCGAGAGGGGGGCGCGGACCGCGGTGAGGAGTGCGTCGGCGAGGACGCCGGTCTCCGAGCCGTCGTGCTCCGAGGAGACGGCGGGCAGGGGGACCAGGGCGATCGCCTCGTCGCCGGTGTGGGCCACGGCGATGCGGTCGGAGGGTTCCGGGCCGGTGGCCAGCGGGTCGACCAGGATCTCCTCCAGGAGGGACTGGGCCACCGGACCCGCCTCGATGTCGGCGCCGTCCCATTCGACGCGGGCCACGACCACCTGCCAGTGGGGGGCCGCGCCGAGGCCGGGCAGCAGCACCGGCGCGGCGACGCGCAGGCGGGCCGCGATCTCGGCGGGGGCGGCGCCCGTCTGGACGAGTTCCAGGACCTCCTGGGCCAGGCGGCGGCGGACCGTGCGGGCCGCGTCGCGGCGGTCGCGTTCGACGGCGATGAGTTGCGTGACGCCGTGGAGGAGGTCGAGGCGCTCCTCCGGCCAGTCACCCGCGTCCGCCTCGACGGCAAGTAGCCAGTCCGACAGGACTGTCTCGCGTACGTCCCGGGAGGCCTGCGGGGAGCGGCCGCTGCTGCGGATCGGGAAGAGCGAGTACGTCGTGGTGCCGAGGATCAGGCGGTGCGGGCCGCGCCGGCCGGTGCGGGCCGCCGCCAGGTGCTCGGCCGCCAGCTTCGCGCACGCCTCGGGGGGCAGCGCCGGGCCGCCGACCTTGGAGCCCGCGATCAGGCGGCCGGTGGGGGAGAGGACCCAGGCGCGCAGGTCCAGGTCCGAGCCGAGGAGGTCGAGGACCACGTCCGGGCCGCCGCCCGCCGGGCCCGCCGTCATCATCCGGCGGTGCCGGTCGACCACGGCCGCGAGGTCGCCGGCGCGCTCGCCGGAGACCTGTCGTACGACGTGCTCGGTGATCGTCGCGAAGGCCACCGACTCGTGCACCGCGAAGAGGGGCAGGCGGTGGCGGGCGCAGGCCATGACCAGGTCGTCCGGCACGTCGCCGAGTTCCGCCTCGCCGGCCCCCAGTGCCGCCACGCCGGCCTGCACCAGGATGCGTACGAAGGGCTCGGAGTCGGCCGCGTTCCGGCGCCACGCCAGGCCCGTGAGCACCAGCTCACCGCCGGAGAGGTAGCGGCTGGGGTCCCGCAGGTCGGTGGTCATCACGCCCCGCACGGTGCGGTCCAGCTCGTCCTCGCCGCCGAGCAGCTTGAGGCCCAGCGCGTCGGTGTCCAGCAGTGCGCGCAGCCGCATTCTCGTCGCCGCCGTTCTTTGTCTCGAAAACTACGATGGATCTTGACGGGTCCCTGGGTGAGTGGCCCGTGCGGTGGCCGGTTGAGCGGTGCTCGCCGTCTCCCGTGCTGTGTCCCAGGTCACGCGGCCTGTGCCGGACGTTTCCCCAGGAAAACCAGGAGGTTACTGATGACCTCCGTTCATACGAATCTACAAGATGACCGCCCTGGCCAGCCAACTCCTTCATGGTTTCGGTGACTGACCGCGCTGGAACAAGGCGCTGTGTACTGAGGTCAATGCGCGTTAACAGCACATGAACGAGCCGGGCCCGCCGCACACGGATTGGCTCAATCTGTACGACCCACGAGACGATGAAGAGAGCCGGTCATGGACTTCCTTCGCCCCGCCAGCTGGGAGGAGGCGCTCGCCGCGAAGGCCGAGCACCCCACCGCTGTGCCGATTGCGGGTGGCACCGATGTGATGGTCGAGATCAACTTCGACCACCGCCGGCCCGAGTACCTCATGGACCTCAACCGCATCGGCGATCTCTCCGAGTGGGAGATCGGCGAGGACTCCGTGCGGCTGGGGGCCTCCGTCCCGTACTCGAAGATCATGGAGCACCTGCGCGCCGAGCTGCCGGGCCTGGCCCTCGCCTCGCACACCGTCGCCTCCCCGCAGATCCGCAACCGCGGCGGCGTCGGCGGCAACCTCGGCACCGCCTCCCCGGCCGGTGACGCCCACCCCGCCCTCCTCGCCGCCGGCGCCGAGGTCGAGGTCGAGTCGGTGCGCGGGTCCCGCCGTATTCCGATCGATGAGTTCTACACCGGCGTCAAGCGCAACGCGCTGGCGGCCGACGAGCTGATCCGCGCCGTACACATCAAGAAGGCGGACGGGCCCCAGCAGTACTCGAAGGTCGGCACGCGCAACGCCATGGTCATCGCCGTGTGCGCCTTCGGGCTCGCCCTGCACCCGCAGACGCGGACCGTGCGGACCGGTATCGGTTCGGCGGCCCCGACGCCCGTGCGGGCCAAGGCCGCGGAGGAGTTCCTGAACGCCGCGCTCGAAGAGGGTGGCTTCTGGGACAACGGAAAGATCATCACCCCGTCGGTCGCCAAGCAGTTCGCGGACCTGTGCTCCGCCGCCTGCAACCCGATCGACGACGTCCGGGGCACGGCGAGCTACCGCCGGCACGCGGTGGGCATCATGGCCCGCCGGACCCTGACCTGGACCTGGGAGTCGTATCGCGGCACCGCCGCACGCACGGAGGGAGCCGCGTAATGCGCGTCAATTTCACGGTCAACGGACGTCCGCAGGAAGCCGACGACGTGTGGGAGGGCGAGTCCCTGCTGTACGTGCTGAGGGAACGGCTGGGGCTGCCGGGTTCGAAGAACGCCTGCGAGCAGGGCGAGTGCGGGTCGTGCACCGTGCGGCTGGACGGCGTGCCGGTGTGTTCGTGTCTGGTCGCCGCCGGGCAGGTCGAGGGCCGCGAGGTCGTCACCGTCGAGGGGCTCGCCGACTACGCCAAGCAGCGCGCCGAGAGCGGCTGCGCGACCGGCGCCTGCGGGACCTCCCTTCAGGACGCCCAGCAGTGGCAGGCCAAAGGCACCGACTCGCAGACCGGTGAGGGCAGCGAACTCTCCCCGA
This sequence comes from Streptomyces spinoverrucosus, assembly GCF_015712165.1. Taxonomy (NCBI): domain Bacteria; kingdom Bacillati; phylum Actinomycetota; class Actinomycetes; order Kitasatosporales; family Streptomycetaceae; genus Streptomyces; species Streptomyces spinoverrucosus. The sequence continues at coordinate 1,470,505 of NZ_JADPZX010000001.1, read as the reverse complement.
TCCAGCAGGCGTTCATCGACGCCGGCGCCGTCCAGTGCGGCTTCTGCACCCCGGGTCTGCTGGTCGCCGCCGACGAGATGCTCGAGAACAACCCGAACCCGACCGACGCCGACATCCGCGAGGCGCTGTCGGGCAACCTGTGCCGCTGCACCGGCTACGAGAAGATCATGGACGCGGTCCGCCTGGCGGCCGCCCGCCAGTCCGAGGGGGTCTGACCATGCCGACCAACGGCGCACCTACGAAGATCACGCAGGGCTCGCAGACCAAGGGCGGCATCGGTGAGTCCACGCTCCGCCCGGACGGCACCCTGAAGGTCACCGGCGAGTTCGCGTACTCGTCCGACATGTGGCACGAGGACATGCTGTGGGGGCAGATCCTGCGCTCCACGGTCGCGCACGCCGAGATCGTCTCGATCGACACGTCCGAGGCGCTCGCGCTGCCGGGTGTGTACGCCGTGCTGACGTACGACGACCTGCCGACCGAGGTGAAGAACTACGGCCTGGAGATCCAGGACACCCCGGTCCTCGCGCACGGCAAGGTACGCCACCACGGCGAGCCCGTCGCGATCGTCGCCGCCGACCACCCGGAGACGGCCCGCCGCGCCGCCGCCAAGATCAAGGTCGACTACCGCGAACTGCCCGTCATCACCGACGAGGCCTCCGCGACCGCGCCGGACGCGATCCTCGTCCACGAGGGCCGCGACGATCACCACGCCGGCCACGTCCCGCACCCGAACATCGTGCACCGCCAGCCGATCATCCGCGGCGATGTGACTCAGGCCCGCAAGCGCGCCGACGTCATCGTCGAGGGCGAGTACACCTTCGGCATGCAGGACCAGGCCTTCCTCGGCCCCGAGTCCGGTCTCGCGGTGCCCGAGGAGGACGGCGGCGTCCACCTCTACATCGCCACCCAGTGGCTGCACTCCGACCTGCGCCAGATCGCGCCCGTGCTCGGCCTGCCCGAGGAGAAGGTGCGGATGACGCTGGCCGGTGTCGGCGGCGCGTTCGGCGGTCGTGAGGACCTGTCGATGCAGATCCACGCCTGCCTGCTGGCGCTGCGCACCGGCAAGCCGGTGAAGATCGTCTACAACCGGTTCGAGTCCTTCTTCGGGCACGTCCACCGCCACCCGGCCAAGCTGTACTACGAGCACGGCGCCACCAAGGACGGCAAGCTCACGCACATGAAGTGCCGGATCGTCCTGGACGGCGGCGCCTACGCCTCCGCCTCCCCGGCGGTCGTCGGCAACGCCTCCTCGCTGTCCGTCGGCCCGTACGTCATCGACGACGTCGACATCGAGGCCATCGCCCTCTACACCAACAACCCGCCCTGCGGCGCCATGCGCGGCTTCGGCGCGGTCCAGGCGTGCTTCGCCTACGAGGCGCAGATGGACAAGCTGGCGAAGAAGCTCGGCATGGACCCGGTGGAGTTCCGGCAGCTCAACGCCATGGAACAGGGCACCATCATGCCGACCGGCCAGCCCGTCGACTCGCCGGCGCCGGTCGCCGAACTCCTGCGCCGCGTCAAGGCGATGCCGATGCCGCCGGAGCGCCAGTGGGAGAGCAGCGAGGGCGCGGACGTCCGGCAGCTGCCCGGCGGCCTGTCCAACACCACGCACGGTGAAGGCGTCGTACGGGGTGTGGGCTACGCGGTCGGCATCAAGAACGTCGGCTTCTCCGAGGGCTTCGACGACTACTCCACCGCCAAGGTGCGCATGGAGGTCGTCGGCGGCGAGCCGGTGGCCACGGTCCACACGGCCATGGCGGAGGTCGGCCAGGGCGGTGTCACCGTCCACGCGCAGATCGCCCGCACCGAGCTGGGCGTCACCCAGGTGACCATCCACCCGGCGGACACCCAGGTGGGCAGCGCCGGTTCGACGTCCGCCTCGCGGCAGACGTACGTCACCGGTGGTGCCGTCAAGAACGCCTGTGAGCTGGTCCGCGAGCAGGTGCTGGAGCTCGGGCGCCGCAAGTTCGGCTCCTACCACCCGGCCTGGGCGACGGCCGAGCTGCTGCTGGAGGGCGGCAAGGTCGTCACCGACGGCGGCGAGGTGCTGGCCGACCTGGTGGACGTGCTGGAGAACGAGGCCGTCGAGGTCGAGGAGGAGTGGCGGCACCGGCCGACCGAGGCCTTCGACCTGCGCACCGGCCAGGGCTTCGGCCACGTCCAGTACTCCTTCGCCGCGCACCGCGCCGTCGTCGAGGTCGACACCGAGCTCGGCCTGGTCAAGGTGATCGAGCTGGCCTGCGCGCAGGACGTCGGCAAGGCGCTCAACCCGCTGTCCGTCATCGGGCAGATCCAGGGCGGTACGACCCAGGGTCTCGGTGTGGCGGTCATGGAGGAGATCGTCGTCGACCCGAAGACCGCGAAGGTGAAGAACCCCTCCTTCACGGACTATCTGATCCCGACCATCCTCGACACGCCGACCATCCCGGTCGACGTCCTCGAACTCGCCGACGAGCACGCCCCGTACGGGCTGCGCGGCATCGGCGAGGCCCCCACCCTGTCCTCGACTCCGGCGGTCCTCGCGGCGATCCGCAACGCGACCGGCCTGGAGCTGAACAGGACGCCGGTCCGCCCCGAGCACCTGACCGGTACCGCGTAAGAGCTCTCCGGGCGGCGCATGGAACGTCACACACTCCGCGCCGCCCGGAGCCCAAGTACCGCACCGCTCGCGGTCCTTGGAACCGACCGAATCGTTCGTCTCGGGCCGTCCCCCGGGTCGTGCGGCCGAAGCACCTTCCCAAATCCCGCAGCCGCAACGGCGGTCCCCATGCGGGTGCCCCTATGAACCTTGGGAGTAGGCCCACATGACCCAGCAGTCACTGGAGCCGAAGACCGTCTCGGAGGACGCGGGTGACGGATCCCGCGTCCCGGCCGGACGCTCTTGGCTCGACCGGTACTTTCACATATCCCAACGGGGATCCTCGGTCGCGCGTGAGGTGCGCGGCGGCGTCACCACCTTCATGGCGATGGCGTACATCCTCCTCCTCAACCCCCTGATCCTGTCCGGCAAGGACGCGGCGGGGGACACGCTCGGCCAGAAGGCCCTGATCACCGCCACCGCGTTCGCGGCGGCCCTCACGACGCTGCTGATGGGTTTCGTCGGCAAGGTGCCCCTGGCGCTCGCCGCGGGCCTCTCCGTCTCCGGAGTCCTCGCCTCCCAGGTCGCTCCCCAGATGACCTGGGCCCAGGCGATGGGCATGTGCGTGATGTACGGCGTGGTCATCATGCTGCTGGTCGTCACCGGCCTGCGCGAGATGATCATGAACGCGATTCCCTTGCCGCTGAAGCACGCGATCACCATGGGTATCGGCCTGTTCGTGGCGCTGATCGGCTTCTACAAGGCCGGTTTCGTGCACAACGGCGAGACCACCCCGGTGATCCTCGGCCCGGAGGGCGAACTGGCCGGCTGGCCGGTGCTGCTCTTCGCCCTGACCCTCCTCGCCATCTTCATGCTCCAGGCGCGCGGCATCCCCGGCGCCATCCTGCTCGGCATCGTCGGCGGCACGGTCCTCGCCCTGATCCTCAACGCCCTCGACGTCATCGACCCCGAGCAGTGGGCCGGCGGCGCTCCCGAACTGCGGGGCGGCGCGGTCTCGATGCCCGACTTCTCGATCTTCGGCAACGTCGAGTTCGGCGGCTGGGGCGAGGTCGGCGCGATGACCGTCGGCATGATCGTGTTCACGCTGGTGCTCGCCGGGTTCTTCGACGCGATGGCGACGATCATCGGCGTCGGCACCGAGGCCAAGCTGGCGGACGACAAGGGCCGGATGCCGGGCCTGTCCAAGGCGCTGTTCATCGACGGCGCGGGCGGCGCGATCGGCGGCGTCTCCGGCGCCTCCGGCCAGACCGTGTTCGTGGAGTCGGCGACCGGCGTCGGCGAGGGTGCCCGCACCGGCCTGTCGTCGGTGGTCACCGGTCTGTTCTTCGCGGCCTGCCTGTTCTTCACGCCGCTGACGGCGATCGTGCCGGGCGAGGTCGCGGCCGCCGCCCTGGTGGTGATCGGCGCCATGATGATGATGAACGCCCGGCACGTGGACTGGTCCGACCGCGCCACCGCGATCCCGGTCTTCCTGACCGTCGTGATCATGCCGTTCACGTACTCGATCACCGCGGGTGTCGCCGCCGGTGTCATCTCCTACGTCGCCATCCGGATCGCGCAGGGCAAGGCGCGCGAGATAGGTGTCTTCATGTGGGCGCTGACGGCGATCTTCGTGGTGTTCTTCGCACTCAACCCCATCGAGAGCTGGATGGGCGTGCACTGACGCCCGACCGCCCTCCCCACACCGCTGTTAAGGAGACCGAGACATGCTGGACATCGCCGACGAGCTGCACCGGTGGGTCGAGCAGGGACGCGACTTCGCCGTGGCCACCGTGGTGGCCGTGAGCGGCAGCGCCCCGCGCCAGCCGGGCGCCGCCCTCGCGGTGGACGCCGACGGCACGGCCATCGGCTCGGTCTCCGGCGGCTGTGTGGAGGGCGCGGTGTACGAGCTGTGCCAACAGGCGTTGCGGGACGGGGAACCGGTCCTGGAGCGCTTCGGCTACAGCGACGAGGACGCCTTCGCGGTCGGACTGACCTGCGGCGGCATCATCGACATCCTGGTCACCCCGGTCCGGGCGGGCGACCCCGTCCGGCCGGTGGTGGCGTCCGCGGTGGCCGCCGCGTCCCGACGCGAGCCCGCCGCGGTGGCCCGGATCGTCTCCGGCCCGGCCGAACTGATGGGCGGCCGCGCGCTGCTGGTCCGCCCCGACGGGTCGTACGACGGCGGCTTCGGCGCCCATCCCGAGCTGGACCGCACGGTCGCGGCCGAGGCGGGCGCCTTCCTGGACGCCGGCCGCACCGGCACCCTGGAGATCGGAGAGCAGGGCTCTCGGTGCGGAGCACCGCTCACGGTGCTGGTCGAGTCGTCGGTCCCCGCCCCCCGCATGATCGTCTTCGGCGCCATCGACTTCGCCTCCGCGCTGGTCCGCGTCGGCAGGTTCCTGGGCTACCACGTCACGGTGTGCGACGCCCGCCCCGTCTTCGCGACGCGGGCCCGCTTCCCCGAGGCCGACGAGATCGTCGTAGAGTGGCCCCACGAATACCTGGAGCGCACCGACGTCGACGCCCGCACGGTGCTGTGTGTGCTCACCCACGACGCCAAGTTCGACGTACCCCTGCTGAAGCTGGCGCTGCGGCTGCCGGTGGCGTACGTCGGCGCCATGGGCTCGCGCCGCACCCACCTCGACCGCAACAGGCGGCTGCGCGACGTCGGCGTCACCGACCTGGAGCTGGCCCGCCTGCGCTCGCCCATCGGCCTGGACCTCGGCGCCCGTACGCCGGAGGAGACGGCCCTGTCCATCGCCGCCGAGATCGTCGCGGGCCGGCGCGGTGGCAGCGGGGTTTCGCTGACCGGCGCGCACACCCCGATCCACCACGACACGCCGTCGGCACCGGCGGGGCGGATCGGGTCGGTGGCCTGAATCGGACAGGCCCTAGTGGTCTGTCTCCAGGTGCAGTTTGAGCAGGTCCACGCCGTAGTCGCCGCCGTTGGGGGTGCGGATGACGGTGTGGATGTGCTGCTGGGTGGGCGTGCCGTTCATGCCGCCCATGCCGCCGCCGCTGTCCTTGGTGCCGTAGGCGAGCGGCGACTGGGCGTCGTACTCGATGAGCACCACCGGGCTGTGCACGCGGTAGTAGAAGGCCGAGTCGTCGTCCGTCTCGCCGAGCCAGTAGAGGTACGTGTCGTCCAGGTGCTCCTCGATCTCCTTCATCCGCACCTCGGCGTGGCCCTCGGCCTGGTAGCCGACGTAGACGCCGACCAGGTCGAGCAGCTTCTGCCGCTGGGCGGAGGTGAGTTCGGAGCCGGGCAGGCCCTGGTAGGCGAGTTCGAGGTTGTCGGCGCCCGCGCCTGCCTTCAGGTTGGCGCCGCTCTTCTCCTCGGTAGTGGAGATCACCTTCGCCCGCTGCGCCTCGGTGAGGGAGCGCAGCAGGGCCAGGCCGGCCGTGGTCTCCGGCTCGAAGGTGGTGATCTTCTCGCCGTCGTACGTCGCCGAGGTCGGCTCCGAGCCCATGAAGGTCGGCGTCATCACGACCTGGTCGCCCAGCACGAAGTAGTTGATCGCCAGATGGTGGCCCTCGTACTGGAAGCCCCAGGGCGCGCTGGTCGACGGGGTGCCCATGACGGTGAAGAAGTAGTGGCCCTCGGTGAGGGTCTCCTTGCCGCCGCCGTTGTACTCGCCGAGGAACGCGTTGAGCTTCATGATGTTGCGCGCCTGGGTGAGCCCGTCGGCCGAGAGGGCCGCGCCGAGCAGCGCGTAACCCAGCTCGCGCTGCTTGTCGGTGAGGTCGCCCATGCGGACGCCCTCGCGCTCGTAGCCGTCGACATTGCTCCACGCCAGCCATTCGTCGGCCTGGATGTCGAACAGGGTGGCCCGGCGCTGCTTCTGGGAGAGCCCGTCGAGGAACGCCTGCGCGGCCTTGACCAGCGCGTCGGTGGAGACGCCGGTGGAGTGGATCGTGTACAGGTCGTCGACGACCTTGCCGTCGGTGGTGACGCCGACGAAGTCCGCGTACTTCACCTCGCTCGCGCCGGGGCCCATGCCGCCGGGGCCGCCGGACGGCATACCGCTCGGGGCGCCGGAGGCCGCCGCGGCGGAACTCGCCGATTCGGAGGAGCCCGTGGAGCAGCCGGTCATCGTCGCCACCGCGGCGACGCCGCCGGCGAGCAGCGCCCGGTTCATGAACCAGCGGCGGGTGCGTTGGGCTTCGGGGGTGCGGAGTCTGTGTCCGTGTCCGTGCATGCGCACCACACTCCAGGGCGGACCTGAGGCGCTGTTCGGTCGGCGCTGTGCGGGCGCTGTGAGCGCCGGTCACCGCCCCCGGAGCAGGCGGTTCGCCGCCCGGCCGAAGACATGGCGGGCCGCGCGCTCCAGGGCGCCGTCGAGGACGGGCGGCAGCAGACGTACGCGGAGTTCCTCGCGCCAGATCACGTGGGCGCGGCCGCCGGGGCCCGGGCGGACCTCGATCTCCGCCCAACCGCGCACCACCCGGCCGCGTTTCTCCAGCCGGCACCGGCCGGGGGCGTCGTCGGCCGGCGGCTGCCAGACGGTGACCTCCATCCGGTCGTCGAAGGCCAGCGGGCCGAGCCCGGAACGGGCCACGAACACCGTGCCCACATGGGTCGGCGCAGGGGTGAGCACGGTGACGCGGGTCAGCGGGACGACGTCACCGTGCCGGGACCAGTCCGTGAGCCGGCGCCAGGCCTCGGGCGGGGGGAGCGGAGCCGTGCGTTCGAGGAGGAAGGTGGCCACGGGGCGATCCTAGGCGGGTGCTACCGGTAGACCTCGCCCGGTTCGGCCTTCCCCGGTGCCAGCAGCTGAGGGACCGTCACGAACACGTATCCGCGTTCCTTGAGCGCGTCGATGATGCCGGGTACCGCCGGCACGGTCCCCTGGTAGATGTCGTGCAGCAGGATGATGCCGTCCCGGCCCGCCTGGTCGAGGACGAGCCGGCGGATGAGGGCGGAGTCGTCGGTCGTGTAGTCCTTGGCGGTGACGCTCCACAGGACCTCGGCGAGGCCGAGTTCGCGGCAGATCTCGTGCACGGTGTCGTTCGTACGGCCCTGGGGCGGGCGCATGAGGGTGGGGCGGCGGCCGGTGAGGCGTTCGATCTCCTCGTTGGGGCGCTGGAGTTCCTCGCGTATCTCGTCCGGCTTCAGCCGGGTGAGGATCTTGTGGTCCCAGGTGTGGCTGGCGATCTCGTGGCCCTCGTCGGCCATCCGCCGGACCAGCTCCGGGTACTTCTCGATGTGCCGCTTGCCGAGCAGGAAGAAGGTCGCCGGGACCTGCTTCTCCTTCAGGATGTCGAGCAGGCGCGGGGAGTTCTCGCTGGGGCCCGCGTCGAAGGTGAGCGCGATGCACTTGGCGCGTCGGCAGTCGACGCTGCCGAAGGCGGCGGGCTTCCCGTCGGACGCGGCCTGGGCGCGGACCGCGCTGGGGGCGGTCGTGTCGAGGCTGGTGCAGCCGGTCAGGGCGAGCGGCAGGGACAGGGCCGCCAGGAAAGTCGCGGCGGCACGGAACGGGGTGACCCGTCTGTCCGTCTTCCCGGGTGCCTTGGGGTGTTGGAGTCCTGGTCGGAGAGGCATGCCGAGACTATACACTGAGTGTATAGACGGGGGTTATAGTTGCCTGCGCGGCTCACTCGCGTGTTGCCTGCGCGGCTCACTCGCGTGTTTGAGGCGGCCGCACTCTGGCACCCGGCCAGACATGACCGCCGCCTACGCCGTGGTGATCCCCACGCTCGTCCGTGACACCCTCGCCGACTGTCTCGCCGCGCTGGCCGCCGCGACCGGCCCCACGCCGCGCGAGATCGTCCTGGTCGACGACAGACCCGTCCCGGATCCGGGCCCGCTGGAGCACCCGCTGAGCGTCCTCGGCGATCTGCGCGACCGAACGACCGTGCTGCACGGCGGCGGCCGCGGCCCCGCCGCCGCCCGCAACACCGGCCTGCGCGCGGTCGCCTCGCCCTGGGTCGCCTTCCTCGACGACGACGTTCAGGTCGGCCCGCACTGGTGCGAGCAGCTCACCCAGGATCTGGCCGCCGCGAGCCCCGACACGGCCGGCGTGCAGGGCGTGATCGCCGTACCGCTGCCCGGGCTGCGCCGCCCCACCGACTGGGAGCGCGAGACGGTGGCCCGGGCGCGCGCCCGCTGGGGCACCGTCGACATGGCGTACCGCACCGACGCCCTCAAGCAGGTCCGCGGCTTCGACGAACGCTTCCTGCGCGGCCACCGCGAGGACATCGACCTGGCCCTGCGGCTGCTCGACGCCGGATGGGGCATCCGGCAGGGGCGACGCACCACACGGCACCCGGTGCGTCCCGAAGGCCGCTGGGCCTCGCTGGCCGCCCAGCGCGGGCACGCCGACGACGCGCTCATGCTGCGGCTGCACGGCGCCGGGTGGTGGAGCAAGGCGGTCGCGCCGCGCGGTCGTGTCCGCGCCCACCTCGCGGTGACGGCGGCGGGCGCGGCCGCGTGCGTGCTCGCGTGTGCCGGGCGTCGTACGGCCGCCGCTGTCGCCGCGTCGGTCTGGGCCGCGGGCACCGCCGAGTTCGCCTGGGCGCGGATCGCGCCCGGCCCGCGCACCCGGGACGAGGTGACCACCCTGCTGGTGACCAGCGCGCTCATTCCGCCGGCGGCCGGCTGGCACTGGCTGAGCGGACTGTGGCGGTACCGGGGCGCGCCCGTGTGGCGGGACGTGGCGCCGTGATCCGCGCCGTGCTCCTCGACCGCGACGGCGTCCTCGTCGAGGACGTCCCCGACAACGCCGACCCCGACCGCGTCCGCCCCGTCCCCGGCGCCCACGAGGCGCTCGCGCTGCTGCGCGCCCACGGCATCCGCACCGGCTTCCTCACCCACCAGCCCGGCGTCTCCCAAGGGCGCCTCACCGAGGCCGACGTGCGCCGGGTCGATGCCCGCGTCGAGGAACTCCTCGGCCCGTTCGACGTACGCGGCGTGTGCCCGCACGCCCCCACCGACGGCTGCCACTGCCGACCGCCCGAGCCGGGCCTGATCCTCTGGGCCACCGGCCGCCTGTGCACGGCGCCCGCCCACTGCGCCGTGATCGGCGACACCGACGCCCACCTGGAGGCCGCCCGCCGGGCGGGCGCGCACGGGATCCTCGTGACGACCGCCCGGCCACAGGCAACCGCCGGACACACCGACCTGGGCACGGCGGTGCGGTCGTTGCTGTCGGGCCGGGCGGCGACTCGCGCGGCAAGGTGACCTGCGCGGCGAGACGCAGCCTTCTCACACACGCCGCCCGGCTGCCCCCGGACGGGTCCCCGTCACCCCCAGTGCCGCCGCCAGCGCGTCCGCCCGTCCCGTACGCCGGTGCCGTCCCGGAAGCGGTCCCGAGCCCGCCGGGCGGCGCCGCGTCCGGCGCTCGGGCACCAGTCCCACCACCGTTCCGGCTCGCCCACTTCGAGCCGTTCGGCCGCGATCAGCGCGGGCCGGCCGCAGGCGCGCGCCTGCGCGGTCACCTTCGCGCCGCCCGTGACCGGGTCGACGGCCAGTGCCGCAGTGCCCGCCCGCAGCGCCAGGACCAGCCCGGGAACGACGACGGAGGTGCCGACCAGGCGACGTCGTACGCCGGCCCGGCCCGCTCCAGTACGTCCTCCACCCGCCGCAGGGCCGGCACGTCCCCGGCGGTCACCTCCCCGTCCCGGAAGCTGAACCGCCCGGTGAGCAGGATCCGCCGCGGTTGCCCCATGGCGCCGACGGGCGCCCCGCACCCCCGGCGGCCAATCCCGCCTACAGGGCGCGTGCGACGAGGAGGGCGACGTCGTCGTGGTCTTCCGGGTGGCGCAGACCGTACAGCAGCAGGTCGCAGGTCGCCTCCAGCGGCCGGTGGGGTTCGTCGAGGAAGGTGAGGAGTGCGTTCAGCCGGTCGTCGATGGGGTGGTGGCGGGTCTCTACGAGGCCGTCGGTGTACAGGACCAGCAGGTCGCCGGGGGCCAGTTCGACCGTGGTGGGCTCGAAGGGGATGCCGCCGATGCCGAGGGGGGCGCCGGTGGGCAGGTCGAGCAGCTCGGGGGCCTGCCCGGGGCGGGCCAGCGCGGGCGGCATGTGGCCCGCGTTGGCGATACGGCACTGTCTGGTGTGGGGGTCGTACACGGCGTACACGCACGTCACGATGTAGTGCTCCAGATCGCAGGTGATCTTGTCGAGGTGCTGGAGCACGGCCTCGGGGTCGAGATCGAGGTCCGCGTAGGCGACGGTCGCCGTGCGCAGCCGGCCCATGGTGGCGGCGGCGTCGATGCCGTTGCCCATGACGTCGCCGACGACCAGGGCGGTCTTGTCGTCGGTCAGACCGATCACGTCGTACCAGTCGCCGCCGACCTCGCTGGTGGCCTGCGCGGGCTGGTAGCGGGAGGCCAGCTCCAGGCCGGTGTGGTGCGGCGGATGGTCGGGCAGCAGGCTGCGCTGCAGGGTGAGGGCGGTGTTGCGCACGCTCTGGAACCAGCGGGCGTTGTCGATGGCCACGGCGGCACGGCTGGCCAGCTCACTGGCCAGTACGACGTCGTCCTGGTCGAACGGCAGCGGGTTGCGGGTGCGCTTGAGGTCGAGGGCGCCGAGCACCTCGCCGTGCGCGATCAACGGCACGGCGAGATACGAGTGGACACCGGCCTGCGCCAGCAGCGCCCCGGCCTCGTCGTCCCGGGCGATGCGCGGCAGATCCCGGTCGTCGACATGCCGTACCAGGACCGGCCGGCCGGTGTGCACGCACAGGGTGACCAGGCGGTCGCCCTCGTAGGCGGCGAGGTCCCCGGGCGGGTCGGCGGCGCGCAGCGCCACCGTCGGGTGCGCCGCCTTGAGCGCGAGGGCCCGGAACAACTCCGGCCCGTTGTCCGGGGCCCGGTTGCGGCGGCAGGCCAGCGCGGCGTCCAGGACGTCCACGGCGACCACGTCGGCCAGCTCGGAGGCCGCGATGTCGGCCAGTTCGCGCGCGGTCTGCTCCACCTCCAGCGTGGTGCCGACCCGGGTGGAGGCGTCGGCGATGAGGGCGAGGCGCCGCCGGGCCCGGTCGGCCTCGGCGGCCGCGCGGTGCCGTTCGGTGACGTCGACGACGGAGGTGGCCGCGCCCAGGATCCGCCCGCCGGGGTCCTCCAGCCGGTAGAACGACAGGGACCAGGCGTGCTCGTGCTCGGGGTCGGTCGGCGGGCGGCCCACGTGGTACTGGTCGAGCAGCGGGCTGCCGGTGGTGAGCACCTGACGCAGGCAGGCCTCGATGGTGTCGATGTCCGGCAGGTGCAGGGTCTCCCGCAGATGCCGGCCGATGTGGTCCTCGGCGGGCACCCCGTCGATCCGCTCCAGTGCCGGGTTGACCAGCAGATACCGCAGGTCGTGGTCCATGAGGGCGAGGCCGATCGGGGACTGGTTGATCAGCCGCTCGCACAGGGCGAGGTCGGTCTCGACGCGCTGGAGCAGGTTGTGGTCGGCGGCGAGGCCGAGGGCGTAGACGTCACCGAGATCGTCCAGCAGCCGCATGTTGCGGAACTCCGTCAGACGACTGCTGCCGTCCTTGTGCCGGATCGGGAAGGTGCCCGCCCAGGCCCGTCCGGTCTCCAGCACCTCCGCGAACAGCTTCGTCACGGCCGGCAGATGCTCGGGGTGGATGAACAGCCGCGCCGCGTACGTGCCGAGGGCCTCCTCCGCGGTGTAGCCGAAGAGCTCCTGGGCCTGCGGGGTCCAGAACACGATGCGCCCGTCGGCGTCGACCACCACCGCGGCCACGCTCAGCACGTCCAGCAGGCCGGTCGGTCTGGGCGCCTCGGGGCCGTACTCGTCCGCGTCGGACTGGAAGGATTCGGCTGTCATCCCTGGTCCTCCTCCTCCACCGGCCGGCGGAAGTGACACGTGCCCTTCCATGCTGCCCCCGGCCCTCTGCCTTGCCCAGCCCTGGGCGGGTCACGGGGTGCCCGGCGGGGCCGTGCACATCGGACGGACAAGCAGGAACATGGGTCCTGTAAAGGATGGGGACCCATGGACTCTGCGCGACACGGTTCCGACACGGCGCCGCCCGCCGGAGCGCGCGAGCTCTTCGACGCGTCCAGCGACGCGGCGGCGGTGGTCTCCGCCGCCGGCGTGGTGATCGGCTGGACCCGGGCGGCCGAGGAACTCCTCGGGCACCCGGCGCGGGAGGTCGTCGGCGGCTCCGCCGCACGTCTGCTGGCGATGCCCGAGGATCCGGTACGCGCGGCCGGCGTCGCCGAGCGGTGCCGCGCCGGAATGGGGTGGAGCGGTCACATCCCGCTGCGGCACCGCGACGGCCACCGGATCGACGTCGACCTGCGGGTCTCCGCGTGCTTCCGGATCGGCGCGCAGGAGTGCTTCCTGCTCTCGGCCCGGGAGCAGCGCCAGGAGTGGACGGTCGGCCGGTCCGTCCTCGACGGCTTCCTGACCCGCTCGCCGGTCGGCATGGCGGTGATGGACCTGGACCTGCGCTACATGTGGCTGAACGACACCCTGGAACGCTTCGGCGGCGTGCCCCGGGCGCAGCGAATCGGCCGCAGGCTGAGCGAGCTGCTGCCCGGGCTGCACGCGGAGACCCTCGAAGGCCTGATGCGCAAGGTGCTGGCGACCGGGGTGCCCGTCACCGACTACGAGTACGTCGGCTGGAGCTGGGCCGACCCGCACCGCCAGCACGCCTACTCCACGTCGTTCTTCCCGCTGCTGGACGCCGACAACTCCGTCACCGGGGTCGGCTACATGGTCCTGGACGTCACCGAGCGGTGGAACGCCCGACAGCTGTTGTCGCTGGTCAACGACGCCGGCACCAGCATCGGCCGGACCCTCGACGTGATGCGCACGGCGCAGGAACTCGCCGACTTCGCCGTTCCCCGCTTCGCGGACTTCGTCGTCGTCGACCTGCTGGAAACCGTGCTGAGCACCGAGGGGCACGGGACGTGGCTGACCGACGCGGGACCGGCGGCCGCCAAGCCGTTGATGCGCCGCGCCGGGATGAGCTCGGTGCGCGAGGGCTGCCCGGAGGCCGTGGCGCGGGTGGGGGACCGGGTGGACTTCCTGCCGCCGCCGCACAACGTGAACCTGCTCATCGACGGCGAGCCGATCCTGATCCCGGTCCTCGACCCGTCCGACGCGCTGTGGGTCGCCGAACAGCCCGAGCGTGTGGTGAGCATCCGCGAGTTCGGACTGCACTCCCTCATCTCCGTGCCGATGCGGGCGCGGAACGCCGCGCTGGGCCTCACCACGTTCATACGGTCGCTCAATCCCGTCCCGTTCCAGCCCGACGACGTCCTGCTGGCCCGGGAGCTGGTGGCGCGGGCGGCGCTGTGTGTGGACAACGCCCGCCGCTACACCCGGGAACACACGTCGGCGGTCACCTTGCAGCGCAGCCTGCTCCCGCAGGCCCTGACGGGCGGCACGGCGCTGGAGGTGGCCTCGTACTATCTGCCGGCCGATCCGAGCGGAGGGGTCGGCGGCGACTGGTTCGACGTGATCCCGCTGTCCGGCTCCCGCGTGGGCCTCGTCGTCGGCGACGTCGTCGGCCACGGCATCACCGCGGCCGCCACGATGGGCCGGCTGCGCACGGCGGTGCAGACCCTCGCCGACATGGAGCTGCCGCCCGCCGACCTGCTGGCGCACCTCGACGACCTGGTGCTGCGGCTGAGCGAGGAGAAGACCGACGAGAGCACGACGCCGTTCCTCGGCGCGACCTGTCTGTACGCCGTCTACGACCCCGTCACCAGGCGGTGCACCATGGCCCGCGCCGGACATCCGCCCCCTGTCGTGGTCGCCCCCGACGGGCAGGTCTCCTTCCCGGAACCCCCGGCCGGGCCGCCGCTCGGGCTGGGTGGGATGGCCTTCGAGTCCGCCGAGATCGAACTCGCCGAGAACAGCCTCCTGGGTCTCTACACCGACGGCCTCATCGCGGGCGCCGACCGCGACATGGAACTCGGCATGTCCAAACTCGGCGAGGCCCTGGCCCAGCACTCCACAGGAAGGGGTGGCGCGCACACCGCGCGCGGCGGTGGTGAGGCGGGGGCGGGTGAGGTGGGGGCCGGTGGTGGTGAGGCGGGGCGGAGTGTGGCGGGGGCCGGTGGTGGTGAGGCGGGGCGGAGTGTGGCGGGGGCCGGTGGTGGCGACGCGCGGGCGGGTGTGGCCGGGGACGGTGGTGCAGATGCGGGGCGGAGTGTGGCGGGGGCCGGTGGTGGCGACGCGCGGGAGGGTGTGGCGGGGGCCGGTGGTGGCGACGCGCGGGAGGGTGTGGCGGGGGCCGGTGGTGGCGACGCGCGGGAGGGTGTGGCGGGGGCCGGTGGTGGCGACGCGCGGGAGGGTGTGGCGGGGGCCGGTGGTGGCGAGGCGGGGGCGGGTGTGGCCGGGGACGGTGGTGCAGATGCGGGGCGGAGTGTGACGGGGTCCGGTGGCGGCGGCGCCGGAGCGAGCGCCGCGGGGACCGGGCCCGCGGCGGGCACGGGGTGGGGGCCGGACTCCGACGTTGCAGCAGACACCGGGCGGGGTCAGGACTCCGGCCTGGCGGCGGGCGGTGGGCGGGGTCAGGGCTCCGATCTCGCGGCGGGTGGCGGGCGCCGGGGCTCCGGTCTCGCGGCGGGTGGTGGGCGGGGTCGGGACTCCGATCTTGCGGCGGGCCCCGGGCGGGGTCAGGACTCCGGCCTGGCGGCGGGCGGTGGGCGGGGTCAGGGCTCCGATCTCGCGGCTGGCGGCGGGCGCCGGGACTCCGGTCTCGCGGCGGGCGGTGGGCGGGGTCGGGACTCCGATCTCGCGGCTGGCGGCGGGCGCCGGGACTCCGGTCTCGCGGGGGTCGGTGGGCGGGGTCAGGACTCCGGCCTGGCGGCGGGCCCCGGGCGGGGTCAGGGCTCCGATCTCGCGGCGGGCGGCGGGCGCCGGGACTCCGATCTCGCGGCGGGCCCCGGGCGGAGCCAGGACTCCGACCTGGGGGCGCGCGCCGGACGCGGCCCGGCCCCCGACGCCGCCGCGCACAGCCGACCGGCACCGGACCCCGACCTCGCGGTCCTGTGTGCCTTCGCCGTGGAGCGGCTGGTGCCCGTGCCTCAGCCCGACGACATCGCGCTGCTCCTGACGCGCACCCACGCCCTGGGCGCCGACCACGTCATCTCCTGGGACGTCCCCGCGGACCCCGCCGCCGTCGCCGACGTCCGGGCCCGGGCGACCCGTCAGGTCGAGGCCTGGGGCCTGGAGGAGCTGGCCATGACCACGGAGCTGATCGTGAGCGAACTGGTCACCAACGCGGTCCGCTACGCCGCACCGCCCATCCATCTGCGTCTGCTCCGCGACTCCCGCCTGACCTGCGAGGTCGCCGACGGAAGCAGTACCGCGCCGCGCCTGAGGCATGCCCGCAGCACGGACGAGGGCGGCCGTGGCCTGTTCCTGGTGGCCCAGCTCGCCCACCGCTGGGGCGCCCGCTACACCCCCGGCGGCAAGATCATCTGGGCCGAGCAGGAGATTCCGTGAGACCCGGGGTTACCGGGCCAGTTCCTTGGTGATGCGGTCGAGCATGAACGCCGAGGACTCGCGCGCCCGTTCCTCCCAGGCGAAGACGCAGGCGGTGGCCACGCCGTCGAAGTCCAGCTCGCGCAGGGTGCCGAAGAAGGCGTCCCAGTCGACCTCGCCCTGGCCGATGTCGAGGTGCTGGTGAATGCGGGCCGGGGTGCCGGGCGGATTGAGGATGTAGCGCAGTCCGGACGACCCCTTGTGGTTGAAGGAGTCCGCGATGTGCACATGCCGGAGCTTGTCGCCGGCGTAGCGCATCATCGCCGCGATGTCGGCCCCCACCTCCGCCGCGCCGGACAGATGGAAGGTGTGCGGCGCGCAGTAGAGGTAGTTCACCCAGGGCTTGTTGAGGGCACGGACCAGGTCGACCGCGGGGGCGTTCTCCTCGCAGAAGTCGTCCGGGTGCGCCTCCAGGTTGAGGGCGATGCCCTCCCGCTCGAAGACCGGCAGCAGCTCCTCCATCGACCGCCAGAACGCGGCCTCGCTCTCGGCGGCCCGCTCGGGACGTCCGTTGAACTCGGAGTTCATCAGCGGGCACCCGAGCTCGGAGGTGATCTCGATCATCCGCTTCCAGTAGCGGACGGCGGCCTGCCGCTCCGTCTCGTCGGGCGAGGACCACTTGTACAGCGGCAGCACGGAGGACAGCTGGACGCCGTGCGTGCGCAGCGACCGCTTGAACGCGGCGACGCGTTCGTCGTCCGCCCGCGGATGCAGGAAGAACGGCATGAAGTCGTCGCGCGGCGACAACTCGATGTACTCGTAGCCGAGTTCGGCGACCGTGCGCACCATGTCGTCGAGCGGCAGGGCGCGGAACATGTACGGATCGAGGGCGATCTTCATGCGGTTCCTCCGTAGAAGGCCGGGCGGGGCTTCATGTCGACGGTGACGACCTGGCCGCCGGTCTGAAGGGAACGGACGGCGGCGTCGCAGATGACGGTGGCGGCATAGCCGTCCCACGTGGAGGGCCCGGTGGGCTCGGCGCCGCCCGCGACGGCGTTGATCCACTCGCGGAACTCGGTGTCGAAGGCGTCCGCGAACCGCCCCTTCCAGTCCTGCAGTACGGCGGTGCCGTGCCGTCCGGCGCTACGGACCCCCACTGCGGCCGGGTCGGGCAGCCGGACGAGGCCCTCCTCGCCGACGGTCTCGCACTGGATGTCGTATCCGTACTGGCAGTTGACGAAGACCTCCAGGTCGATGCGGACGCCCTGCACCGTCTCGAAGTACATCAGCTGGGGGTCCTTGAGGTGCGCGAACCGCCTGCCGGTGGCGCGCGGCGTGATCACCTGGGCGGAGACGATCTCGTCGTCCAGCAGCCAGCGCAGTACGTCGATCTCGTGCACGGCCGTGTCCTGCGCGGCCATGACGGAGGTGTACGACTCCGGCACGGTCGGGTTGCGGTGCGCGCAGTGCACGATCAGCGGGGTGCCGACGGCGCCGGAGGCGATGGTCTCCTTCATCTGGCGGTAGCCCGCGTCGAAGCGGCGCATGAAGCCGACCTGGACGAGACGGCTGCCGTGGGCGCGTTCGGCGTCGACGATGCGCAGACAGTCCTCGGCGGTGGTGGCGAGGGGCTTCTCGCAGAAGACGGGCTTGCCGGCCGTGATCGCGTCCAGGACGTGCTCGGCGTGCGTGGGCCCCCAGGAGGTGACGAGGACGGCGTCCACGTCGGGGGAGCCGATCACGTCGGCGCCCGTGGGCAGCGCGGTGGCGCCGACGCGGGCGGCCGCCTCGGCGGCGCGCGCCGCGTCGATGTCGGTCACGGCGGTGACGGCGGCCCCGGTGACGACCTCGGTGAGGCGCCGTATGTGGTCCTGGCCGATCATTCCGGCGCCGATGACACCAACTCGTACGGTCATGGTCGTTCCCTCCACGGGATTCAGGAGAAGCGCGCCCGGAGTTCGGCTTCGAGGGTTTCGAGGGTGCGGCCCTTGGTCTCGGGGGCGTAGCGCTTCACGAAGGTGATGGATACGACGCCCGCCGCCACGAACAGGAAGAACGTGCCCGCGATGCCGACGCCGGAGACCAGGGACGGAAAGAGCAGGC
The DNA here is from genome assembly GCF_015712165.1 of Streptomyces spinoverrucosus. Lineage (NCBI taxonomy): Bacteria > Bacillati > Actinomycetota > Actinomycetes > Kitasatosporales > Streptomycetaceae > Streptomyces > Streptomyces spinoverrucosus. The sequence goes on along the minus strand of NZ_JADPZX010000001.1, from coordinate 1,452,428 downwards.
CGATCACGAAGTTGGTCAGCCACAGCACCACGGCGGCGACGCCCATCCCGAAGCCGCGCATCCGCATCGGGAAGATCTCCGAGAGCATCAGCCAGGTCACCGGCGAGATCGCGCCTTGCTGGAAGGCGAGGAAGGTGACGGTCATCGCGAGCACGGCGTAGGCGCGGACCTCGCCGGACGGCAGCGTCAGCGCGAACACGCCGATCAGCAGCAGGGCGACCGTCGTGCCGAGCTGGCCGGTCATCAGCATCGGGCGGCGGGGCACCCGGCCCAGCAGCCAGATCCCGACGAAGGTGGCCAGCATCGAGATCACTCCGTTGGCGATGTTCGCCGTCAGGGCGCCGTCGGCGGTGAAGCCGGCGTCGGTGAGGATCTGGGTGCCGTAGTACATGATCGTGTTGACGCCGGTGATCTGCTGCACGATCGCGATGCCGAAGCCGACGAACATCAGCCGGCGCACCCACGGCACGGCCTTCATGTCCTTCCAGCCGCCGAGCCTCTCCCGCTCGTCCAGGACGGCCAGCGCGGACACCTCGCTCAGCTCGGCCTCGGCCCGGGCCCGCGACCGCACCTGCTTCAGTACGCCGAGTGCCTCCCCGAAGCGGCTCTGCGAGGCCAGCCAGCGCGGGCTCTCCGGCATCACCAGCATCCCGAACCACAGCACCACGGCCGGCAAAGTGGCCAGCACCAGCATCCAGCGCCACACCCCGCCGGACTCGCCGCCGACCTGGGCGATGACCGCGTTGGAGGTGAAGGCGAGCAACTGCCCGCTGACGATCATCAGTTCGTTACGGGTGACCAGCGCGCCGCGCCGCTCCGCCGGCGAGATCTCCGCGAGGTACACCGGCACCGTCACCGACGCGCCGCCGACCGCGAGGCCGAGCACGAACCGGGCGACGACCATGACGGCGGTGGTCGGTGCGAGGGTGCAGCCGAGCGCGCCCACGAAGAACAGCACGGCGAGGGCGAGGATCGTCCGGCGTCGTCCGCGCGCGTCCGACAACCGGCCCCCGGCGACCGCGCCGAGCGCTGCACCGAGCAGGAGCGAGCTGGTGACCATGCCCTCGGTGACCGGGGTCAGGCCCAGGTCTTCGGTCATGTAGGGCAGGGCGCCGTTGATGACACCGGTGTCGTAGCCGAAGAGCAGACCGCCGAAGGTGGCGATGACGGTGATCAGGCGCAGCCGCCGGGAGACCGCGGAAGGGGCCTGGCCGGCGACCGGGGGCGGGGCCGGTGACGCGTCGGCCTTCACGTCCATGGCCGCCTCCTGCCGGTCGGGGTTCGGGCGTCGCGTTCGGTCCTGCGCGGTGGCGATGGCGCCGTTGCCATGGAGTGTCCTTCGGGAGAGATCGGGACATCGCGCTGCTTCCCCCGTCGCCCCGGGGGCAGCCGGTGCGTTGTCGGAAGAGGTCGCTGTCGCGCTCTACTAGCGCGCTCTAGTGCGAGTACGATGGCGCCTGTTCAAATGTCATGTCAATACCTTGTTGCCGGGAGATTTCGCCGCCGCCCCGGGTGGGTTCCGGGACTGGCTCGGTCGAAGGGTGGGTTCACAGGTGGATGCAACGGGCAGGCAGCGGCCCACGATGGCCGATGTCGCCGACCGGGCGGGCGTGTCCCGGGCGCTGGTCTCGATCGTCTTCCGCAACCAGCCGGGCGCGAGCCAGGAGACCCGCGAACGGGTGCTGCGGGTCGCCGAGGAGATCGGCTACCGCCCCGACAGCGCGGCCCGGCTCCTCGCCCGCGGCCGCAGTCGCACGCTCGGCGTGATGTTCACCGTCCACCAGACCTTCCACACCGACCTGATCGAAGGCATCTACCCCGAGGCCGAACGCCTCGGCTACGACGTCCTGCTCTCCGCCGCGGCCGAGGGCCGCAGCGAGGCCAAGGCGATCGAGGCGCTGCTCGGCCACCGCTGCGAGGCGCTGATCCTGCTCGGCCCCGACGCGGACCCCGCCTACCTCGACGAACTCGGACAGCGCACCGTCACCGTGTCGGTCAGCCGCCGCGTGCCGCGCGCCCGCGTCGACTTCGTGCACAGCGCCGAGAGCAAGGGGGTGCGGCAGGCCATGGACCATCTGATCGAACTCGGGCACCGCAGGATCGTGCACGTCGACGGCGGCCGGGGACCCGGCTCGGCCGAGCGGCGGCGCTCCTACCGGGCCGCGATGCGCCGGCACGGACTGGAGGCGGAGACCCGGGTGATCCCCGGCGAGCACACCGAGGAGTCCGGCATCGAGACCGGCCGCCTGCTGCTGGCGGAGCGCGACCGGGGCCTGCCCCTGCCGACGGCGGTCCTCGCAGGCAACGACCGGTGCGCGATGGGCGTGTTGATGGCCCTGGTACGGGCCGGCGTCGAGGTCCCGCGCGACATGTCCGTCGTCGGCTACGACGACAGTCACCTCTCCCATGTGATGCCGATCGGCCTGACCACCGTCCGCCAGGACGCGGTGCTGATGGCCGAGCATGCGGTGCGGTTCGCCGTGGAACGGCTTCAGGACCCGGAACTGGGGCCCCGGGAGGCCGTACTGGACCCGAAGCTGGTGGTACGGGGGACCAGCGGCCCGCCGCCCCGGGAGGCGGCGGGCTGAGTTCGCTCAGCGGGTGCCGTTGGCGGCGAACTCCGCGATGGAGTCGACGTTCTCCTCGGTGACGAAGGCCGGCCCGGTGAGCACCGGGGCGGTCCCGCCGCCGCTGAAGTTGCCGTTGGTGCGGTACAGCCACAACCCGTCGACGGCGAGGTAGCCCTGCAGATACGGCTGCTGGTCGACCGCGAACTCCACGGACCCGTCCTGGACGGCCCGCACCAGCTCCTTGTTGAGGTCGAAGGTGGCCACCTTGGCCCTGCTCCCCGAGTCCTGCACCGACTGCACGGCCGTGAGCGCGAAGGGGGCGCCGAGGGTGACCACCTGATCGACGGAGGAGTCCCGCTGGAGCTTGGCGGTGATCGTGGACTTCACGGACGGCATGTCCGTGCCGTTGACGTAGAGGGTCTCGGTCTTGCCCTTGAACCCCTTCTTCAGCCCGGCGCAGCGCGCCTCCAGCGCGACCTGCCCCTGCTCCTGGATCACGCACAGGGCGTGCCGGGCGCCCAGCTGGTTGAGGCGCTCCCCGAACGCCTCGCCCGCGATGTTCTCGTCCTGGCCGAAGTACTCCAGCATCCCGAGCTGCTTCCAGTCGTCCAGGCCGGAGTTGAAGCCGACGACCGGGATGCCTGCCGCCCTGGCCTTGGCCACCACCGCCTTCATGGCGTCCGGCTTGGCCGCGGTGAGCGCGATGCCGTCGACCTTCTGGTCGATCGCGTTCTGCACGAGGTTGGCCTGGTTTCCGGCGTTCGGGTCGCTGGAGTAGACGAGCTTGACGTTGTCCTTCGCGGCGGCGGCCGTGGCGCCCTTGCGGATCAGGTCCCAGAAGGTGTCGCCGGGGGCGGCGTGCGTGATCATCGCCACCGTCATCCGGGGCGTGTCCGCTTGGCCCGCGGCTGCGGCTGCCGCGCCTTCCTCGGACTTCTTCCCGCCGGAGCCGCTGGAACAGCCGGCGGCGAACAGGGCGCCCGCCAGCACGGTGGCGGTCAGGGCGGCGGCTCGGTGGTTTCTGTGCATGTCCCTTGCACCTCGTGACGAGTGGGTCCGGCTCGGTGGCGGACCGTGGCGCGGCGGGGTGGTCGGCCGGACGATGGGCTGGAGCGCCTACTAGTGCGCCCTACTAGTGCGCTCTAGTGGCACGTACTATGGGGCCGCCCTCGGTGGATGTCAACGGTTTGTCAGGACGTTTGAACAAGGTGCCGGGCAGGCCGCTGATCCGGTCCCCGCTCGGCGTCGTTCTGCATGTGTTTGATCGAGAAATAGCACCTTGTGAGACATTTCACCGATAAATGACTGGACTGGGGCACGTCGCAGATTTAGCGTCCTTTGAAAGCATGCGAGCCTTACAGACGATTTCCGCAGCGCCGCGGAGGCCGTGCAGCAGATGCGGCGTACCTCCGCGCCGGCATCACCAGAGGGGCGACTCGAGCCCGGAAGGTGGACAAGTGAGCGAAGACGCTGTGTGGGTCAGGGGTGTGACCGGCATCCAACTGCACCACGTCACCAATCTTCAGGACGCGCGACGCTTCCTGGGCAACGCCGTCATGGCGCTGAGCGCCGCCCATGTGCGGACCGGCGACGCCAGGTTCTCCGGTCTCGCCGACCAGCTCAAAGCGGTGGTCGCCGAAGCGCGGGACCTTGAGGGCGAGGCCCGGGAGAGCATGCAGCGGCTGCACTCTACGGATCCGGAGCGGTTCGTGCGCTGCCGGGAGGGCGAAGAGCCCTGGCCGGACGAGTTGCAGGCGGGCTTCATCCCGCGCCACACCTGCCGGGACGAGTGCCTGTACCACGACCGCGACGTGCTGGACGCCATCATGCAGTGCACCTGCGGCCGGCCCCCGTGCCGAGCGTGCGCGATCGCCGGCGCGCCCTGACGCACGCCTGGGCCCGACCCGGGGTACGCCGTCCGAGCCGCCGCGGCTGTCACCGCGTACGTCGGACCGTGCCCCGGTCACTCCAGGACCGGCCGAGAAATTTCCTGCGTCAAGTGCCCGGCCCGTCGCGCACCGAACCGGACCGCACGGCGGCGTTGCCGGGGCGTCCAACTCGCCTTGACACGCCGTCGTTGCAGGCGTTGCCTGGGATGAGAGGCGGCTTCTCACGGTGTATCCGGTTCGACCGGATCCGCGTCCGTGCCAAGGCCCGGAAGCGATCGGTGATGACGCATGGCGACGTATGAGTATTCCTGCCCTCGCTGTGGTTCGTTCGACGTGAAGCGGCCCATCGGCACGGCATCGGCCGAGGAAGTCTGCCCGCGCTGCTCGAACCTCGCCCGGCGCGTGTACTCCTCGCCCGCGACCGTCTTCACGTCGCCTGCCGTCGCGGCCCTGCGCGAGCAAGAGGAGAAGTCTCGCGAAAACCCCGCGGTGGTCACGCGGGTGCCCCCAAAGGAGGCAGCGCCGAGGCCCGCTCACCCGGCCCACGCCCGACTCCCCCGTCCCTGACACGTCTGACGGGGAAGTCGTCGCGAACCGGCCGGTAAGCCCTTCCCGGAAAGGTATGGGGCGGCATCGGTCCCACTGCCTCGCCAGTGGATCGGGAGGTGGGTTCCCTTGGCCAATGTCGGACTTCTCTTCGTGGGTGCGGTGCTGTTCCTGAACGGGCTGATGCTGTTGGGAAAGGTGGACAGCCGGGCCGCAGCGGTATTCAACCTGTTCGTGGGCGGACTCCAGGTTCTGACACCCACATATCTCATCATCGCCGCGGATCAGGATGCCGCCCGAATTCTGCTGGCTTCGGGTATCTTCCTCTTCGGTTTCACCTACCTGTATGTAGGAATCGGACTGCTGATGGGGCTCGACACGACCGGTGTCGGGTATTACTCGCTGTTCGTGGCGATCGTGGCTCTGGGTTATTCCTTCGTCAGCTTCCGGCAGTTCGGCGATCAGCCGTTCGGAGTCATCTGGCTCTACTGGGCGTTCCTCTGGTTCCTCTTCTTCCTGCTCCTGGGCCTGAAAATGGAGAGCCTGACGCCTTATGTCGGCTGGGTGACCGCGATCGAAGGCTGGGTGACCGGCGTCATACCGGCATTCCTGCTGCTGTCCGGTTACTGGGTCGCGGAGAACTTCTACGAGATCGCGATCGCGCTGGGCGCGTTCGGTGTGCTGACCTTCGGCGGGCTGTGGTTCGCGCTGCGCCACAGGCGGCCAGGTCGGCCCGCGGAGGAGTACGGCGCCCCGGGCTATCCGGCCGGCAGCCACGGCTAGGCGTGACACGGGCGAGCAAGAAAGAAGCCAAAAGCCCTGACCGCTCGCCATCACAGAAGAATACGAAGAACACGAAGAATACGAGGGATTCACATGCCTGAAGTAATCTTCAGCGTCGACCAGTCCCGTTCGATGCGTGACCAGGACGTGCCGGGACACAACAGGTGGCACCCTGACATTCCCAACGCCGCGATGGTCCGCCCGGGAGACGAGTTCCGCGTCGAATGCCGCGAATGGACCGACGCGCAGATCGGCAACAACGACTCCGCCAACGACGTCCGTGATGTCGACCTGAAAGCATGCCACATGCTCAGCGGGCCGATAGGCGTCGAAGGCGCGGAGCCCGGCGACCTGTTGGTCGTGGACATTCTCGACCTCGGGCCGGTACCGCAGCAGGTCGGGGACGCGCCCGGTCAGGCCTGGGGATACACCGGCGTCTTCGCCAAGGCCAACGGCGGGGGCTTCCTGACGGACTACTTCCCCGACGCCTACAAGGCGATATGGGACTTCCACGGGCAGGTGGCGACATCCAGGCACCTTCCCGGTGTCCGTTTCACCGGCATCACCCACCCCGGCCTCTTCGGCACCGCGCCGTCCGCGGAGCTGCTGGAACGGTGGAACAGGCGTGAGCAGGCCCTCGTCGACACCGACCCCGACCGCGTCCCGCCGCTGGGACTCACGCCCGACCCCGATCAGTCCCTCGCCGGCCAGGCGACCGGATCGGACGCCGAACGCGTCGGCCAGGAAGGAGCACGCACCGTTCCCGCACGGGAGAACGGCGGCAACCACGACATCAAGAACTTCACTCGTGGAGCGCGCGTCTTCTACCCCGTCCACGTCAAGGACGCCAAGCTGTCGGGCGGCGACCTGCACTTCAGCCAGGGAGACGGTGAGATCACCTTCTGCGGCGCCATCGAGATGGGCGGCTACATCGATTTCCACGTCGACCTGATCAAGGGCGGCATGGAGAAGTACGGCGTCACCACCAACCCCGTCTTCATGCCGGGCAACGTCGAGCCGCGGTACTCGGAATTCATGTCCTTCATCGGGATCTCCGTGGACCACGACACCGACACGAACTACTACCTGGACGCGACGGTCGCCTATCGCCGCGCCTGCCTCAACGCCGTCGAGTACCTGAAGAGGTTCGGCTACACCGGACAGCAGGCCTACCTGCTCCTCGGCGCGGCCCCCATCGAGGGACGCATCAGCGGGATCGTCGACATCCCCAACGCCTGCTGCTCCCTCTACCTCCCGACCGGAATCTTCGACTTCGACGTCCGTCCCACCTCGGAGGGGCCGAAGTCCGCGGACCGCGGTCAGTGCGCGGTGTCCGCCTGAGGCCGACCGGTCACGGAACCCTCACCCCCCGGCCGGGCTCCCAGACGGTGCCCGGCCGGGGGCCCTCGCGTCAAGGGGCGACGTCGGCGCCGACGATGCATCCGCCCGGAATATACCTAGTGGCCAAACATTTGAGTACGTGACCAAATAGGCCGCCATATTTGCGCTGCCGTGGAGCCAGGTGTAACACGGCGGCGATTGCACGGCGCTGAAGCAGGAAGAAACGGGGGCGACCCCGCCGACCGGACAACGCGTCAGATTGGATTTCCTGTGAACAACACCGGCCCGGTTTCCGGATACGAGACGTACGACCAGCCTCCGAGCCCCGACCGCTCCGCTCGCGACCGGACCGCCGCACGGAGGACGGCCATTGCGGTCTGCACGATCGCCGACATCGCGGCCGGTTTCCTGGGCCTGTGGATCGTGCTCCACCTGCTCGACGCGAACCAGGCGAATCCGTTTGTCGAGTTCGTGCACGGAACGGCGGACTGGTTGTCCGGATGGGCACAGGACATTTTCACGATGGACACAGAGGGCCTGCGCGTTGTCCTCAATTACGGTCTCCCGGCCGTCATCTATTTGCTGATCGGGCACGGGATCGCCGCCCGGCTCAATCAGGCGTGACCTCACCGGGCGCAACCCACGTCCAGCACCTCGATCACGTCACCCTGCACGGTGTACACGAGCCAGCACCATTCACCGAACACCGCGGCAAGCTCCGGGTGCTGCGCCTGCGTGTCCTGGCTCACCGCCGTGATGAGCGTGATGATCTCCTCGTGCACGTTGGCCGGGACGTCGAACAGCACGTCGGCGGCCCGTTGGATCAGTTCGACCTTCATCGCGCCTCCTGCGGCCGACAGGAGCAGCACCGCATGGCACCGCGGCACTACCAGCATCTCCCATGTGGAGGGGATTGGGGCGGGGCGTCTCGGCGATGCCGCCGATGTGCGAACCGCCGACGTGCGAACCGCAGCACGGTGGCGCCGGCGAAGTAGGCGGCCAGGCCCGGGGCGGGCAGGCCGGCGGGTCCCTGCCCGCGTTCGGCCAGGGAAATGCCGAGGAGCCCGGCCAGCACACCGGCCACACCGGCGACGGCGAGCAGGGCCGGCAGGACGCCGGTCGCGTCGCCCGGTCCGGGGCGAGGTCCGCTGCGTCGCTCGATGCGTCCGAACACGGCGACGAGCACCGTGAGGATCAGGGCCAGCACGACGAGCCAGGGGAGGCGCAGCGCCAGCCAGGCCGGTGACCCCGGTGGCGGCTGCGGCAGCAGCCCCGTGGAATACAACGCCAGTACGCCCAGTACCGCGGCGGTCAGATGCCACAGGAACAGCGTCATGATCACCGAGTTGACCGCCACCACAGCCGTCCACGGGGCCGCGCGCCGCAGCCACCGGCGGGCCGGGGCATGCAGCAGCAGGGCCAGGCCGGTCTGGGCGGCGGCCAGCGCCAGCAGTGCCACGGTGGGAGGTGCGGTGTTCTCGATCTCCTGGCCGGTCGTCCCGACCATGCTGACCGGATACGGGCCGACCACCGTCAACAACACCAGGGCGACCAGCCCGGCCACCGTGAGCGGGAGCGCGACCCCGCGCCGGTCGGGAAGCCGCCCGTCCTGCCAGGCGAAGCCGAGCTGATGCACGGCCAGCCAGGCGAGCAGGTAGTTGGCCTCGCCCACGTACGGAATCCGCAGCCACAGCCGTGCCGCGTCACCCAGGCCCACCAGGACGGTCAGCGCGATCGGTACGGCCAACCCGTACCGGTGGTGCAGGGCGAGCATCGGCGGGGTGAGCACGATCACGGCCAGATAGGCGGTCAGGAACCACAGCGGGATGGTGGCCAGCCAGACGGCGGTGCCGATCAGGCCGGGATCGACACCGAGCGTCCTGACCAGGAGAGCGGCCGGCACCAGCGTGGCCAGCAGCGCCGTCGTGGGACGGACGAGCCGGTCGGTGCGGTGCAGCACCCAGCCGGTGATGGTGCCGCCCCGCTCGCGGTGGGCGGTCAGGGAGGCCGCGTTGGCGAAACCACCGACCAGGAAGAAGACCGGCATGACCTGGAACAGCCAGGTGAACGGGCGTGTCCACGGCACGAGCCGCAGGACGGACTCGCCGCGCAACGTCCCGTCGTACGTCACGTGCACGGCCAGCCAGTGGCCCACCACCACGACGACGATCGCGACGGCGCGCAGAAGGTCGACATGACGATCCCGGTGCGCCGGGGTCTGCTCGGCCAGTCGGCGCATCTCACGCAGCACCTCCTCCACCCACTCCGGTGCCTAGGACGCGCCGACCCGGCGGAGGGACAATGAGAGGGCATCCCGCGCGTTGAAGGCGGTGGGAACCATGGTGCTGCCTGTGGTCGTGGGTGTCGACGGCTCGGAGCCCAGCCTCCACGCCGTCGACTGGGCAGTGGACGAGGCGGTCCGCCACGGCCTGCCGCTGCGGATCGTCCATGCCTCGCTGTGGGAGCGGTACGAGGGCGAGGCACTCGCGGACACACCGGGCGTCAGCCCGGATTTCGTGACCGAGCACGCGCTGGTCGAGACCGTGGTGGCGGCCGCGGCCCAGCATGCCCGGCGACGGGCGTCTCGGCTGGAGATCAGCACCGATGTGGTGCCGGACGACCCCCTGTCGGCGCTGCTGCGCGAGGCACACCGAGCCACCCTGGTCGTGACCGGTGCCCGCGGCAGGGGACCGATCCGGGAACTGCTTCTGGGCTCGGTCAGTCTTTCCCTCGCAGCCCGGGCACCAGGGCCCTGCCCGGTCGCCGTCGTACGGGGCCGTGCCGAGAACAGGGAATCCCGCAACGGGCGGATCCTCCTGGGAGTCGGTGGCGACACGGCCCCGGCAGCGGTCCGGTTCGCGTTCCGGGAAGCCGCGGCACGCGGGTGCGAGATCGAGGCCGTACGCGCCTGGCGCCGGCCGGCGCACAGGACCGCGCCGCATCCGCTGCTGGTCGGGGACCAAGCCCACGCGGGGGAGGAGCAGGCAGCGGCCCTCCTGCACGGCGCACTGGACGGCGTCGCGGACGAGTACCCGGGCGTGAGCGTGCACCGCGCGCTCGTCGAAGGCTCCGCACGCCATGCGCTGGTCGCCCGCTCGGCGGCGGCCGACCTCCTGGTCATCGGGTCCCGTCGGCGTCACGGACACCTCGGACCGCAGCTCGGGCTGGTGGGACACGCCCTGCTGCATCACGCCGACTGTCCGGTGGCGGTCGTCCCGCAGCACGAGTCCGCGTGAGGGAGCGAAGAGGTGGTCGTCGTCCCGCGACGCCGACGCGGATGCTCGCTGCCCGCGTCGACGTCGGTGTCGGATCAGACCGACTCGGGGGCCGGGTCCGGTGAGGTGGACGAGGTGCTGTTGCGGGCGCCTCGCCCGTCGACGGCCGTGCCGCGGCTGAGGCGGCCCGGCCACCAGAACCAGCGGCCCAGGTCCAGCGCGAGGGCGGGCACCAGGACCGTACGGACGAGGAAGGTGTCCAGCAGGACGCCGATGCCGACGAGAACGCCCATCTGGGCCATCGTCACCAGGGGCAGGCCCGCGAACACCGCGAAGGTCGCGGCCAGCACGATGCCGGCCGAGGTGATGACCCCTCCCGTGCTGGTCAGACCCTCCAGGACGCCGCGCTCATGGCCCAGCCTCCCGATCTCCTCCTTCACGCGGTGCATGAGGAAGATGTTGTAGTCGATGCCGAGGGCGACGAGGAAGACGAAGCCCATCAACGGGATCGACCAGTCGACGCCCGCGTAGCCCAGGACGTGCTCGAAGAGCAGGTTCGAGGCGCCGAGGGCCGCGAAGTACGACAGGACGACCGTGGCCAGGAGCAGGAGCGGGGCGACCAGGGCCCGCAGCAGAAGGATCAGGACACCCAGGACGACGAGGAGCACGATCGGCACGACTGTCGTCAGGTCGCGGTCGGCGGCCCGCTGGGTGTCGAGGGTCTCCGCGGTGGTGCCGCCGACCAGGGCGTCCGCGCCGTCGACCTGGTGGACGGCCGTGCGCAGGGCGTCGACCGTGTCCTTTGCCGCCTGGCTGTCGGGTGCGTCCTCCAATACCACGGCGATGGCGGTGAGTTCGCCGTCCGGTGTGCGGTCGCCGCCCTCCTCGACCCGGGCCACCCCGGCCACCGCGGCTGCGGCGGCCCTGACCTCGGCGGTCCGGTCGGAGCGGGTGACGATCTCCGCCGGGTCGGAGGCGCCCGACGGATAGTGCGCCGAGATCCTCTCCTGCGCCACGACCGACTCGGGCTTGTCCTGGAACGTCTCCGCCTGTGTCAGGCCCATGTTGATGCCCACCACGCTCAGCGCGAGCGCACCGGTGACGGCGACCGACATCAGCCACGACCAGCGGGGGCGCAGCGCGACGGCGGCCCCGACCCGGGACCAGATCGTGCGCGGCTTGCGGGCAGGCGTGCCGTGGTGCGGCACGAACGGCCAGAACACCCAGCGGCCCGCGATGACCAGCAGCGCCGGAAGCACGGTGACCATCGCGAGGAAGCCGCAGACCACGCCGACCGCGCCCACCAGGCCCAGCGAGCGGGAGGAGTTGATGTCGGCGAACGCCAGGCAGGACAGGCCGACGGCGATGGTGGCGGCGGAGGCCAGGATCGCGGGGCCCGAGCGGCGCAGCGCGATCCGCATCGCCTCGTGGCGGTCCTCGTGGCGGTGCAGTTCCTCGCGGTAGCGGGCGATGAGGAGCAGGGCGTAGTCCGTGCCGACGCCGAAGACCAGCACCATGAGCACACCCGCGCTCTGCGGGTCGACCGGCAGTCCGGCGTGCTTGGCCAGCAGGTAGGTGGTGGCCTGGGTGAGGACGGCCGCGAAGCCCACCGACAGCAGGGGCAGCAGCCACAGGACCGGGCTGCGGTAGGTGAGCAGCAGCAGGACGGCCACGACCAGGCCGGTGGCCAGCAGCAGCGTCGTATCCAGGCCGTCGAAGACCGCCACCGAGTCGGTGAGGGAACCGGCGGGGCCGCCGACCTCGACGTGCACGCCGGGCGGTGCGTTCGCGCCCGCCACGTCACGCAACTCGTCGACCTTGTCGGTGATGTCGTCCTCGACGTCTAGCGGGACGATCGTCATCAGGGCCTCGCCGTCCTCGGACGGGATCGGCTGCGACACCTCCTGACCGGCGGGGACGTACCGCGCGAAGGCGTCCCGGTCGGCGGCGGCCGTCGCATCCGCACCCGCGCCGGTGTAGACGACAACGGCGGGCATCACGGTGTCCGTACGGAACTTCTCCAGCTCCGTGTTGACCCGCGCGGACTCGGCGCCGCGCGGCAGGAAGGCGTTCGGACCGGTCTCCTCGACGTCGCCGAGCTTGCCGGCCAGTGGACCGAGGGCGACGGCCGCGATCAGCCAGATCGCCAGGATCAGCCACTTGCCGCGGCGTCCGCCGGGCGCGCGGGCGACGCGCTGGAGCAGCGCACGCATGAGTACTCTCCTTACGTAGGGAGCGCGCCGTCGCCGATCGGTTCCACGACCGGCATCAGGGCGCACGGGGCCCGCACCACGGCGCTTGCAGGTGTGACGACCTGCCGTGGTGTACGGGTGGGTGTGTCCCGGGGGTGTGTTCTTCCTCGGTACGGCCGGGAGTTGCCGCTCCCGGCCGTACGCGCGTCTGAGGGGGTTACTCGATCTCGCGCATCATCTTCTCCATCGAGGACACCGCGAGCCGGGTCTGCGTCAGCTCGTCCAGTGTCTGCCGCTGCTCCTCGACCGTGCGCCGCTGCAACTCAACGGTGTCTTCGAGGAGTTGGGCGTACTTCGCCGCGAGGTCCTTGTACTGCTGCTCCCGTGCGGCCAGCATTCGGGCCCGCCAGGTGGCGGCGACCTGCCAGACGATCACGATCAGCAGGGTGAAGACCCCGGCCGCGCCCACGGCTCCGACCAGCGCGCTCACGCTGTCGGCGCTGTCGGCGAGCGTCACCTGTTCCCCATTCACTTCGCTTCCTCTTTCTCTGCCTCGGTCTTCTCTGCCTCGGTCTTCTCTGCCTCGCTGAGCGTCGCGGCCGCCCGGGAGACGACGCCGGGTGTCAACTCGTAGAAGAACGGCGTGACGTCGAAGTACTTCATCGCCTTGCCGTCCTCCGCGAGTTCGAGCGTGCCGACGATCAGTCCGGCCGCTTCCAGTCGCTGCAGGTGCATGTGCAGCAGGGGGCGGCTCATGCCGATCTCGCGGGCCAGCGCGCTGACGTAGTTGCGGCTCTCCAGCAGGGCCGCGACGATCCGCATGCGGTGCGGATTGCCGAGTGCGGAGAGCACCTTCAGCAACTCGTCGCCAGTCGGTGCCGAAGGCGGGACCTCGGGCATCGCGGACCCTTTCCGTCGTACCTGTCAGAGAAAGCTGACAGGACTCGCGGGTACCTGTCAAAGATTCCTGACACATATCAGGGGTGGATGGGGGACAGCCAGGGGTGACATGGGGGATGTCTCAGGGTCGGCACGACCTGCCGCTCGCGGACGTCGGCTCGCGCGGGTGATGGCGCACTGTGGGGGCAGCCCAGCGGCAGCCGTGCATTACTTGGCGGGTGCCATCGCCTCCGCGCCCGAGAACCCCGAGCCCTACACGGTCCTTGCCGAGTTGTGGAGGGAAAGGCCGTCGGAAGTCGCTGAGGTCGTTCAGGATGCCGACGCCCTGAGGACCGTACTGGCGCAGTCGTATATCAGCTTCCTTCAGGGCGACATGGACGGCGCGGTGCTGGCGATCGGGGCGGTCGCGGGTGTGCGACCCGACATCGCATGGGCCAAAGCCGCCTGGTTCAGCGATGAACGCTTTCTCGGTGTGGTGAGTGGCGACTCTCTGGCCGAGGCCGCGATGCGGACCATGGACGGTGGCCGTGATCTGGACACCGAAAGCGTGCGGGAACGATTCCGGCCCTGGTTCAAAGCCATAGACGTCGTCTCGGCCCGCCGGCCGTTGCCGGAGGCGTTGGCCAAGATGGCCATCCTTCTCCGGGCGTGCGGTCTCACCGACGCATCATTGGCTCTCTGCGACCAAGCGGACGCAGATCAACGGATCATGCTGACGGAAGTGGTGCGCGCGGGCACATGGCGCAAGCTGGGAGATTTTGAACAGACAGTGGCCGCGTTCGAGCGCGCTGTTGCCCTGGCCCCGGCCAACTGGTCGCTCTACCTCGACCTGGCCGATGTGCGCGCCGAGCAGGGCGACTTCACCTCTGCGGTCCGACTGATCGATCAAGGGATGAGATACGGCCCGACCGAACTCACCCTTCGCGCGGCCGGGGCAGCCTACCGCGCACGGCTTACCGGCTCGCCGGCCGAACTGAGCGAACTCATCGAACTGGCGACGAATCTGCCGAACGACTCGTACCGAGACCTGCTGATTGACCACGCCTGCACCGGTCCCGACCTGCCTGCCGCCCTCGTGAATGCGGCCCGCCGCATCCGGAACAGCTGAGGTTGCGCAGTCATCCAAGCCCGGTGAGGGGCAGCCCCTTTCAGGACTGCGGTGACCCTGCGCCTGCGGCTTCCACGACGATCTCTCCAGCCCGGGTGCGTGCGTACAGCACCTCTCTGCCCGCACGGTGGGCGCTGGCCAGACCGGCGGTGCGCAGTGCGGTCAGGTGCTGGGAGACGCCGCCGGGAGTCAGTCCGGTGCGGCGGGCGAGGTCGGTGGTCGAGGCAGGGGCAGAAAGCTCGGTCAGGAGTGTCGCGCGGGAGCGGCCCAGTACGCCCGCCAGGGCATCGGACACGGTCGCGGGCCGCGCGTGCCAGAGCGTGCCGACGGCGCGTGGCGGGTAGCGCAGCGATGGCTGCCAGGGCTCGTTGAGCACGGAGAACACGCGCGGCCACACAAAGGCGGACGGCACCAACAGCAGGCCACGGCCGTCGAGTCGGCGCGCTCCGCGCACGGTGCGGTGCTCCAGGCGCAGGGTGCCTCCGGCCCAGGTGACCTGTGGGTCGAGGTCTGCGAACAGGTGCTGGGCGCCGCCTTCGACCAGGCGGCCGGCACGGTAGCGGATGTCGCCCTCCAGCAGGGTGAGGATCCGTGACCAGTACGGTGCCAGGGCCAGGTCCCAGTACGCCTCCACCACGTCGGCCAATCGCCCGAGCTCGGCCGCCGGGTCGGCACGCAGCGCCGCCATCCGCGCGGGCGGCACCTCTGCCGTCGTGTGCAGCAGCTCCGGCGGGGTGGCCCGGACCGCGGCCAGCTCCACGTCCAGTGACGGCAGGGGCGTTGTGGGCGGAGGGCAGATGAACCCCGGGACGCGGCCGGCCCAGCGCGAGCGCGTCGGCATCGGAACGAGTTCGAACAGAGGGCTGAGGTCGAGGTCCGCCGCCGCCAGCCGCGGGCGCACGTGTTGAGCCCAGGTGCGATGCAGGCCATGTTCGTCCGCGCCCTTGAGCACCCGGACGCTGGCCACCACCTCCCACAGGGGGGAGATCGCGAAGCGGGTACGAGCCACGTCTTCCAAGCCGAGTGTGATCTCGATCATTTAGCTCAGGGTAAATCAATGGGTGGAGCGGTTGGCGGTCGCGCACCGTACAGCGCATGACCGAAGCACCGAATTCCCCGTGGCGGCTGCGCGACTTCCGCATTCTCTTCGCCGCGGGCGCCCTCAGTCACCTCGGCAGCAATGTCGGCTACGTGGCGATCCCGCTGCTCGCCGTCACCGCCCTCGACGCGGGCCCCGGCCAGGCGGGTGCGCTGGCCGCGTTGTCCACCGCTGCCTTCCTCCTCATCGGCCTGCCCGCGGGCGCCTGGGTGGACCGCCTGCCCAGCCGCCGGGTGTTGGTGGCCGCCGACGCCGCCCGCGCCGTGCTGTTCGCCTCGATCCCTGTCGCCTGGTGGCTGGGCGTGCTGTCGCTGCCGCAGCTGTACGCGGTGGCGCTGCTGAACGGCTGCGCCACGGTGTTCTTCGACGTCGGCTCGCAGAGCGTCCTGCCCGAACTGGTCGGCCGCAAGCGCCTGGTGCCGGCGAACGCCGCTCTCGTGAGCCTGATGGCCGGCGCCAACATCGCCGGCCGCGGCGCCGGCGGCTTCCTGGTCCAGCTCTTCACGGCTCCACTGGCGATCCTCGGCGGGGCCGTCGCTTACCTCAGCTCCGCCGTCGGCCTCACGGGCATCAGGCCCCGACACGCTTCCTCCGTGGCATCGGCTGACCGGCGACGGCTGCGGGCAGAGATATCCGAAGGGCTACGACATGTCCTCGGCAGCCGCGAGTTGCGCGCGCTGGCTCTCACCGCGGCGCTCACCAACCTCGGCGCACAGATGATCAACGCCATGCTGCCAGTGCTGTTCACCCGCGAACTGCACCTGCCCGCCGGGGCGCTCGGGGCGTACTGGGCGGCCGGCGGCCTGGGCATCCTGCTCGGCGCCCGCCTCGCTCGCCCCCTGGCCGCCCGCCTTGGCCACGGCCGCACCCTGGGGCTGGCCGGGCTCTGGTTCGCACCCGCCGCACTTGCGGTCGCGCTGATCGGCGACGGGCCATGGCTGTGGGTGGCCGGCGTCGGGTGGTTCGCAGCCATGACCAAGACGGGCATCGACAACGTCCTCGGCGTCGCCCTGCGCCAGCATGTGACCCCGGACTCGTTGCTCGGCCGCATGAACGCCACCTTCCGATTCCTGCTCACCGGCGCCCTGGCGATCGGCTCCGCCCTCAGCGGTCTCGTCGGCCAGGCGGTGGGCGTACGCATGACGGTCTGGACGGGCGCGATCTGCCTGGCCGGCGCGTTTCTCCCGGTCTTCTGCTCCCCCGTTCGCACGCTGCGAGAGCTTCCCGTAGCCACCACGCCACTCCGCCAGGCGTCAGCGGCACCCGTCACCGAGGCGTGAACCCAGCACTCACCTGCTGCCAGGCAACCTGCCGTCACGTCACCGCCGAGCCCACTGTGAGGGTTCGTGCCGTGGCGTCGAGAACGGCGTCTGTGCCCAGGGGCAGAGTGGCCGGCCGAGCACGGTGACCGACGGGCAGGCCGCCGAGAACAGGGATGCCGAGGCCGCCGAAGTGCTCCATCAGGACATCAGCGATGCTCCAGCCGCCGTCCTGGGAGGCTGTCGCGTCGCCCTCGAACCCGAAGAACTGACCGAGAGCCACGCCGCGAAGCCCGTTCAGCTGCCCGCTGCGGCGTAGTTGGGTCAGAGCCCGATCCACGTTGCGCAGGCCACCCATGGGGTGTTCGAGAAAGAGAATGGCCCCGTCGAGAGAAGGCAGCCCGGCACCGGCCTCGGTGCTGAGGGCGGTGAGGAGCCCCCCGATCAGGACGCCCGTCGCCGTGCCATCGACGGTGACGGCTTCGGTCGCCTCGTTCGGATCGGCGTGCAGTGTGACAGGATCCGTCTCGGTCAAGGCCTGTCGCAACGCCTGCACGGTCCCGCTGTCGAGGACGTCGTCGCCGTGTGTGAGGAACGGGCCATGAACGGTCGCCAGCCCGCACTCCCGCCACAGCGCGAGGTGCAGGTGCGTCACATCGCTGAATCCGATCAGAGGCTTCGGATCGCGTTGGACCGCGTCTGTGTCGAGACCATCGGCGATCCTGTAGGCACCCGCGCCCCCGCGCGTGGCGAAGACGGCTCGCACCCCCGGGTCCGCGAAGGACGCCGGGGGTGGGCCCGCCCGTTCGCCGCGCGCTACGTGGTTGTCAGAGGGGAGCGGGCGGCTTCCGCGATGGCACGCCGCATGGTGAAGCCGGCTGCGGCTGGCTACGGGGCAGGCGCGCTGCCGGGTTCTGTCGAATCCTGGCTCCTCCTGCGCGGGTGTCGGAGGCGGATTGCCACGCCCCCGATCAGCAGGGCGGCGAGGAGGACGGCGAGCGCCGCAGGGCTGGCGGCGTCCAGGGCGTCAGCGAGGGTGCGCTGGATCGTGCCGGCGGTGTCGATGACAGGGTCCTGGGTGGCGGGGGCGCGCTGGACGCGGATCTCGTACCAGCCGTAGTAGGCGACGTACGCGCCGACCAGGAGCAGCAGGCCGCCGCCGGTGCGGGCGGCGACGGAGCCCAGGCGGCGCAGCCGGGCGACGCGGGCGGTGCGGGTGAGGGCGATGGAGAGGGCGGCGGTGCCGACTATCAGGCCCATCCCGGTCGCGTACGCCGTGAACAAAGTGATGCCTTCGAGGGTGGATCCGCTGCGGAAGGCGGAGACGACGATGGCGAGGAAGGGGGCGATGGTGCAGCCGAGGGAGGCGATGGCGTAGGCGGCGCCGAACAGGGCCATTGACGGCACGGAACGGGTGACGGTGGGGGCGCGGCGGAGTTTGGGGAGTAGGGCGGGCAGGTCGCGGCCGGCCAGGAGCCAGCTGCCGATGAGCGTGAGGAGGTGAGCTGTACTGAGATTTGTGGAGTCCCTGATGCCAGGGTTACGGTCCTGGCGAAGGAGATCCACCAGCACCATGGCAGCACCCCGTAAATATCCGGACGAACTGCGCGAGCGCGCGATTCGCGAGGTCCGCACCACCGGCCGCCCGATCGCGCACGTCGCGAAGGACCTCGGCATCCACAAGGAAGCCCTGCGAGGCTGGGTCCGCCAGGCCGAGGCCGACCGCGGCGAGCGGGACGACCGGCTCACCACCGCCGAGCTGGACGAGTTGAAGCAACTCCGGAAAGAGGTAGCGGAGTTGCGGCGGGCGAACGAGATCTTGAAAGCCGCCTCGGTGTTTTTTGCCCAGGAGATCGACCGTCCCCGGACGAGGCCGAGCAGGTGATCGACCACCTGCGCGAGAGGGGCCTTGGGGTCGATCCCGTCTGCCGGGTGCTGGAGCTGTCGCCGTCGACGTACTTCGCCCGCAAGAAGCGGCCGAAGTCGGCCCGCCGGCTCCGGGACGAGCAGCTCATGCCGCTGATCGAGGAGGTCCACGCGGAGTCGGGCGGCACCTATGGCGCCCGCCGGATCACCCGCGCGCTTCGGCGCAAGGGCCACGGGGTGGCCCGCTGCACCGTCGAGAGGCTGATGGCCGAGCTGGGCCTGGAGGGCGTCATCCGTGGCCGGCGGCGTCGGACCACGATTCCGGAACCGTCGGCGCCGCGTCCGCCGGACCTGGTCGACCGCGACTTCACCGCCTCCCGGCCCGATCAGCTGTGGGTCGCGGACATGACGTATGTCCGCACCTGGTCGGGATGGGCGTATGTGGCGTTCGTCCTGGATGTGTACTCGCGGATGATCGTCGGCTGGCAGGTCGCGAACCACATGCGGACCGAACTCCCTCTGGACGCCCTGGAGATGGCGCTCTGGCGGCGTCGGATCAAGAAGGACTCCGGACTGATACACCACAGCGATCGCGGGTCGCAATACGTATCAATTCGGTATACCGACCGGCTCGCCGACATCGGCGCCTCAGCCTCCGTCGGCTCCGTCGCGGACTCGTATGACAACGCGATGGCCGAGGCGCTGAACGGCACCTTCAAGGCCGAGCTGATCGAGATGCAGGGACCCTGGAAGGACGTCGACCAGGTCGAGCGGGCGATCTTCCAGTGGATCACCTGGTACAACGAAGAGCGTCTTCACTCCGCGCTCGACTACGTGCCGCCGGCCGAGTACGAGGAAGCCTTCTGGCGCAGCCAGGAGCAAACCCCGCAGTCCGCCTGAACCAATCAAGATCGGACTCTACGAAACTCGGGGCAGCTCAGAGGAGACCGAAGCCTATGGTGAACCAGGGAAGGTGTTGCTGTACCTGTCCGGCGAAGGGGGCGATGGCGAGGCCGAACAGGGCGAACACGGCGGTGAATCCGGCGCTCATCGCGGCGGTCGTCATCAGCGCGCGGACCACGGCGGCCGTGCGGGTGGGGGAATCGTCACCCAGGACGAGCAGGGACAGGTAGGCGGGCAGGAGGGCGAAGCCGCAGGGGTTGACGGCGGCGAGCATCCCTGCGGTCAGGGCCAGGGCGAGGGGCAGGTCGGACATGATGGTTCAGCCGATGAGCGGGCTGAGCTTGTCGGCGAGTCCCTTGCCGGCCGGGAGACTGCCGGTGAAGACGGTCCTGCCGTCCTTGTCGAGGATCACGTAGACGCTCTGCTGGGTGATCTCGAACTTCTTCCAGACCTCCCCAGCCTCGTCGGACACGTTCGGGAAAGTGTCCACTTTGGTGTCGGCGACGAAGTCCTTCATGGCCTGAGGCTTGTCGAGTCCGGCCACCCCGATCACGTTCGCCTTGCCCCCGAACTCGGCGGCGACCCTGGCAGTTTCGGGGCCCTGGGCCTTGCAGGTGGGGCACCACGGTGCCCAGAACCACAGCACGGTGGGCTTGCCCGCCAGCGTGGCCGCGTCGAAGGGCTTGCCGTCCACGGTCATGCCGGTGAACTGGAGCGCCTCGGGGACCGCCGCACTTCCGGACCCGTCGCGCCCCGCTGCCGAGGAGTCGGAGGCCGACGGACTGGCCGCCGCTGCGGCACCGCTGGAGGACGCGTTGTCCTGGGTGCCGCAGCCGGCCAGGCTGAGCGCGGCGGCGGCCAGAAGAGTCGGGAACAGCAGACGGGCACGCATGATGGGCAACTCCTGGTGGTCGTCAGTCTGCTGAACTGTAAGCCGAGCCGGGAGCGGTCGGGCCGGGCTGCGGTGCTTACGGTTCGGTGACGTCAGCCCGCGTGGTCGGCGAGCCGGTCCGGGGCGAGGACGGTGATGCGGCCGCGGGTGAGGCGGATCAGGTACCGGTCGGCGAAGTCCCGCAGGACCTTGGTGGTGGTCTCGCGGGAGGTTCGGGCGAGGGCGGCGATCTGCTGGTGGGTGAGCGCGATCTGCGGGCTACGGGCTGCGGGCTGCGGACCCGAGGACGCGGGGCCGCGTCCTGCCACACGGTGAAGTGCCTTTCGCGCCCCCGAAGCCGCCGGGGGGAGGACCAGCGAGATACGGGTCTTCCAGGGCACTCCGGCCGACGGAGTGAGGTCGTCAGTCATCCACAGCGGGTACGACGGCGACGGGGCAGCGGGCCGTGTGCAGGACTTCGCTGCTCACCGAGCCGAGGAGCAGTCGGCGCAGGCCGGTGCGGCCGCGTGAGCCGACCACCAGCAGATCGGCCTCCTCCGACAACTCCGTCAAGCGCGTCGCCGGGCGCACCCAAGCGATGTGCAGTTCGACCGGCACCTGCGGATGCTGTCCGCGAAGCTCAGCGATCCGTTCCTCAATCAGACCCCGGGCACCGTCCTCGGTCTCGCGCACCTCGCGTTCGGCTGTGGTGACGCTGCCCGGACCGGGCAGCAGCGCAGTCCGGTGCAAGGCATGCACGACGTGCAGGTGGGCTGAGCGGCGGTCGGCCTCCGCGAAAGCGAACTCCATCGTCTCCGGCGAGTAGTGCACGAGGTCGGCGCCGGCCACGACGCGCTCTCGTGACGCTCCGCGGTGCGGGCCGGGACGCGTCACGAGCACGGGGCACCGGGAGTGTGTGGCGACCTGAAGGCTCACCGAGCCCAGCGCCAGGCGAGGAAAGCCGCCACGGCCCCGATGCCCCAGCACCAGCAGGCACGCCTCCGCCGAGCGCACCACAAGCGTCGAGGCGGGATCACCGAAGTGCACTTCGCCCGCGACGGTCAGGACGGGGAACGCCGACCGGGCCACGGCCTCGAACCGGTCCACCACTGCCGTCCCCCGCTGCGCGGGGGAGCCCTGCCCGGCCTCCTCCTCCCTCTTCCAACCGAAGGGGCCGGGCAGCACTACGGCGTGGGCAACGTGCAGAGGGACTCCACGCATCACGGCCTGATGGGCTGCGTAGCGCACAAGGTCGTCCTGGTCGTCGGCGTCGTCCACGCCGACAATGACAGGCTTAACGTCAGCCATCTCGACTCCTCTCCACGCGAGATCCCTCACGGCCTGCCTGCCCCGGCCCGGTCCCCAAGCACGGGCGCGGATGTGGAGGGAGCCGACCCGTGCGGCTGGGACGTCTCGCTTTCATCGTCCGCGTGCGCCGAGAGGATCGCTGCGAGCAGCAGCCCGATGCCGGCCATGGCCGCGAGTGCTACGGCGACTTTGACCGTCCATGAGCGCTCCGCATCGCCGTGGAGGGCTGTTTCACGGCTCGCGGCCTCGTCAGGCTCCGCCTCGTCCGTGCCCGGGCCCCGGCGCCCGTCGTCCGTGCCTTGATCGGCGTCGGCTGCGTCGGGGAACTGCTGTTCGAGCGTGTCGAGACGTCGTGCAAGGGTCGGGTCGTCCTCGGCCAGGCGTTGCTCGATGAGAGCGAACGCGTGTGCGTCGTCCGGGGAACTCATATGGGTCACCTCGGCGTCGAACAAGCGGATCCGATGTAGGGGTGTGGCCCGGTCCGGTGCCTGTGGTGCGGTGGCGCCGGGCGGACGTGAACGCCCTGACGCTTCCCCGCCTGCGGGAGACCGGGTACCCGCACCCGGATGCCTCACGCGTGGTGGGAGGCCGACCGGTGCGCTGCCCTCGGGGCTGGGTGGTCAGGTCGTTCTTCGGTGCGGTTCGCTGCGTCAGGTCTTGCCGTCGGGTGGCGTATCGGCGTGGCCTGAGCGCGCGGGTCGCAGCACGCTGAGTACGACGGAGGCGATCAGGACGGTGACGATCACCGCGAGGCTGACGAGCGAGTGCACCTCCGGAATGCTGGTGCTGACGATCTCGTGGGATGCCTGCAGGATCAGCTTGACGCCGATGAAGGCGAGGATCAGCGCCAGGCCCTTGCTGAGGTAGTGGAAGCGGTCCAGCAGGTCGGCGAGCAGGAAGTACAGGGCGCGCAGGCCCAGGATGGCGAAGGCGTTGCTGGTGTAGACGATGAAGAGATCACTGCTGACGCCCAGGACGGCGGGCACGCTGTCGATGGCGAAGACCAGGTCGGCGCCCTCGACCGCGGCGACGACGGCGAGCAGCGGGGTGGCGACGAGCTTGCCGTTCTCCCTGAGGAAGAACCGGTTCCCGGCGTAGTCGTCCCGGACGGGGATGACCTTGCGCAGCAGCCGTACGGCGATGCTCTTGCCGGGGTCGACGCTGTCCTCCTCTTTGGTGACGATCTTGTACGCGCTGTAGAAGAGGAAGGCGCCGAAGAGGAACAGGACGGCGGTGAAGCGGCTGACGATCGCCACGCCGGCGGCGAGGAACAGGCCGCGGAAGACCAGGGCGCCCAGGACGCCGAGAAACAGCACGCGGTGCTGGTATTCGCGGGGTACCTGGAAGTAGCCGAAGATGAGTGCGAAGACGAAGAGGTTGTCGACCGACAGGCTCTTCTCCAGCAGCCACGCCGTGGTGTACTCGACGCCGGGGGTGGTGCCCACCACGAGGAAGACAACCACGCCGAAGACGACCGCCAGGCCCACCCAGACCCCGCTCCAGGCAGTGGCCTCCCGCAAGCCGATGACGTGCGCCTTACGGTTGACCAGCAGATCGACTGCCAAGGCCACCACAATGGTGACGGCGAACACGGTCCAGAGCCACAGCGGAACCTCGTACACGAACTCAACCCCTCAGGCACGGTCGACCGCATGAGGAGATCACCGTGGTAGCGCGCCCGTAACTGGAGGCGTGCGGGGTGGAGAGCTCCCGTACCCTCCTGGCGGCCGAGCTGCGGCCTTCCAGTGCTGCTCGTCACTTCGGGGCGGTGACGACAACCGCGTAGCTGCCGACTCCCACAAGTGCGTCGCCCGGAATCTGCTCGTCAGGGGTCATCAGGTGCAAGATGCTTCCCGACTGCTCGTCGAAGTCGATGTCGGTCACGGTGCCCTTCCTGACTCCTGTGTCGGTCAGTACGGTCTTCCCGATGGGGTCGTGCACCGCGTGGGCGTGATGGCTGGGGTCGATGTCCTTCTCGTCGCGGATCCGGTCGGCCCCTTCGACGGTTACCTCGTCCGGGCCGAACGACTGGACGTCTTCCCATGAAAGGGTGTGGTGTCCGCGGCCCCGGGTCTTCAGGCGCAGACCGGCGAGGCGCGCCGGTGAGGGGGCTACGGTGCACGCCTCGACCGTTCCGACCGTCTGGGCGGTCGCGAGGTCCATCACGGTCCTGCCCTGTGCCCTGGTGAACAGCATGGGTCAACCCTCCTGGGGGTGCTGCTGGAGGCGGCTGCGCAGGTGGTCCAGGGCGGTGTCGAACCCTGCCAGGTCACCCGCGCTGTGCTGTGCGGTGGCGTCCGGGACGAGTACGCGTTCGCCGGAGACGGCGACAGGGCCGGCGACCGGCAGCAGAACGCGCTGGCGCTCGGCGGTCTCGACCTCGTAGCCCGCGACCGCCGGCTCCCGGCCGACCGCGACGATGGCGTCGGTGACGGTACCCAGTCGTGTGCCGCTACGGGTCGAGATCGCGACACCAAGCACATTGCCCCCGGCCCGCTCCTTCTCACCTCGCCCGGCGGCGGTTTCGTCGTCCTCCAGCGCGCTCTCGTCGCGCACCATGACCGCGTCCGGCCCAGGCCGTGGACGTTCTTCCACAGCAGAGCTCGATGGAGCGGACCCGCCAGCAGGCCGCGGCCTGCGAGGGTGAAGCATCGGATGCTGCCCGTGGTGGCGTCGAAGACGAGGTCCTTGACCTGCCCGATGTCCTCCCCCGTCAAGGTGACCACGGGGTGCTGGGTGATCTCGCTTGCTCGCATATAGGCGGCGGTCACAGCGTCTGACCTCCCTCACCCGGAGGCCGGCGGTTCTGCGCTATCACCCCACCGGATCTGCGCCGCGCCTGGAGCGCCACTATGCAGACGGCGATGGCCGCGAGGATCGCGAGAGCGATGATGAGCCAGGTCCACCATTCCATGTCGATGCCCCTTTACATCGCACAAACGCCCCAAGTGTGTCTATTTCAGGATCTACCTCCGAGTGCCCGGGCGTCGACCCGAAGAGGTACGGATCGGTCATGCGCCGATGAGGCCCGCGTTGTCGGACCGATGACAGGCAGGTGCACCAGGCTCTCACCGGCAGAGTGCTCAGGGCGGCAGCGTGGTGCGTCGTCACGGCGCGGGGATTTCGAGGACGCCTTCGTCATAGTCGATGGTGATCGAGCCGAAGTCGCTGAGCACGTCCGAACCGAGCAGACCCTGCATCGTCTCGCCACCCCGGGGCGGCGAGAGATCGATGACCGTGAGTTCACCTGGCGCGAGACGCAGGTCACCGACCTCCCAGTGGGTTACCTCGACAACGGGGACCTCTCCAGTACTGAGGATCCCGCTCACCGAGCGGCGCTCGCCGGTGCGGTCAAGGCCGACCCGGTTTGCGATGTCGTCGTCGACGACGCTCATGGAAGCACCGGTGTCCAGGGCGAACATGAACGGCCCCTGGCCTTCGATGCGCACCGGGACGAACGCCAGCGTCTGGCCGAACTGCTCCTGCACCCTGAGCGGTACCTCGCGCGCCGCCGTCCGAGAGATCTGCCCGTCACCCCGGTCGTCGCGGTCCTCGGACACCACGCACCCGGCGAGCAGCAGCGCGGCCAGAAGCACCGCAACGCGTGGGGGCTTCCGCCGATGCCTGGTGCCGGACGCTCGGGCGTCCCGCGTGCCCATGCGCCACGGGGTGCCCGTCGCGCGGCCGCGCAAACACGAGCACCGTGCAGGCGGCGGCGCGTCGTCCGGAACGTCCGCTGCTTGAGCCGACGGTCCGAACGTAGTGCTGGTGCGACGGCTGTGCCCGGGTGATCCACCGGCAGCACCTGATTCGTGACAGGCGTGTTGAGGCCCGGCCCGTCGGCGGCTCGCGGTGGGCCATGGCGTGGCGCATGAAGGCAGTGGCGAGCGCCGGGCACCAAGGAGGCGGCTGCTGTGCGGGCGACGATCTCACTGGGCCGGTTGGCCGGGATCCGCGCTCGGGTGGAAGCACTCGTGGGGTGCGGACGGTACGTCAGACGGCCAGGGCCGCGACAGTGACGGCGTAGACCGTGATGAGCAGAACGCCGTCGAAGCCGAGACGTCCCCACCCACGCCGCTGCCGTACCAGCAGGCTGGCGAGCGGTATCGAGGTCATGACCAGGGAGCCACTGGTCAGGAAAAGCTCGTCCGCACCCGCCGCCTGGTACTGGGCTTGATCCTCTTTGACGGGCATCGAAGATCCGGGGCTTCGGCCCCGGAAGGGTGATGTCCATCATGGAGAGCATCGGGAAGAAGAAGCCGCGTCCTCGCCGCTCGTTCACGCCGGAGTTCAAGGCCGAGATCGTCGAACTGTGCCGACGCGGGGACCGCTCGGTCGGCCAGGTCGCCAAAGACTTCGACCTGACCGAGACCGCAGTGCGCGACTGGCTCAAGCAGGCCGAGGTCGACGCGGGCGAGCGCGACGGCCTGACCGGCAGCGAACGCGAGGAACTGGCCCAACTGCGGCGGGAGAACCGCCGCCTGCGCGAGGACGTGGAGATCCTCAAGCGGGACTTCGTCTTCTACGGCGCACCCGAGCATCCGGACGGCACCGTACGGCTTGCCATGGACGGCCCGACTGAGCAGGCTGTCACCGCCGATTTGGAGCGTCTGCCGCCGGAAATCCGCCGGGTCGTCGTTGCCGCCGCGATTGACGGCGCCGCGACATTCTCCGACGTCGGCGCCGTCGAGATCACTGTGACTAGCGGGGTCGGCGCGGCCTCAATCGCACGGGCCACCCTCGACGCCGCAACCACCGAGCGCACCATGATCCTCGCCGAGATCTACCGCCGTGGCGACGGCTGGCGGCTGCGTGCCGTGGGGCAGGGCTACGACCATGGTCTGGCCGACCTGGCCCAGGGCTACGGCGTCGACGTCAGCGAATGACCCAGCGGGCCCCGCGTTGTATGTGGGTTGGGGGCCGTCTGTGCAGCGGATGCCGGACAGCCCCGTGCCCAGACTCGTCTGACGATTCTGGGCACGGGGCGGAGCTGGTTTACGTTGGTCAGGTTGTCTTGGGCTGTGAGTCGGCGAGGTCGTTCAGAACCGCGTTGACCACAGGCCAGCACATGTTCAGAGTGTCGCGGTCCGGAGCGTGAGCCTCGCGAATCTCAGCGCGTGGGTGGACGAAGTTGCGGTACCTGCGCAGTTCGTGGCAGAAGCGTTCGACGTCGGAGCCGATCCATCCGGCCTCGTGGCAGGTCTTGATCAGGGTGTCCAGGCTGACATTGTCCGGCGACTTGTTGCCGAGCAGGGATGCGTCGCGTTCCTGGACCACGTGGACCAGGACGCCTTCGAGGAGGCTGCCGAGCATGATGATGGACGCTACGTGAGCGCCGTTGGCGTAGCAGGTGCGTGCCTCGTCCAAGCGGTGCTGGAGGAGCCCGGCCATCTTCTGGTCGTTGATGAGGTCTGACATGGCTGCCCTGAGTTCGACCGGGCCCTGGTTGCCCGGGTGGGCGAGAGAGGGGTCGCAGGCGATGAGGCGGGGACGGCCGCCGGGATTCTCCAGGCGTACGCCCTCGTGGATGAGGAAGGCGTTGACGGCGGAGACGACGGCGGGGAGCTGCTCGGGTTCGTCGAGGTACTCGCGTGGGTCGGCGAGCCGGAGCAAGACCTTCGCCAACTCCGTGGGGTCGTCCCGGCGTTCGGTCAGACGGGCCAGGGTCCAGTCCATGCGGTAACCGTCGTACTCCGGAACCTGCTGCCAGCCGGCACGTTCCAGGAACTGCGCGATTTCATAGCCCTTGCGGTAGTAGAGGTGGTCGTCGCCGCAGATGACGCGGGCCAGTTCCTGCAACGTGTTGACGTCCAGGACGCCGAGTGGGGACTGCGTGGTCATGCCGACCCTTCCGTACTGGGGATTTCGGTTTCGTCGTCTCCTGCGTGTCGAGGGCAGCGACCGGATCGACCGCGTCCGGGCCATCGGAGGATTCCGACAGGTCCTCGGTCAGCTCCTCGTCGGTAGAGAGGTCGAGGGGGGTCCACTTCACTCCGGGGCACGAGGATGTGGGCGTGGCATGAGACCAGTCGCCGGCGTCGGACGTGGCCGGACGGATGCCCAGCCGGTTCAGTTCCTCCCACAGGCCGGTCAGGGCCTCCTCGGGGTCGAACCGGAATTCGCTTTCGGGGATGCGCCAGAACGTCCAGCCGACCCTCTGGAGTTCGCGATCACGCTGCTGGTCGTGCCGGATCTGTTCGGGCGTCGAGTGGTACCGCTCGCCGTCGCACTCCACGGCCAGGCGCCCCCGCGCCCCCACAACGACGAGGTCGATGCGCTTGCTTCCTGCCGGGTACTGCGGGATGACGTGGTACCCGCGGGCTTTCAGACGCAGGTAGACGTGCTGCTCGAAGAGCGATTCGAACGGCTTCTGCGGGACCTCGCTCGACACCTTCCCGAGGTCGTCGGAGTTGGCCAGCGCTGCGGGTGGGTTCTCCATGTAGGCAAGGAGGTTGAGGCGGAGGTCTCCGGACTTCAGGCGGTCCGGCGGCACCGAGTAGAAGAGCCGCATCTGGTCCTGGGCGCGGGACGCGGCGACGTTGTACGCCTGTCGCTCGCTGCGTGCGCCGCCCGCGATGCGTGGCGGGTTGGTCGCGACCATCGACAGCAGGATGACGTGGCGTTCGTCTCCCTGGAACGATGCGGGGTTGCCCACACGTATCTGGTGCCGTTCGCGCACAGGCGCCGGAATGCGCTCGTTGATCAGCTGTTCCAGGAGCTTGACTTGGCTCACCGGCCCTTGAAGGGCGATGACGCCCATGGTCTTGTCCCGGTAGGCGGGATCCTCCACCAGCTGGGCCAAGCAGTCGACGATGGTCTCGGCTTCCTTCGGGTTACGGAGTCGGCTGTCGCGTCCCTGGGTGACGGCCCCGTCGACGAAGTGCGTCACGAGCGGGTCGAGGCGGTCACCGCCGTACTGGCGCAGTGGCTGCAGTTTGTTGTTGTAGAAGGCCCGGGAGGACCAGCCGATGATCTCGGGCATGCACCGGAAGTGCTCCTCCAGCCGGATCACCTTCGGGAAGAACGTGGACAGCAGCTGGTAGAGGTTGGTGGCGGGGCCGTAGAGAGTGCGCAGGCTCGGAGGCATGTCCGGCAGGTGGGAGATGAGCCGGTCGTGGATCGCCTGGTGACGGCCCATGCCGCTGAGCGAGGGCGCGCACTGTTTGTCGTCCCCCACGACGATCACGCGAGGGGCGAGCCACATCAGGAACAGTGCGTCCATGCCGGCCTGGCTCGCTTCGTCGACGATGACCACGTCGAATGCGTCCCGCTCGGGCGCCACCATCTCGGCAACCTGCGAGATGGGCATGACCCACGCCGGGACCGCGCCCTGCGCCGTCCGCATGGCGTCGTGCGCTGCGGCACGGTAGCGGCCCGCGCTGCGGCCCTTGCCCTTGCCGTACGAGGCCATGTGGGCGCGATACGCCTGCAGCGCGGACCGCTGCTCCTGCGTCATGCGCTCCAGGCGGGGTTGCCGGACAGACTGGACAACGCGCTTCAAGAGAATGGCGCGATATGCGTGGCGCATAGGCCGATTCGACCTGCTGCCCCGATCAGCGCGTGGGTAAGCGATGCGAACGCATGTCCGGGTGCGTACCAGTCCGCTGTCTCCCGTGCGGTGGCGTCGCCGCCGTAAAGACATCAGCCACTGGCTGATCTGTGCCCTTACCGGGAGTCTCCACGCCTGCCGAGACTGCTGCTCAGGACGTGGGGAGGGCTTGGATGGCGGTGCGGAGTCGACGTCGGTCGGGCGCTCGGAAACGCCGAGAGCAGCGGCTCAAGTTGAGCTTGATCGGTGGTGTCGCCTGCCTCGTTCTACTGGTCGTGTCCTGGCATGTGATCTGGCCGTACCTCATCGGTGGGTTCGTTCTCGTCGGGAGTATCTCCGGCGGGTGGTGGCTGTGGCGTATCAATCGATCTGTAAAAGGGCGCGATGACCAGTGGCGGCAGGAGGAGGCACTCAAGGCCGGCCGCCGATCCCTCATCGAAGTGGACGCGATGTCGGGTGGTGAATTCGAGGACTTCGTCGTGGGTCTGTGCCGACGCGACGGATGCACTGAGGTTCGCCGGGTCGGCGGCTCGCACGACGATGGCGCGGACGTGCTGGGGCGTCTGCCGGACGGCCGGAGCATGGTGATTCAGTGCAAGCGTTACTCACCGAAGAGCAGGATTCCGAGCCGCGAGGTCCGAGACCTTCTGGGCTCAAGGGTTCACTTCAAGGCCGACGTGGCGATCTTCGTTACAACTACGTACTTCACCGGACCGTCCGAGCGGACCGCAGTACAGAACGGCGTCATCGCGGTGCACCGCGACCATCTCGGTTTGTGGAACAACGGCGCCTCGCTTCTGTCGCTCAGCGAGGTGAACGGGGCGGGACAAGGTGATCGTAGGCATCGTGCTCGCTACAGGGAGACATACGAGTAGGACAGTCGCAATCCTCGAACCGTCCGCAAAGGGTTCCTGACCTGCGGTTTTGCTGGCGTGCGTCATGTGTGGTGTGGGCGTTAGGGGCGATACCTTGACGCTGGTGAAGTTCATCTGACACCCGTTCCGATGGGGTGTCAGATGCATGTTGTGCGACACCCTTCAGCGGGCCCGATCTCACGCTCGGCCCGACGTCAGTTCCATGGCTGTCACGTCCGAAGGCGCCCTGATCCGAGGCGCGGGCCCCACGCGCCCGGCCGCTGTCGGGTTGGCCAGCTCGTTCAGGCCGTACGACAGCTGCTGGTACAGGAGTTGGGCTGGGACCGGCGCTCGGTACTCACCAAGCCGTTCTCGGCGCCGGGCAGGAGGGGGGCGGCGTCCGCTGGAGCGGATCATGTAGAGCGTGCCGTCGGCGGCGCAGTCCGTCGGCGCCGGCTTGCAGATGCCGTCTTGGCCGGTGCGATCAGTCGGTGTCCGGGTCGTCGGACACTTCGAGGAGGCGGCTCGCGAGGTCATCAGCCCACTCCAAGGCCCACGTGCGCAGAGTGGTGATGGTGGCATCGTCGAGGCCGTAGGTGGCGAAGGCTTCGTCGTCGGTCCACTCGGCTCCGCTGAGGTTCGCCTGGAGGTCCTCGTGCTCGAAACGACCGCGGGCGTGACGTCGGCCGAACTCCTCCAACTCGGCATTCGTCCAGCGGCGGGACGCGGCGAACACGTCGATCGGATCGCGGGGCGCCCCGCGGTCGGCGAGGGCACGGACCTTGGTCCCGATCACGTCCTCCTCGGCGAGGACAGGCCCGTACGGGCTCTGGGCGACGGGCCGCCAGAAGATCTCTTTGAGGATGTCGACTTCGCACTCCTGCCCGGTGGTGGGGTCCGTCACGGTGAAGCGGGCGGACAGTGGGGCAGTCTCCAGCGCCTGTACCTTCCAGCCCCGGGCTGTCAGGCCGCTGCAGAGCGCGGCTGCGATGTCGGCCATGGGTGCCGGGTTCTCGGTGGCGACATCGAGGTCCTGGCTGGGGCGGTTGACGAGGCGGTGCGCCCGCACGGCGTATCCGCCGGTGAGGACCAACGGGTACGGCGAACCGAGGGCGATCACATCGGCCAGGAGCCGCGTGTGCAGCTCCGGCATGTCCGTCACGCGGCAGCCCGGGTGCGGGAGGCGAGCTGGGGGAAGGCGTCCTCCCACACGGTACGCACGGTGCGGCCGACGAGGGTGCGCAGTACGGGCCACAGCTCGAGGAGTAGGTCCCGGTTGAGGTAGCGGGGCAGGTCGTCGTGCAGGCCCTCGTGCAGAACGGTGCGGTACAGGCCCATGCGCTGACGAGGTTTGTCCAGGTCGTACGACGTCATCCCGGACCATGCCAGGTGCAGCGGCAGCTCCACGACGCCGTGGGTCGGTCCGTGCAGCTCGTCCAGTGACTCCGGTAGACGGCGCTGGAACTTTTCCCGGTACAGCGCGAGGTCCTCGGCGTCTGCGCCCGAGAGATTCCTCGGCCCGGGTCCGGTGTGCTGCGGGTGGGAGGCCATGCCTCCATTATGGCGGCCGCAAAGGGTCGGGGGCTTGTGGCTTCAACTAAGGAGTCAATGTCACTGTCTGTGTCCGTTGCGGATGCGGCAACGGCGCTCGACGACAGCCTTGGCGGGGAACGGGACAGCCATGGAGTCGCTGGCGCAGGGCCCGTGCCGTCGGCTGATTCTCCCCGGATTCTCCCCAGCGGCTTCTGGAGGGTAAAAGTGCGTAAAAGTGCTGGTCAGATGTGCAACGGAGGCAGGTAGAGGAGATCACCCGCATCACTTCTCCCCAGAGGCTCCCCAGGGCTGATTTCGCCCCGATCCGTGACCGGTGCGAGAGCAAAGGCCGCACAAGAGCTGAGCTCGGTAAGAGGGACTCAGAGCCAGTCCCGTCGCTTGAAAATCACGTACAAACTGACGCAAACCACCCCCATCAGGCCGATCGCAAAGGGGTATCCGAAGCTCCAGTCCAACTCGGGCATGTGCTCGAAGTTCATGCCGTAGATAGTTCCAACCAGCGTGGGAGCAAACAGAATCGCCGCCCACGACGAGATCTTCTTGATCTCCTCGTTCTGCTCGAACCCCGCCTCCGCGAGCGCCCGCATCTCCGCGTTCTGCTGCTGGGTCACGAGAGTCGTGTTCACCGTCAGGATGTCGGTCAGCGCCTGGCGGAAGCCGTCGACGCGTTCGCTGGTGTGGGTGACGTGATCGGCCACGTCCCGTAGGTAGCGCTGGAGTTCCTCGTCCGTGCCGTACTTGGCGAAGCCCGCCATCAGGCCGTGCAGCATCCCGACCAGGGGTCGGGTGGCGCGCTGGAACTCGACCATTTCGCGGGAGAGCTCGTAGATGCGGCGCGAGACCTCCGGGTCGCCGCGGAAGACCTCGGTCTCGATCTCGTCGATGTCGTTCTGGACGCCCGCGACGACCGGCGCGTAGCCGTCGACCACCGCGTCGAGGATCGCGTACAGCACCGCCTCCGGGCCGAGCTTCAGCAGCTCCGGCGTCTCCTCCATGCGGCGGCGCACCGCCGACAGGTCGGGGGCCGCGCCATGGCGGACCGTGATCACGAAGTCGGGGCCGACGAAGACGTGCAGCTCGCCGAACTCGACCTCCTCTGGCGCGTCGAGGTAGCGCGCCGCCCGCAGGACGACGAAGAGGGTGTCGCCGTAACGTTCCAGCTTCGGCCGCTGGTGTGCCTCCATCGCGTCCTCGACGGACAGCGGGTGCAGATCGAACTCCGCGGCCAGGGAGAGGAGTTCGCTCTCCGTGGGCCGGGCCAGCCCGATCCAGGCCATGCCGGACGGCTTCTCGCGCAGTTCGCGGTAGGTGTCGGCGAGGGTCGCGGGGGAGGAGACCCGCACGCCGTCCTCGTACAGCGCCGCCTCGACCACGCTGCCGATCTCGGTGGGCTGGGCGGCCGGCGGATCGGGGACGGGCGGCGGATCGGTCTGCGGCGGCTGTGGGGGAAGGGCGCGTCGCCAGCCGGACCTCTTCGACGAGTTCTTCCAGGCGATGGGGCACCTCCCTGGTCGGCCTGCGGCGGTGTGATCGTTGGCCAGGATCGCCAGAATCGTCAGGATAATCGCCAGGGTATACGGGGCAAACGGCATCGGGACGGGGTAGGCGGGCGAGGATGCGGCGAGAGTTGCGGACCGAGGCTGTCCGCAAGCGGCGCTAGCGTGCGGAGCATGACCCAGACGACGACCGTGCTCGGCACCCGCGCCCTCAACCGCGCCACCCTCGACCGGCAGCTGCTCCTGCGCCGCGCGCCGCTGTCCGCGAAGGCGGCCGTGGAGCACCTCGTCGGACTGCAGGCCCAGGAGGTCAAGCCGCCCTACTACGCGCTCGCCGCCCGCCTCGACGGCTTCCGCCCCGAGGAGCTCGCCGGGCTGCTCGCCGACCGCGCGGCGGTCCGGATCGTCACCCTGCGCTCGACCATCCATCTGCACACCGGCGACGACGCCCTCACCCTGCGGCCGCTGGTCCAGCCCGCCCGCGACCGGGAGATCAGGATCTTCCGCAAGGGCCTCGTCGGCGTCGACCTGGAGCGGCTCGCCACGGTCGCCCGCGAGCTGGTCGAGGCCGAGCCGCGCACCATGCGGCAGCTGCGCGAGGCCCTGATCGCCGAGTGGCCGGACGCCGACCCGCAGGCCCTCGCCGTCGCCGCCCGCTGCACGCTCCCGCTGGTCCAGGTCACCCCGCGCGGGCTGTGGGGCAGAAGCGCGCAGGTCGCCCTCACCACCGCCGAGCACTGGCTGGGCCGCCCCGCCGAACCGGCCGCCACCCCGGAGAGCGCCGTACTGCGCTACCTCGGCGCCTTCGGCCCCGCCTCGGTGAAGGACATGCAGACCTGGTCCGGTCTGACCCGGATGCGCCCCGTGTTCGAGCGGCTCCGCCCGCAGCTGGTCGCCTTCCGGGACGAGAGCGGCGTCGAACTCTTCGACCTCCCCGACGCGCCCCGCCCCGACCCGGAGACCCCGGCCCCGCCCCGCTTCCTGCCCGAGTTCGACAATCTGCTGCTCTCGCACGCCGACCGCACCCGCGTGGTGCCGCCCGCGCGCCACGGCCGCACCTGGCAGGCGAACACCTTCTACTGCCCGCTCCTCGTCGACGGCTTCCTGGCCGGCGTCTGGCGGCTGCTCGACGGCGCCCTGGTCGTCGAGCCGTTCGACAGCCTCACCCGGGCCCAGCGCGACGAGGTGACAGAGGAGGGCGCCCGCATGCTCCAGGTGCTGCACCAGGAGTCGTACGACATCCGCTTCGGGACCGTGATCCCGTGACCCGCGCCTGACCGGGCGCATGGAGAGGGGGCGTTGCGGGCCGCTCGTGGAGGCCCGCAACGCCCCCTGGCTTACTTACCTGAGGGGTACTCAGGAGTCCTTGCTGTCCCTGCCGCCGCTACGAGTTGACCTGCGCGGTCACCAGGCTGGAGAAGGTCGTCAGCCGGGTGTAGACGCCCGGGTAGCCGGCCTGCGCGCAGCCCTCGCCCCAGGAAGTGATCCCTGCCAGGACGCCCCCGATGAGCAGGGGACCGCCGCTGTCGCCCTGGCAGGTGTCCACGCCGCCGGAGGTGTATCCGGCGCACACCATGTCGCTCGCCACGAAGTCGGAGCCGTAGGAGTTGCCGCAGCTGGAGTCGGACACGGTCGGGACGGTGGCGGTCCGCAGCTGGTTGGAGGAGCTGCCGTTCTGGGAGGTGGTGCCCCAGCCGAGGACGCGGGCCGTGGTGCCGGGGGCGTACACCGAGGTCTGCGAGGAGGAGACGTACTTCGCGGTGGTGTACGGCATCGACGTCGACAGCGTCAGTACGGCCACGTCGTCGCCGTTGGTGACGTCCGAGTAGTCGGGGTGGATCCAGATCTTGCTGACCCGGCTGACCGTGCCGTTGGTGCCGTTGAGGTACGTGCGGCCACCGACCACGCGGACGCTGCTGGTGGTCTCGCCGACCATGCAGTGCGCGGCGGTCACGACCTTCGTCGGGGAGACCAGGGTGCCGCCGCAGAACTGGTCCTGCGAGGCGTCCGTGATCTGCATGATGAACGGGTACGCGGTCGTGGTGGTCGTCGTACCGCCGACGATGGGCTGCGGGGCGGCGACGGCGGCGGGGGCGGTGAGCAGCGCGGTCGCGGCGGCGGCAGCGGTCGCCGCGACGGCGGCGGCGGTCTTTCTGGCACGGGTGAGCCCGAACATGAGTCTCCTCAAGGGGTTGCCGGTGGGGGGTCGCGCGGGTGGGGTGGAGCACGGGGGCCTCGGGACAGACCCCCGTGTGCCCGGCGAGCGGCACGTGACTAAGCTAGAGCCGGGCGCCCATCCGTCCCAATGAGGGAACCCCCTAAGGGAGTTGGGGCAGGGAAAACCCTCGGTCGAGTGCGGCCGACGCCGCTACTTGACGTGCCGCCCCGCCGCCAGTCGGACGATGTCGACCCGGGATCGGATCCCCAGCTTGCGGTAGACCCGGGTGAGCGTCGCCTCGACCGTCTTGACGCTGATGAACAGCCGCCCGGCTATCTCCCGGTTGGTCGCGCCCTCCATGACCAGCGCCGCGACCTGACGCTCCATCGAGGCCAGCCCCTCCAGCGCGGACGGCGCGGGAGCCGGGGCCGGCTGCCGGTCCGGGGCCGCCCCCGCCGCCACGGCCGCGTCGACCTGCCGCAGCCAGGGCAGCGCCCGGCACCGCCGGAACAGCCGGGCCGCCTCGTCGTACGACGTCGGACCCGGCCCCGGCAGGGCCCGCAACCGGGCCAACTCGAAGGCGGCGCGCGCCTCTTCGAGCCCGTAGCCCAGCTTGCTCAGCCGGTCCTGCACCGACGTCAACTGGCTCACGGCCGCGTCGTGTTCACCGGCCGCCGCCCGCACCAGCGCCTCCGCCCGGTCCAGCACGGCGAGCACGCTCTCCCGCCCCAGCCGCAGCGCCTGCTCGCGCGTCACGTCGATGACGTCCTGCGCCTCCGCGAGCTCGCCGATCCGCACCAGCGCCTCCGCGAGGTCCCCGTGCCAGCGGCCGCGCGCCGGGTCGGTGACGCCGAGCCCGTTCTCCAGCTCCCGTACCCGGCGCAGCGACCGGACGGTTCCCTGGGCGTCCCCGGCGACCAGTTGGACGTATCCGAGGGCGGCCAGCGCGCGCGAGACGTAGATCTGGTCGCCGTCCTGCTCGGCGTGCTCCACCGCCTCCCGCGCCAGCGCCAGCGCCTGCTCCACGCTGCCGCCGGAGGCCTCGGCGAGCGAGGTGAGCATCGCGGAGGCCACCTCGCCGATGCCCGAGTCGCGGGCCAGCCGCAGGCTCTCGCGGGCCAGGTCGAGGGCGCGGCCGCAGTGCCCGGAGCGCAGTTCGGTCTCGGCCAGCAGCCGCAGGAAGTGCACCTCGCTCTCGACCATTCCGCGCCGCCGTACCTCGCGCAGCAGCGCGGTGACCGTGTTGCGCGCCTCCGGCAGCTGGTCGCTCATCAGCAGCCAGCGGAAGCGGGTGGATCCCGCCCCGTTGTGGTGGCACGCCACCTGCGGGTCCTGCGGCTCCTTCAGCGCCCGTTTGATGGTCGCGGGCGCGTCCGGGTGGCCCATCAGGGTCTCGGCCTGGGCCTGGAAGGCGAGCGCCAGCAGTTCGGTACGCCGGTCCCCGGCCCGCGCGGCCAGGCCGGCGGCGTGCGCGGCCTCCTCGCGGCCCTCGGCGAAGTCGCCCTCGACGACCAGCGCCCGCCAGGCCAGCTGGTAGTGCACCAGGGCGAGCAGCCGCGGATCGTCGCCCGCGTCGGCCAGCGCCTGCGGGAAGACGGCGTCGACCTCTCCGAGGGCCTGGCCCGCCGCCTCGATCACCACCATCCAGGCCCGCACCCGCTCCGCGGGAACCGTGGCCCGGGTCAGCACCTCACGCGCGATGTCCCGGGCGAGGTCCACCTCACCGGCGGTGATCGCGTCCTCGGCCGCCTGCAACCGCCGTTCGTCCGGCCCCGGCACGCTGTCGGCCGGCGCGTGCCGCGCCGCGAGCAGACCGAGTGACGCGGCGACCGAGGGCGCCCCACGGTCGCGGGCCAGCATGGCGGCCCCGGCGAGCCGCGCCGCCACCTCCGGATCGGTGCCGGTCGTCGCCAGCGCCAGATGCCGGGCCCGCTCGATCGGATCGGAGGCCGCCGTGGACAGCGCGGCGTGCGCGGCCCGCCGCTGGTGCGCGGGCGCCTCCGCGTACAGCGCGGCGGAGACCAGCGGATGCGCGAAGCGTACGGCGGGCCCCTCCGGCTCCGTTGCCAGCAGCCCGAGCTCGGCCGCCCGGGCGGTCTCGGCCTCGGCGTTCTCCCGGCCGGCCGCGTGCAGCAGCGACAGCGTGGGCCGGGCGCCCGCGCTCGCCACGAGGAGGGTGTGCCGGGCCTCGGCGGAGAGCATCTCCAGCCGGCTGAGGACGAGCGCCCGCAGCGACGTCGGCACCGGCAGCGGCTCGCCCGGGCGCGGCGGGGTCGGGTTCTCGGCGAGGGCACGGCCCAGCTCCAGCGCGAACAGCGGGTTGCCGCCACTGGTGCGGTGGATGTCCCGGACCGTGGAACGCGGCAAGCCGGTGTAGCCGCGGTTCTCCAGCAGCGCGGAGACCTGGGCGCGGGAGAGCGGGCCCAGCCGGACGGCGAGCGTGTCCGGGGGAGAGGTGCGCAGATGGCGGTCGTACTCCTGGCCGTCCGTCCGTACCGCGCACAGCATCTTGACGGGGGTGTCGCCGAGACGGCGGGCGGCGAAGCCGAGCAGTTCGGAGCTGGCCGAGTCCAGCCACTGCACATCGTCGGCGACGACGAGGACCGGCCCCTCGGCGGCGAGCGCGCGCAGCGCGGACAGCACGGCGAGGCGCAGCGCCAGGCCGTCGCGTTGGAGGGTGGACTCGCCGCGGCCGGTGAGCGCCGACTCCAGTGCGGTGCGCTGGGCGGCGGGCAGCTTGTCGGACACCTCGTCCAGCACCAGACCGAGCAGGTCGGCCAGGGCCAGGAACGGCAGATGCGATTCGGACTCCGTCGCCGAGCAGCGCAGCACGGTCCGGGCCGCCTCGGCGTAATCCGCGGCCAATGCCCGCAGCACGGTCGACTTTCCTATTCCGGCGGGCCCGTGCAGCAGCACACTGCCCCCGCGACCGAGCTGCTCACCCGCCGCCGTGAACAGTTCCTCCCGGCCGATGACCAGGTCGGGGCGGCTTCTGGCAGGCTCCTTGAAGTCCCGTCGCACGGTCACCGCTCCCTCCGAGTGTCGTGTCCGGGCCAAATTCTAGGCAACAACTCATTGAAATCCGGAGCGCCGAGATGGTGAGGGAAATAACAACAGGGGTGCATGGGCAAATTCAGACGGCCGTCAGGTGAATGGTCTGCCCGTACCGAGGGCCGTCCATGCGTAGGTACGGCAGTACTCTGCGTGGCGTTCAAGACCCTCAGCCCTCCGGTGTGCGGCATACACCCCCGTTCGGGGTAGTGACACCTGCGTCGCGGATTACACGATGTGAGCGAGCCGCCCGGGAACGGTCCGGCACCTAGGAGGACAGATGACGACGGCGACGGAGGAGTTCCGCGGGGCACGGGACTTCCTGCTGGAACACCGCGAGGACTACGACACCGCCTACGCGGGTTTCCGCTGGCCGCGCCCGGAGTACTTCAACTGGGCGCTGGACTGGTTCGACGTCATCGCCGACGGCAACGACCGCACGGCCCTGCACATCGTGGAGGAGGACGGCAGCGAGATCCGGCTCTCCTTCGCCGCCCTGGCCGAGCGGTCGGCACGGGCCGCCAACTGGCTGCGCGCACGCGGTGTCGCCGCCGGGGACCGGATCCTGGTGATGCTGGGCAACCAGGCCGAGCTGTGGGAGACGGCCCTGGCCGCGATGAAGCTGCGCGCGGTCGTCATCCCGGCCACGCCACTGCTCGGGCCGGCCGACCTGCGCGACCGGGTGGAGCGCGGGCACGTCCGGCACGTTCTCGTGCGCGCCGAGGACAGCGGCAAGTTCGCCGAGGTGCCGGGGGACTACACGCGCATCGCGGTCGGCGGGGCACCGGAGGGCTGGCTCAGGTACGAGGACGCGTACGCCGCCCCCGCCGACTTCACGCCCGACGGCCCCACCCGCGCCGACGACCCGCTGATGCTCTACTTCACCTCGGGGACGACGGCCCGCCCGAAGCTGGTCGAGCACACGCACACGTCGTACCCGGTCGGGCACCTGGCGACCATGTACTGGATCGGCCTCAAACCTGGCGATGTGCACCTGAACATCTCCTCGCCGGGCTGGGCCAAGCACGCCTGGTCCAACCTCTTCGCCCCCTGGAACGCCGAGGCGACCGTCTTCATCCACAACTACACCCGCTTCGACGCCGCCCGGCTGATGGAACAGATGGACCGGGCCGGGGTGAGCACGTTCTGCGCTCCGCCGACGGTGTGGCGGATGCTCATCCAGGCCGACCTGACCCAGCTGCGCACCGTGCCGAGGGAGGCGGTGGCCGCCGGGGAACCGCTCAACCCCGAGGTCATCGAACAGGTGCGGCGGGCCTGGGGCGTGACCATCCGGGACGGCTTCGGACAGACGGAGACCGCGGTGCAGGTCTCCAACAGCCCCGGCCAGCCGCTCAAGACCGGCTCCATGGGCCGGCCCAGCCCGGGCTTCCGCGTGGTGCTGCTGGATCCGCAGACCGGCGCGCCGGGCGCGGACGAGGGCGAGATCGCGGTGGACCTGTCACAGTCGCCGGTCGGTGTGATGGCGGGCTACCACGGGGACGCTGACCGGACGGCGCAGGCGATGGCGGGCGGCCACTACCGCACCGGCGACATCGGATCGCGCGACGAGGACGGTTACATCACCTACGTCGGCCGCGCCGACGACGTCTTCAAGGCGTCCGACTACAAGATCTCCCCGTTCGAGCTGGAGAGCGCCCTGCTGGAGCACGAGGCGGTGGCGGAAGCGGCCGTCGTACCGGCGCCGGACGCGCTGCGCCTCGCGGTGCCGAAGGCGTACGTGGTCCTGGCCGAGGGCTTCGAGCCGGGCCCCGACACGGCGAAGGTGCTGTTCGAGCACTCACGCGAGACCCTCGCCCCGTACAAGCGGATCCGCCGCCTGGAGTTCGGAACCCTCCCGAAGACCGTCTCCGGCAAGATCCGCCGCATCGAGCTGCGCGAGGCCACGGCGGCGGGCTCGGCCGACGAGTACCGCGAGGAGGACTTCCGCTGACCGATCACCACGCGTGTCACCAGCGTCCCGGGACAGCACGTAGCCGACGCCCCTCTCAGACCAGGGTGGCGTGCAGGGCGTCGGCCGGCTGGTTCACCGGGCGCGGGGTGCCGGTGGGGTCGTCCACGACGAACAGCGGGACGCCGAGGGCGTCGGCGCGGGCGCGGGCCTCGGTGGCGTACCCGGAGAGCGAGAAGTACACGCAGCGCGCGGACTCCGACATGGCCGTCAGCCACAGGCACTCCACGTCCCGCAGGGTGGCCGGGCGCGCGGACGGGTCGACCTGGGCGACCAGGCCGCGCGCCGCGAGGCCGATCCCGGACGGCGGCCGCTGGTCGGCGCGGCGCAGGTCGCGGTGGCCGAGGCGGTGGAGGTAGAGGGCGGCGGCCGTGACCGCGTCGAGGGCGGTGCGCACGCCGACCGGTCGCCGGTCGCCGGTGCCGGGCCTCGCCACCGGGATCCGCAGCACCGTCCCGCAGGGGCAGCCCAGCTCCGGGCGGGGCCAGTGGTTGCGCCGGCCGCAGGAGGCGCAGGGCACGGCGACCCATTCCTCGTCCCAGCTGCGGTGTGCGACCGCCCGCGGCGCGGTGTGCCGGTCCAGCGGCGGGCCGGCGGGGGCGCCGCAGGCGCAGGGGTAGGACGGGGCGGTGTAGAGGTGCTCGCGCCGACAGGCCGGGCAGCGCACCGGCAGGCTCTCGGGCATGGCCACTCCAGGGCGTCGCGGCGGAACGGGACGGCGGGGGCCGCGCGTGCGGTCGCGGCGGCCTCCCCATCGTGCTCCTTACGCCCCCGGCCTGTCCGTCCCTTGACGGCATTTGGCACCCACGCTTACATTACTTCCAGATCGTAGAAGTTACTTTCCGCAATACGGAAGTGCTCACCGGCGGGGCGCGACGGGAGTACGCATCCGACAGCCGAAGCAGGAGTACTCAATGGCTCGTATGACCGCTGCCCGCGCGGCAGTCGAGATCCTCAAGCGCGAGGGCGTCACGGACGCGTTCGGTGTGCCGGGCGCGGCGATCAACCCGTTCTACGCGGCACTCAAGGCGTCCGGCGGCATCGGCCACACCCTCGCCCGCCATGTGGAGGGCGCCTCGCACATGGCCGAGGGCTACACCCGCACCCACCCCGGCAACATCGGCGTGTGCATCGGCACCTCCGGACCGGCCGGCACCGACATGATCACCGGCCTCTACTCCGCGACCGGCGACTCCATCCCGATCCTGTGCATCACCGGCCAGGCCCCGACCGCGGTGATCCACAAAGAGGACTTCCAGGCCGTCGACATCGCCTCCATCGCCAAGCCGGTGACCAAGATGGCGGTCACCGTGCTGGAGGCCGCGCAGGTCCCCGGCGTCTTCCAGCAGGCGTTCCACCTGATGCGCTCCGGCCGCCCTGGCCCGGTCCTGATCGACCTGCCGATCGACGTCCAGCTCACCGAGATCGAGTTCGACCCGGAGACGTACGAGCCGCTGCCGGTCTACAAGCCGGCCGCCTCCCGCGCCCAGATCGAGAAGGCGATCGGGATGCTCAACGCGTCCGAGCGCCCGCTGATCGTGGCCGGCGGCGGCATCATCAACGCCGACGCCGCCGAACTCCTCGTCGAGTTCGCGGAACTGACGGGCACTCCGGTCGTGCCGACCCTGATGGGCTGGGGCGTCGTCCCCGACGACCACGAGCTGAACGCCGGCATGGTCGGCCTGCAGACCTCGCACCGCTACGGCAACGCGACGTTCCTGGAGTCCGACTTCGTCCTCGGCATCGGCAACCGGTGGGCCAACCGCCACACCGGCAAGATCGACGTCTACACCGCCGGCCGGAAGTTCGTGCACGTCGACATCGAGCCGACCCAGATCGGCAA
The DNA here is from genome assembly GCF_015712165.1 of Streptomyces spinoverrucosus. Taxonomy (NCBI): domain Bacteria; kingdom Bacillati; phylum Actinomycetota; class Actinomycetes; order Kitasatosporales; family Streptomycetaceae; genus Streptomyces; species Streptomyces spinoverrucosus. Next base: position 1,410,104 of record NZ_JADPZX010000001.1, on the reverse strand, counting down.
GATCTTCGCGCCCGACTACGGCATCGCCTCCGACGCCAAGGCCGCGCTGGAGCTGTTCGTCGAGGTCGCCCGGGAGCTGAAGGCGGCCGGCAAGCTGCCCGACCGCTCCGAGTGGGCCGCGTCCGCGCAGGAGAAGAAGGCCACCCTCCAGCGGCGTACCCACTTCGACAACATCCCGATCAAGCCGCAGCGCGTCTACGAGGAGATGAACAAGGCCTTCGGCCCGGAGACCCGGTACGTCTCCACCATCGGCCTCTCGCAGATCGCCGGCGCCCAGATGCTGCACGTCTACCGGCCGCGGCACTGGATCAACTGCGGCCAGGCCGGCCCCCTCGGCTGGACCATCCCGGCCGCGCTCGGCGTCGCCAAGGCCGACCCGGAGGCTTCCGTGGTCGCCCTCTCCGGCGACTACGACTTCCAGTTCATGATCGAGGAGCTGGCGGTCGGCGCCCAGCACCGGATCCCGTACGTCCACGTCCTCGTGAACAACTCCTACCTGGGCCTGATCCGGCAGGCGCAGCGGGCGTTCGAGATCGACTTCCAGGTCAACCTGGAGTTCGAGAACCTCAACTCGCCCGAGCTCGGCGTCTACGGCGTCGATCACGTCAAGGTCGCGGAGGGCCTCGGCTGCAAGGCGATCCGGGTGACCGACCCGAACGAGCTGGGCGCGGCCTTCGAGCAGGCCAAGAAGCTCGCCGCCGAGTTCCGGGTGCCGGTGGTCGTCGAGGCGATCCTGGAGCGCATCACCAACATCTCCATGTCCGGCACGAACGACATCAGCAACGTGGTGGAGTTCGAGGAACTCGCGACAGAGCCCGGACACGCGCCGACCTCCATCAAGACGCTGAAGGTCTGAGGCGGATCACGGCAGTCGAGGGCGGCTCACCCGAGGGGTGAGCCGCCCTCGTCGTGCTTCGACAGGCCCTAGTCCCCGCCGCCTCCGCCACCCCCGCCGCACCCGTACCCGCCGCCCCCGTAGTGGTACCCGCCGGACGTGCCGCCGTCGTTCTGCTCGCCGGGGTCCTCCTCGGCGCCGTAGAGCCGGCGGAGGTCGGCGCCCCGGCCGAACGGGAAGCGGCCCTCGTCCGCGAGGGCGTCGCGGCCGACGAGGCCGGACGAGCGGGCGAAGTGCGGTACGAGCACGGCCAGGGCACGACCGCCGTGGAGTGCGACCGCGATGAGCATCTCCTCGTCGGTGAGGCCGTCCGAGCGTGTGGGCAGCGGGTGCTGGGCGCGGAGGGCGGCGAGGTGACGGCGTGCCGCGCGGGTGGGGCCGGGCAGCGCGGGGCGCAGCAGTCCGGCCGCGACGAGGTCGCGGCGCATCCGGGCGAGGGCGAGGCGTACGGCCGAGCGGCTGGGCAACTCCCGTATGCCGGCGGGCCGGTAGAGACCGACGCGTACCGCCTTCTCCAGCGGGTGGTCGGGTGGGGGGAACCCGGCTGCCTTCCGCAGGGTCCCCGGCTTCCCGGCCTCGACCAGGCCCCGCAGATGCAGGCCGAGCACGGCGACCCTGAGGGCGGCCCGGGGGCCGCCCTGCAGAAAGCCGACCTCGTGCGGCTCCAGCCGCCCGGTCCTCGTTTCCTCGCTCATCACAACCGACCCCCGTCACCCGGGGCCCGCCGCCCCCGTGCCGGCGGGCCCCGGTGTGTGGGGTATGTGCCCGCCCTTGGGGGCGCTCGAAGCATGCCGGGGGAGGGTTCAGAGGTTGATTTGAGGAAGCCGTACCCGGCGTACGCCCCCTGGCGTACGCGGGGTCATCCGGTGCCGGGCTGCTCGTGGTGCTCCGACAGGCCGGGCCAGTCGTCGGGCCCACCGCCCTGCCACTCGATGAGGTCGCTCTCCTCGACCTCGATCGTGTCCAGATCGGCCAGCCGCAGAATCTCGACGACGTCGTCCAGATGCGTGGCGACACCGAGGGTTTCCTCCCCGGCGGTGACCCGGCGGGAGCCGTCCAGGGCCGGGGCGTGGACTACGACATGCGGGGGCTGTGTGGGGTGTGCCATGTCTTCAGGGTGCTGCGGGCGGGCGGGATCCGCATGTCAGTGGGGTCCGGGCACGACGAAGGGCGCCGGGAGGATGAGGGTTCTTCCCGGCGCCCTGGTCGTGGTGGCCGTCCGGCGGTGCGAGGCTGGGCGCGTCAGGACATTCGCGCCGCCGGACGGAGTCGATGTGGCTGGGACCGCGGCGGCCAGCGACGGCTCCGGAGTCCTTCCCTCAGGTCGAAGAAGGAGCCTCGGGACCTTCACCACCGCACTGGCTCGCACGCCGCCGCGGTCCTCGCCTTGCCCGCCGTGCCACCGGGCGACCACCCCTCATCCGGGTCGCCGGTGGCGCGGCGGGCTGTGCGTCCGGAGTCCTGACCTCCCGTCAGAGTCCGGACGCGGCCCTTGGGTTCAGTCCTCGCGCAGGGCGCGGACCGCCTCCTCCACGCGCTTGCCGTACTCGGGGTCGGCGGCGTGGAAGTGAGCCAGGTTCTTGTCGATCACGTCGTCGCGGGAGACCTGCGAGAGGCTGCCGGCGATGTTGGCGATCAGACGCGACTTCTCCTCGGCGGACATCAGGCGGTACAGCTCGCCCGCCTGGAAGAAGTCGTCGTCCTTGGTGTGGAGGGGGGCCTCGTGGGTGCCGGTGTGGCCGGACACGGCCAGCGGGGCCGACAGCGGGCGGCCGGTCTCGACGGGCCCGTCGTAGGAGTTCGGCTCGTAGTTCTTGGCGTGCTGGCCCTGGGCGTTGGTGGCCATGAAGCCGTCCCGGCCGTAGTTCTGCGCGGTGGTCGCCTTCGGGGCGTTGACCGCGAGCAGGGTGTGGTTGACGCCCAGGCGGTAGCGGTGCGCGTCCGCGTAGGCGAACAGACGGCCCTGGAGCATCTTGTCGGGGGAGGGGCCGATGCCCGGCACGAAGTTGTTCGGGGAGAACGCGGCCTGCTCGACCTCGGCGAAGACGTTGTCCGGGTTGCGGTCCAGCACCAGGCGGCCGACGCGCTGCAGCGGGTAGTCCTTGTGCGGCCAGACCTTGGTCAGGTCGAACGGGTTGAAGCGGTAGTCCGCCGCCTCGGCCGCCGGCATGATCTGGACGTACAGCGTCCACGACGGGTTGACGCCCCGCTCGATCGCCTGGAGCAGGTCGGTCTGGTGCGAGTTGGGGTCCTGGCCCGCGGTCTCGGCGGCCTGCTCGCTGCTCAGGCAGCGGATGCCCTGGTTGGTCTTGAAGTGGTACTTGACGAAGAAGGCCTCGCCGTCGGCGTTCGTCCACTGGTAGGTGTGCGAGCCGTAGCCGTTCATGTGGCGGTACGACGCCGGGATGCCGCGGTCGCCCATCAGCCAGGTCACCTGATGCGTGGCCTCGGGGGCGTGCGCCCAGAAGTCCCAGACGTTGTCCGGCTCCTGGCGGCCCGTGAACGGGTCGCGCTTCTGCGAGTGGATGAAGTCCGGGAACTTGATCGGGTCCTTGATGAAGAAGACCGGAGTGTTGTTTCCGACGAGGTCGTAGTTGCCCTCTTCGGTGTAGAACTTGACCGCGAAGCCGCGCGGGTCGCGCACCGCGTCCGCACCGCCCAGCGAGTCCGCCACGGTCGAGAAGCGCAGGAACACCTCGGTGCGCTTGCCGATGGTGTTCAGGAAGTCGGCGTGGGTGAAGCCGGTGACGTCGTCGGTCACCTCGAAGTAGCCGTACGCGCCGGAGCCGCGGGCGTGCACCACGCGCTCCGGGATGCGCTCGCGGTTGAAGCGCGCCAGCTTCTCCAGCAGGTGCTGGTCCTGGAGCAGGAGCGGACCGCCGACACCGGCGGAGGCGGAGTTCTGGTTGTCGGCGACCGGGGCGCCGGACTCGGTGGTGAGCACGCGCTTCGACATGGTGACCTTCCGTACGAGGGGCAGCGGAAAACAGATTCCACTTCGTGGAGCATCCGCTTTGTGGAGCCTAGGTTCGGGGCGATCGCGACGTCAACAGTTTGTTGAAGTCGAGGGGATGGTTCCGGGCGACGCCACCGCCTGGGCGCGACAGGACAGGTGTCAGCGGCGGCGCCGCCCGGAGATCTCGGAGGGACTCAGACCTGGGCGCCGGAGAGGCGCTCCACGGCCCGCAGCAGGGCCGAGTGGTCCAGGCCCCCGTCGCCCTGCGCGCGCAGGGCGGCCACCAGCTGGGCGACCACGGCGCCGACGGGCAGGGCCGCGCCGACGTTGCGGGCCGCGTCGGTCACGATGCCCATGTCCTTGTGGTGCAGGTCGATCCGGAAGCCCGGCTTGAAGTCCCGGTTCAGGAAGTTGTCCTTCTTCCGGGTCAGCACGGTCGAACCCGCGAGCCCGCCGTTGAGGACGTCCAGCGCCGCCTTCAGGTCCACGCCGGACTTCTCCAGGAAGACCACGGCCTCGGCGCACGCCTGGATGTTCACGGCGACGATCAGCTGGTTGGCCGCCTTCACGGTCTGACCCGAGCCGTGCGGACCGCACAGCACGATGGTCTTGCCGAGCGCCTCGAAGATCGGCTTCGCCTGGTCGAAGTCGGCCTGCTCACCGCCGACCATGATGGACAGCACGGCCTCGATGGCACCGGCCTCACCGCCGGAGACGGGGGCGTCCAGGACGCGGATGCCCTTGTCCTTGGCCGCCTTCGCCAGGTCGACCGAGGTCTGCGGGGTGATCGAGGACATGTCGATCAGCAGCGCGCCGGACTTCGCGTTCTCCAGGATGCCGTCCGGGCCGTACGCGATGGCCTCGACCTGCGGGGACGCGGGCACCATGGTGATGACCACGTCGGCGTCCCGCACGGCCTCGGCGATCGAGCCGGCGGCCGTACCGCCGGCGGCGGCCAGTCGGTCCAGCTTCTCCCGCTCCAGAGTGAAGCCGGTGACCTGGTAACCCGCCTTGATCAGGTTCTCGGACATGGGGGAGCCCATGATGCCGAGGCCGATCCAGGCGATCTTGGGAAGGGTGCTCATGATAGGGGGTACCTCTCTGAACTGCTGGGGTACGTCTGAGAATTGGCGCCGGTCGGCAACAATCGGCCCGTCCGGCGTGTGAGGACGAGGCCCCTTCGGGGCCGAAGCGGGGGTCTGGGGGCGGCAGCCGCCCAGGGGCGGCGCCGTCAGCGGGCGGCGCGCTGGTCCGCCGGCAACCAGCCGAAGGCCTCCGCGCTGGGCCTGTCGCCCGGCCTGTACTCCAGTCCGACCCAGCCTTCGTATCCGGTCTTCCTCAGCTGGTCGAGCAGCTCCTCCAGCGGCAGCGTTCCCGTGCCCGGCGCGCCACGGCCCGGGTTGTCGGCGATCTGCACGTGGCCGGTCTTCTCGGCGTACGCGGCGATCACCTGCGGCAGGTCCTCGCCGTTCATCGACAGGTGGTAGAGGTCCATCAGGAACCGCGCGTTGCCGAGGCCGGTCGCCTGGTTGACCTTGTCGACTATGCCGATCGCGGCCGGCGCCGACACCAGCGGGTACAGCGGCGACTCGGGCTGGTTCAGGGCCTCGATCAGCAGGATCGCGCCGATCCGGTCGGCGGCGCGGGCCGCGAGGACCAGGTTGTCCAGCGCGAGCGCGTCCTGCTCGGCCGGGTCCACGCCCTCGACCCGGTTGCCGTAGAGCGCGTTGAGCGCCTTGCAGCCGAGGGAGGCGGCGAAGTCGGCGGCCACGTCGATGTTGGCGCGGAACCGCTCCGACTCCTCGCCGGGGATCGACAGGGCGCCCCGGTCGGGGCCGGGGAGCTGTCCGGCGTAGAAGTTCAGGCCGGTGAGCTGGACGCCCGCGTCCTCGATCGCCTGCTTCAGGGCGTCGAGCTCGGACTGCTCGGGCGTGGGGGAGTCGACCCAGGGCCACCACAGCTCGACCGCGGTGAAGCCTGCCGCGGCGGCCGCGGCCGGGCGCTCCAGAAGCGGGAGTTCCGTGAAGAGGATCGACAGGTTGACGTTGAAGCGCTGGTCTGCGAATCCCATCGGGGGTCGGCGCTCCCTTCCTGCTCTGCGCTGTATTCCATAATGTGGAAGTTGGTTTCTGCTTAATGGAAGAGTGCCTGTGGTGGGTGAGAGCTGTCAAGACCGGCCCGCAAAAAAGCGCCCCCGCGCGCGTGGCACGGGGACGCTGGGGAGGCGGTGGTTCAGAGCGCGTCGACGGCGCTCACCCTCCAGCCCTCGGACGTGCGGGTCATCGTCATCCGCACCCGGTTCAGGTCCACGCGGGATCCGGTGACCTGGGTGGACCGGGTGACCTGGTTGACGAAGAGCAGCACCACGGCCTCGTCCGCCGAGGCCGACACCACGGACGCCGCGGGCGCACCGCCACCGGCCGGCTCCGCGACCGTCGCCCTCACCACGCCGTCGTACTTCTGCGCCGTGGGCCCGACCACGGTCCGCGTGGTCTTGCGGTACTCGTCGCGGAACTTCCCGGTGAGGTGGGCGCCCGCAGCGGCGAAGTCCCGGTCCAGGTGCCGGTGGTCGTACGACAGCACGGCGGGCGCCGCCTTCCGCGCGGCCGCGAGCGCCTCCGCCCGCGCCTGGCCGGCCCGCACGCCCTCCCGGTAGTGGGTGGCGAGGACGGCGAGGGCGACCAGGCTCGCCACGAGCAGGACGGACAGGATCGCGACCCGCGGTCCCCGCCGGGAGCGCCGTACGTCCGTCTGCTGAGGGCCGTCCTCCGTGAAGTCCTCGGGTGACGGCTCCGGCGGGTCGTCCCAGCCGTCGGGCGGCTCGATGACCACGGTGCGCCCGCCGACCGGCGCCTTCACCGCAGCGGAAGCAGGGCTCCGTTCCGCTCGCTTGGCCGCGGCACGAGCCGCCGCCGTCATCGTGCGCCGGGTCGGGGAACCGGAGCCGCGTCCTCGGGTGGTGGTTTTCGCCACGGTCTTCCTCCTCACTGAATCGGACTGGATCGGACTGGATCGGACTGGTTCGGGCTGGATCGGGTCAGCCCACGAACTCGACGTCGGAGGTCAGCCAGCGGCCGTCCTCGTGGACGAGGTCGAGTTGCAGCCGGTAGGTGCGCGCCTCGCCCTTGGGTACGGCGGTGTTGGTCACCTTGCTGTCGGCCACCACGAGCACACGGGCCGAGCGCTCGTCGGAGCGGACGATGCCCGCGTCGAGGACCTGGCCCTCGGACACCGACTTGTTCTGCGCGACGAGCTCGGTCAGCTCCTCGGTCTGCGCGGCGAACTCCTTCTTGAAGTCGCCGGTCGCGCCCTTGAGCACGTTGGCGCTGTCCCGGTCGTAACGCCGGTAGTCGAGCGAGGTGAAGTTCAGCGCCGACTGACGGGCCGCCGCCAGGATGTCCTGGCGGCGCTGCTCCGCCTCGCGCTGCTCGTAGAGCCGGCTGCTCAGCCAGAGCGCCGACGCGGTGCAGAGGGCGGTTGCCACGATCAGCCCCACCGACACGGCTCTGGAGCGCCCGGCTCCGGTGAGCAAGCCACGGGTCGCCTGGTACACCATCCCGCTCATGCCATCGGTCCGACGAGCAGCCATTGCCACGACTCCTTTCCGAAGACGGTCTGCTGGCCGCCCGTCGAGCCGATCTCGACGGGCGTTCCGTCCGGGCCGGTGAAACTGCCGGTCTCCGGGTCGTACGGCGTCACGTACGCCGTCCGGTCGGCGCCCCCGGCGCCGGACGCCGCGCCGGGGGCGTTCTGCGCGCCGCGCACCGAGGTGGCGCTGCCGCGCGGGGCCGTGCAGCGCGCGCCGGTGTTCGCCTCGCGCGTGCTGGTGTCGGCCGGATCGCGCCGGGCGGTGCCTCCGTAGCCCTGGGTGCAGGGCGGCGGGTCGTCGGCGTTCACCACCAGGCCGAAGTGCGTGGTGCCGTCGCCGGGGACGACGGTGTGGCTGCCCGCGACCACCACCGGGAAGGTGACCAGCGCCTGCTCCACGCCGGGCAGCCGCGCGAGCGTGACCTGTCCGCCGCTGATCAGGTTGGCGAGCAGCACCGACAAGCGCGGTTCGATCGACTTCAGCAGCGAGTTGAGCTCGACGGCCGCCGGTGTCGCGTTGCCGACGAGCTTGCGCAGGTCCCCGTCGCTCGACTTCAACTCCTTTGTGAGCAGCGCCAGATCGCGGGAGAAGGCCTTGATGGACGAACCCTGGTCGGCCTGCGTCTTCAGCACCGTCCGGGAGTCCTCGATCAGCGCGATCGTCTCGGGCAGCGACTCGGACGCCGACTCGACCAGCGCGTTGCCCGAATCGACCAGCCTGCTCAGGTGCGGGCCGGTGCCCGCGAAGGCCTTGCCCAACTCGTCGACGGTGACGCGCAGGTCGTCCTTGCCGACCGAGTTCACCAGCCGGTCGAGACCGAGCACGAGGTCCGTGGTGGGCAGCGGAACCCGCGTGCTGCCGCGCGGGATCGTGCTGCCGTCCAACAGGTACGGCCCGGCGGAGGTGCGCGGCTGAAGGTCGACGTACTGCTCGCCCACCGCCGAACGGTTCGCCACCACCGCGAGCGTGTCCGCCGGGATGCGTGGCGCCCCGTCCTCGATGTCCAGCGCGACCGAGACCCCACCGCCGCCGGTCAGCCGCAGGGCCCCGACCCGGCCCACCGGCACCCCGCGGTAGGTGACCTCGGCGCCGGTGAAGATGCCCCCGGACCCGGCGAACTCGGCCCGCACGGTGTAGCCGCGGCCGAGCACGCCGTCCACCAGGCCCGTGTACTGGGCGCCGACATACGACACACCGACGGCGGTGACGGCGGCGAAGGCGACCAGCTGGGCCTTGACCGTACGTGTGATCACGGCTGTATCCCCTTCAGCAGCAGTTCCGCGAGTGCCAGGTCGATGCCCGGGGGCAGATCCCGGTCCGTGCCGTGCGCGGCCGTGCACACCGGCGGGCACAGCAGGTCTCCGGACGGAGGTGAGGGTGCGGGGGCGGGCGGAGCCTCGGGCAGGTCGGGGCTGGGCAGCGGCACGCTCGGCAGGCCGGGGACCTCCGGCACGTCGGGCAGATCCGGAAGGCCGGGTGCCTCGGGCGTGCGGCCCCCGCCGCCGTCTTCCGGCTGCTGCGTCAGGTTGCCGTAGAGACTCGCCAGATCCAGGTCCGCGGTGACGCTCAGGTTCACGTAGTCGCCCTTGATCGCGTCCACCGCGTTCCGCGGGAACGGGTAAGTGGTCAGCAACTCAAGGGAGTTGGGCAGATCGTCGCCCGCCTTGTTCAGCTGCTGGAGGATCGGGCGCAGCTGCTTGAGGTTGGCGACCGTGTCGTCCCGGGACGCCTTGATCACCTTCGTGCCCGTGGTGCCCAGCTTCGACAGGGCGGTGAGCATCCTCGTCAGGTCGCGCCGCTGGTCGGCGAGCACCTTCAGCGCGGGCGGCAGTGTGTCGACGGCCGTGGCGATCGTCTGCTTCTCCTTCCCGAGCCGCCCCGCGAGCCGGTCGACGGCCTCGATCGCGCGGACGATGTCCCGGCGCTGGTCGTCCAGGCCGCCGAGGAAGGTGTCCAGTTCCCCGAGCAGGGACCTGACCCGGTTCTCGCGCCCTTCCAGGGCCTTGTTCAGCTCCACGGTGATCGTCTTGAGCTGGGCCACTCCACCACCGTTGAGCAGCGCGGACAGGGCGGACAGCACCTCCTCGATCTCCGGGTTGCGGCCGCTGCGGCCGAGCGGGATGCGGTCGCCGTCGCGCAGCCGTCCCACGGGCGCCGTGCCGGGCGGGGCGGCCAGGGCGACGTACTTCTCGCCGAGCATGCTGGTCTGCCGCAGCTCGGCGACCGCGTTGGCGGGCAGCTTCACCGAGTCGGCGACCCGCAGCCGTACGCGCGCGTGCCAGCCGTCCAGCTCGACCTTCTCGACCGCGCCCACGGTCACGTTGTCGACCTTCACCGCCGACTGCGGGACCAGGTCGAGTACGTCGCGGAACTCGACGGTGACGCGGTACGCGCGGCCGTCCGAGGCGGCGCCGCCGGGCAGGTCGACGTCGTACCAGCCGTTGAACTCGCAGCCCGTCAGCAGCAGCGAACCGACCGCCACCCACGCACTCCTGCGCAGCCCGCTCATGCGCCGCCCTCCAGGATGCCGCCGAGCGTCCGGTCGACCGTGCCCGGTACGGCGGGTGCCGTCGGCACCTCGGGCAGGGAGCCGAAGAGCTTCTCCAGATCGGCGCAGTCGGCCCGCTCGCCGGTGGTCCTGAGCACGGAGCACAGCAGGGCCGCCGGATCCTGCGGGTGTTGCGGGTTGTTGCGGGTGTCGAGGGTGCCCGAGGAGGCGTTGTAGGCGTTCTGGAGGTTCGACAGACCCGTGGGGGCGACCTCCAGCAGCTCCTCCAGCGCCGCCCGCTGGGCGACGAGGACCTTGGTCACCTTGCTGAGGCCCTTCACGTTCGAGGTCAGCGACTGCTTGTTCTTCTTCACGAACGCGGACACGTCGCCGAGGGCGGTGCCGAGGTTGCGCAGTGCCGCCGCGAGGTCCTCGCGCTCCCCGGCGAGCTGCTCGGCCACCTGGGCGAGGCTGGTGTTGAACGACCGCACGCTCTTGTCGTCCGCGGCCAGCGCCGCCGTGAACACCTGGAGGTTGCGCACGGTGCCGAACAGGTCGCCGCGCCCGTCGGACAGCGTGGTCACCGCCTCCGACAGGTCCTTCACCGTCTGGTGGATGTTCTCGCCCTGACCGTCGAGGTTCCGCGCGCTCACCCCGAGCAGCCGGGACAGGGAGCCGTCCTTGTTGGCGCCGTCGGGACCGAGCGCCTCGGCCGTGGTGTGCAGGCTGTCGAAGACCCGGTCCAGCTCGACCGGCACGGCCGTGCGCGTCTCGGGGATGACGGCGCCGTCCCGCAGCACCGGGCCCTCGCGGTGGACCGGCAGCAGCTGCACATAACGGTCGCTGACCACCGAGGAGTTGATGATCGCGGCCCGCGCGTCGGCCGGGACCTTGCGCTCCTCGTCGTACTCCAGCTCCACCCGCACCCGGCCGCCCTCCGGCGTGATGGCCTTCACCTCGCCGATGCGGACGCCGAGGACCCGGACGTCGGAGCCGGGGTAGATGCCGACGGTGCGCGGGAAGTAGGCGGTGACCCGTACCTTTCCCGGGCGCGGCCACAGGACGAGGGCGAGCCCGGCCACCAGGGCCAGTACGACGAGCAGCGCCAGACGTTTCCTCATCGCGAGCCTCCCGTGCGCGGCACCACTGGGGCGGCGACCAGGTTCTGGACGTAGGAGTCGAACCAGCGGCCGTTGCCGAGGGTGTTGGTGAAGACCCGGACGTAGGGCGCGAGCAGCTTGACGCTGCGGTCCAGGCTCGACTGGTTGCGTTCGAGCATCTCCACCACCTGGTTCAGGCCCTTCAGCGCGGGCCCGATCTCCTTGTCGTTGTCCTCGACCAGGCCGGAGAGTTCGACGCCGAGCGCGGCGGAGGTCGTCAGCAGCTTGTGGATGGCCTCGCGTCGCCTGCTGATCTCCTTGAACAGCTTGTCGCCGTCCTCGACGAGGGCGGTGAAGTCGGAGGAGCGCTCGGCCAGTACGCCGGTGACCCCGTGGGCGTGGTCGAGGAGTTCACGCAGCGCCTTGTCGCGCGTGGCGACCGTCCGGGAGATCTTCGACAGGCCCTTGATGGACGCCCGTACCTCGGCGGGGGAGTCCTGGAAGGTGGTGGAGATGGTGTCCAGGGCCGTCGCCAGCCGTTCGGTGTCGACCTCCTCCGTCGTGGTCGTCAGATCGCTGAACGCCTGCACGACGTCGTACGCCGGGACGGTCCGTGTCAGCGGGATCTCACTGCCGGGCTTGAGCTGACCCGGCCCTTTGGGGTGCAGTGCCAGGTACTTGGCGCCGAGGATCGTCTTCACCCGGATCGAGGCGCCGGTCGCGGTGCCGAACTCCGGCTCGCCCTTGATCTTGAAGGTGACCCTGACGTGGTCGCCGTCCAGGTCGACCTCCTCGACCTTGCCGACCTTGACCCCGGCGATCCGCACCTCGTCGCCCGGCCTGAGCCCGCCCGCCTCCGCGAAGGCCGCGCTGTACGTCTCCCCGTCGCCGATCACCGGCAGGGAGTCGGCGTTGAACGCGGCGACGGTGAGCAGCGCGAGGGCGGTGAGACCGACGGCGCCGATCGTGACGGGGTTGCGCTCGCGGAAGGGGGTGAGGCCCCGGCGGCGCCCCAGGCGTGGCAGCTTCGGCCACTCGACGCGCACCTTGACCAGCGGCTCGGGGCGGGCCCTGCGCTTTCGTCGCAGCCGGATCCTCATGCTCCGCACCTCGCCCTCGCCACATGCAGCTCCGGCGTGATCACCTCACGTGTCTTCGGCAGCACGATCCGGCCGTCGAAGTCGCAGAGGTAGAAGTTGAACCACGAGCCGTAGGACGCCGTCCCGGTCAGCTCGTTCAGCTTGTTCGGCAGCCGCTTCAGCACGCCCTCCACGGTCTTCTCGTTCCTGTTCAGCGTTCCGGTGAGCTCGGTCAGCTCGGCGATGTCGTCCTTGAGCGGTGGACGGGCGTCCGCGAGCAGACCCGACGTCGCCTCCGTCAGGTCGCCGATGCTCACCAGCGACTCGCCGATCGGCTTCCGGTCGGCGGACAGCCCCGAGATCACCCGGCGCAGCTGCTTGAGCAGCCCGGAGAAACGGGCGCCGCGCTTGTCGAGCGTCTCCAGCACGGTGTTGAGGTTGTCGATCACGGAGCCGATCAGCTTGTCCCGGCCGGCGAGTGTGGTGGTGAGCGACGCGGTGTGCGCGAGCAGGCTGTTGACCGTGCCGCCCTCGCCCTGGAGGGTCTTGATGATCTCGGTGGCGAGCTGGTTGACGTCCTGGGGGCTGAGCGCGGCGAACAGCGGTTTGAAGCCGTTGAGCAGCGCGTTCAGGTCCAGCGCGGGCTGCGTCCGCGCCAGCGGGATGGTGCCGCCGGGCCGCAGCCGGGTGCCGTCGCCCGCGCCCTCGGTCAGGGCGACGTAGCGCTGCCCGACGAGGTTGCGGTAGCGGATCACCGCGCCGGTGCTGGTGAGGAGCGGGCGGTCCTCGCTGACGGTGAAGGTGACCTCCGCCCGTGTCCGGTCCTTGATCCGGATGCCCTCGACCTCGCCGACCCGCACCCCGGCCACCCGGATGTCGTCGCCCTCCTCCAGTCCGGTGACGTCGCTGAACACCGCGCGGTAGGTGTGCTCGGGAGTGAAGGAGACGTTGACGATGGTGGCGGCGAGCAGGGCCGTCGCCAGGATCGTCACCAGCGCGAAGAGGCTGAACTTGATCAGCGGCGCGGCGGTCCGGCGCGCACTCGTGTTCCTACGACTGCTCACACGACTGCTCACACGACTGCTCACACGACTGCTCATACGACGCTCACCGCCGTCCCCCGCGCCATCGGCCCGAACAGCAGCGTCGCCACCGGCGGCACCTCGTCCGCGGGCACGCCGAGGACGGGCGCCACGAGCGAGCCGACGGCGCGCTGCTCGGCGCGCGTCCCGGACACCTCCGACGTACCGTCGTTCAGCTTGGTGTGCGGCGCGGGCACGCCCGGGTGCGGCAGCCCCCGGCAGTTCGGGCCCGACCGCTCGCCGTAGCGCGGCTCCTCACCGGGCTCGTACGCCGGCCGCTGCCGTACGACTTCCAGGGTGATCCGCATCTTCCCGCCCCGGAACGCCTCCTCCGAGGCGGCCTCCTGCCGGACCAGGCCGTCGAGGAGGCACGGGTACTCGGGCGAGTAGCGGGCGAACAGCTCCAGCGTGGGGCGGGAGACCCGGCCCAGGGTGATCAGCCGGTCGCCGGTCGCGGCGAGGAAGCCGTCCGCCGTGCGAGCGGTGGTCGTGGTCGAGGTGAGCGCTGCGGCCAACTGGTCCTTCTTCTCCACCAGCGTGCGGCTGGTCGTCACGGTGTTGCGGAGGATCCGCAGCAGGTCGGGCGCCGCGTCGCCGTACACCTCGGCGACGTCCGCGAACCGCGCGATGTCCTCCTTCAGGGACGGCAGATGCGGGTTGAGCCTGCGCAGATACGCCTCCACGCGCGTGAGGTTGTCGCCGATCCGGTCGCCGCGACCCTCCAGTGCCGTGGCGAACGCGGAGAGCGTGGCGTTGAGTTCGCCGGGCCTGACGGTCCGCAGCAGCGGCAGCAGGTCGTTCATCAGCTGCTGGAGCTCGATGCCGACGCGGGTGCGGTCCTGGGTGATGACGTCGCCGGCGCGGATCGGCCGCGCGGCCGAACCGGCGGGCACGACCAGGTCGACGTACTTCTCGCCGAACAGCGTCTTGGGCAGCAGCCGCGCGTGCACATCGGCGGGGATGTACGCCACGTGCTCCGGCTTGAGCGCGATGTCCAGCGTGGCCTTCGTACCGTCCGCGCGCACCCCGCGCACCTCGCCGACCAGCAGCCCGCGCAGCTTGACGTCGGCCCGCCGGTCGAGCTGGTTGCCCAGGCTGTCGGCCTCCAGCGTGACCCGCACGACCGGCGTGAACGCCTGCTGATAGACGGCGACGGACAGGGACAGCAAAGTCGCGAGTACGGCGATGAAGACGACGCCGTACAACCGAAGCCTCAGCACCCTCACCCGGCTCACCCCGCTATCCGTACGGTCGTGTTGGCGCCCCAGATCGCCAGGGACAGGAAGAAGTCGAGGACGTTGATCGCCACGATCGAGGTCCGCACCGCCTTGCCCACCGCGACGCCGACGCCCGCCGGGCCGCCGCTCGCGTAGTAGCCGTAGAAGCAGTGCACCAGGATGATCACCACGGCGAAGACCAGCACCTTGCCGAAGGACCACAGCACGTCGACCGGGGGCAGGTACTGCTGGAAGTAGTGGTCGTAGGTGCCCGCCGACTGGCCGTAGTAGCCGGTGGTGATGGTGCGGGCGGCGAGGTACGACGACAGCAGCCCGACCACGTACAGCGGGATCACCGCGACGAACCCGGCGATCATCCGGGTGGTCACCAGGAACGGCAGCGACGGCACGCCCATGACCTCCAGGGCGTCGGTCTCCTCGCTGATCCGCATCGCGCCGAGCTGCGCGGTGAACCCGGCGCCGACCGTCGCGGACAGCGCGAGCCCGGCCACCAGCGGCGCGATCTCCCGGGTGTTGAAGTACGCCGACAGGAACGCCACGAAGTTGGACGTGCCGAGCTGGTTGAGCGCGGCGTACCCCTGCAGGCCCACCTCCGTTCCGGTGAAGAACGACAGGAAGGCGATCACGCCGACCGTGCCGCCGACGACGGCGAGGGCGCCCCGGCCGAAGCTGACCTCGGCGAGCAGGCGCAGGATCTCCTTCTTGTAGCGGCGCAGGGTGCGGCCGGTCCAGGCCAGCGAGCGGCCGTAGAAGGTGAGTTGGGCGCCCAGGTCCTCAAGTGACTTCAGCGGGCGGTCGATCAGTCTCATCGGCTAGCCCCTCTGCGGGACGACCTGGAAGTACACCGCGGTCATCACGAAGTTGGTCACGAACAGCAACATGAAGGTGATCACCACCGACTGGTTCACCGCGTCGCCCACGCCCTTGGGGCCGCCCTTCGCGGTGAGTCCCTTGTACGAGGCGACGATCGCGGCGATCGCACCGAAGACGAGCGCCTTGATCTCGGCCGCCCACAGGTCGGACAGCTGGGCGAGCGTGGTGAAGGACGCCAGATACGCGCCCGGTGTGCCGTCCTGCAGCACGACGTTGAAGAAGTAGCCGCCCGCCACACCGACCACCGACACCAGGCCGTTGAGCAGCACCGCGACCACCATCGAGGCCAGCACGCGGGGGACGACCAGCCGGTGGATGGGGTCGATGCCCAGCACCTGCATGGCGTCGATCTCCTCGCGGATCTTCCGCGCCCCGAGGTCCGCGCAGATCGCCGTGCCGCCCGCCCCCGCGATCAGCAGCGCGGTGACGATCGGCGAGGCCTCGCGCAGCACCGCGAGTACGGAGGCCGCCCCCGAGAACGACTGGGCGCCGAGCTGCCGGGTCAGGCTGCCGATCTGCAGGGCGATGACCGCGCCGAAGGGGATGGACACGAGGGCGGTCGGCAGGATGGTCACGCTCGCGATGAACCACGCCTGCTGGATGAACTCCCGTACCTGGAAGGGCCGTTTGGGGACGGTCCGTACGACGTCCAGGGCCATGGCGAACAGGCTGCCGGAGTGGCGCAGCGCGCCGACGGGGTTGAGGCTCATGCGCGGGCCACCTCCTGCTCCCGCTCGGCGATGGCCTGCCAGCGGGGCGGCCGGGTGATGCCGGGGCTGGGCAGCAGCCGGGGCGTGAGGTGCTGGGGGCCGGCGCTCTCGCCGATCTGGGCCAGCTCCTGCTCCACCTGGGCGGCGTCCTTCTCCTCCGCCATGCCGATGGGGCCCTGCATCCGGCCGTTCAGGAACTGCCGTACGACGGGTTCGTCGCTGGTCAGGAGCCGGTCACGGGGCCCGAACATCACCAGCTCGCGGCGGAACAGCAGCCCGATGTTGTCCGGGACCTGGCGGGCGGAGGCGATGTCGTGCGTGACGATCAGGAACGTCGCGTCGATCTGGGCGTTGAGGTCGACGATCAGCTGGTTGAGGTAGGCGACGCGGACCGGGTCGAGGCCCGAGTCGGGCTCGTCGAAGAGGATGATCTCGGGGTCGAGGACGAGCGCGCGAGCCAGCCCGGCCCGCTTGCGCATACCGCCGGAGATCTCGCCGGGCAGCTTCTGCTCGGCGCCGATCAGCCCGACCATGTCCATCTTCTCCAGGACGATCCGCCGGATCTCGCCCTCCGGCTTGCGGGTGTGCTCGCGCAGCGGGAAGGCGATGTTGTCGTACAGGTTCATGGAGCCGAACAGCGCGCCGTCCTGGAACAGCACGCCGAAGAGCTTGCGCACCTCGTACAGCTCGTGCTCGCGGAGCGTGGTGAGGTCCCGGCCCTGGATCGTGATCGAGCCCCGGTCCGGCCGGAGCAGCCCGACGAGCGTCTTGAGGAACACCGACTTGCCCGTGCCCGAGGGGCCGAGCATGACGGACACCTCACCGGCGGGCAGCGTCAGCGAGACGTCCTGCCAGATGACCTGGTGACCGAAGGACTTGGTCAGCCCTTCCACACAGATCTCGACACCCATCCGGTCCACCCTTCAGCCGGGGAGCAGCTCGTACGTCTGCTCTACGGGGAGGGGCGGGGCGTCCGTCGCGGCGAGGGCGAACTTTTTTGCGGACGGTTCGGGAGGGGGGCTACGGCAGGGAGCCGACCGGCGCGTCGGGGGCGTCCGCGACGGTGGGTTCGGGGACTGCGGGCACTCGGGGGGCTTGGGGCGCCTGGGGTGCCCGGGGTGCTTCGGGCGTGTCCGGGGCTTCCGGCAGCGACGGGCGGTCCGGTACGAGGCCGGGGACCGGGTCCGCCGGGACCGACGGCAGCTCCGGCAACGCGGGTACGGCCGACACCCCGGGCACGCTCAGCTCCGCCCCCGCCGGCACCCCGGGCAGCGACGGCACCGACAGCGGCAGCAGCGACCGGTCGGCCGGAGTCCGGCTCGCCCCGGGGGCGCCGGACGCCGAGGCGGCCGGTCGCCCGGGCGAGGACGCGCCCCGTCCCTCACGGACGTCGGCGGACGGACGCTGCCATGCCTCCGGCACGGGCGAGACGGACGTCCGGGGCCGCGCGCTCTCCCCGTTCCAGTCGTCGGCGTACGGCAGTACGAACCCGGCCACCGCCAGCGTCGCCGCCGTACCGGCCAGCGCCACGGCCTGCGTCTGCGACGCCCCGCGCGGCCGGCCCCGCCCCCACAGGAACACGGCGAGACCGAGCGTGCCGGCCAGCGAGTCGCGCAGCGTGCGGCGGGCCCGGGCCAGCAGCGACTCGACGGTCCGGTAGCTCAGGCCCATCTTCCCGGCTACCTGCCCGACGTCGAGGTCCTCGGACTTCAGCCAGATCGCCTCGGCCTGCCGGGCGGGCAGCTCCCCGCTGCGCGCGGCCAGCCACCTGGCCTCGGCCCGGTCGCACACCGCCTCCTCGACCGGCACCGGGCCGGGAGCGATCAGCGTCGGGCTGGTGCGCACCTCGGCCTCGCGGTTGACCTGCCGGTACCGGTCGACGCACAGCCGGATCGTCACCGTCGTCAGCCAGGCGGCGAGCCGCTCGTCGTCCAGGTCGGGGCGTTCCGCCGCGCGCAGCATCGCCTCGTGCACGGCGTCCTCGGCGTCCTCCGGGGACATCGACCGGCGGCGGGCCACCTTGAGCAGGTGCTCACGGTGGCTCCACATGCGCTCCCAACGGTCGTGGGCCGCCTGTGTCTCCGCGGGCGTGTTCGTCGCCATGAGGGCCCCTTCGCGCTCATCCGCCGGCCAGGTGCGCCCGGCGGAGGGCGACATTACCGCCCGGTAGCCGCGCTTGTGGAGGGGGCGGAGCCCATCAGGTCGCCCGAGGGCAGCAGGTCGTCGTCACCGGGCAGCTCGATTCCGGTGCCGGGCAGGGGCAGCGGGGGCCGTGGCGACGGCTGGGCGGACGGACGGCCCGTGGGGGACGGCCGCGGGGCGGTGGGGGAGGGCGCCGGGTCGGGGGACGGCGTACCGGATCCGCCGCCCGCCGGGCGGGCGCCAGGCGTGGGCGACGGTCCGCGTCGCACCGGCCGGGAGGCCTCGCGCTCCGGACTGCGACCGCCCGCCGCCCCGGCGTCCGGCACGACCCGGTGACCTGCCAGGAAGTACGCGAACCAGGCCCGGACCGTGCGCAGATACGCCGTCGAGCGGTTGTAGCCGAGGATCGCCGCGTCCAGGTCACCGGACGCGGTCAGGTCCCGTCCGCCCGCGCACAGGTAGCGCCCGGCGGCGAGGGCCGCGTCGAAGACGTTGTGCGGGTCTGCCCGCCCGTCTCCGTTGCCGTCCGTGCCCCACACCGCCCAGGTCGACGGGATGAACTGCATCGGCCCGACCGCGCGGTCGTACACCGCGTCCCCGTCGAGGGCACCGCCGTCGGTGTCCCGGATGAGGGCGAAGCCGTTGCCGTCGAGGCGTGGCCCGAGGACCGGCGCCGGCGTCGTACCGTCCGCGGCCACCCGCCCGCCGCGCGCCTGACCGGACTCCACCTGCCCGATGGCGGCCAGCAGTTGCCACCGAAGCCCGCAGCCGGGCGCCATGTCCGCGAGGCGGGCCTCGGCCCGTCGGTAGGCGGCGAACACGCTCACCGGCACCGCGCCGCCCACCTGCGACGTCGTGGCCTTCCGTGCTCGCAGCGGCGGGAGTTCCGTGCGGTACGGGGTGTCCCCGGACACGCTCGGCCCGTGCCCGGGGTCGGGCTCCGGGTGGGCGGGCGCGGCGGCCCGCGCCGACGGGGTGACACCCGGCGCCTGTGACGCGGTCAGCACCGCCATCGCCGCCACCGCGATCGCCGTAGCCTTCGCGCCTGTGATTCTGTGCCGTCCTGACACCGTGCGGCCCCTCCCTGTGCGGTCACTGCGGTCGACTGCTCTACGGGGAGGGGCCGCCGGTCCGTCGCGGGAAGTGCGGGATTCCGGCACCGCCAACCTCTGCCGCACCTTCCGTCACGCACAATGAGCCTGCAGCTGCCCTCTGGCCGGAGGGCTGAGAGGATGCAGGTCGAACACGCCATGGGGGCACAGTGCGACTGAAAGTGGAATTCACGACGGAACCCTTCGATCTCGACGAGGCACCCGCGCACGCGCTGGTGGCCCGCGAGGTCATCGAGGCCGCCGATCTGGACGCCGTGGACGTCGGGCCCTTCGGCAACACCGCCGAGGGTGCGGCCGACGCGGTGCTGACCGCCGTGGACGCACTGCTGCGCAGGACGCTCCAGGCCGGTGCCACCCGGGTCTCGCTCCAGGTCAACGTGGTCGGGGAGGGCGATAAGTGACCGGCAACGAGTCCTTCATCGCCGCCGTGAAACCGCTGGTCGACGCCATGGGCGGCATGATGATCCCGCCGGACGAGGCGAGCGCCGACGACGTCGTGCTGGCCTGGGAGGGCGCCGACGTGGTCGCCGTACGGCTGCCGCAGCTCGCCGACTCCCTCGATCACATCCTCGCGGCCATGGAGCGCAAGCAGGGCAAGCCGCTGTCCGAGCTGGACCGCAAGTCCAAGCAGGAGGTGGTGCGCATACTGGAGGCGCGGGGCGCCTTCTCCGTGCGGCACGGCGTGGAGACCGTGGCGAGCGCACTCGGCGTCAGCCGGTTCACCGTCTACAACTACCTCAACCGCGAAAAAGAGGCCTGACCAGGGCTTTCCCCCGGTGTGCGACCGCCGTCCCGTCAGTTCGGGGCGGCGGTTTTTGTTACCCCGAATTTTCAACAAACTGTTGACGTGGTGTTTCGGAGGGCGTTAGCTATCCGCAGCCCGTTCAGTACGACGGCCGGTCTACGGCCACGGAGGCTCCCGTGACGTCCACTTCCACGCCGCCGGGCCTGGCCCGCTTCAACGCCCTGGGGGAGCACGCGGCCTTCGCCGCGCTGCACGAGGCGTGCGCTTCCACGGCCTGGGCGAACCGGCTGCTCGCCGCCCGCCCCCACGCCACCCCCGAGGACCTCTACGCCGCCAGCGACGCCGCGATGGCCGAGCTGACCGCCGAGGACCTCGAAGAGGCGATGGCCGGACACCCGCCGATCGGCCGCCCCAAGCCGGGCGACCCGACCTCGGCCCGGGAACAGCGCGGCATGGCCGGCGCCTCCGAGGAGCTCAAGGCGGAGATGCTGGAACTGAACCTGGCCTACCAGGAGAAGTTCGGGCATGTCTTCCTGATCTGCGCCACCGGCCGCACCGGCGAGCAGATGCGCGACGCGGTCAAGGAGCGGATCGGGAACTCGCCGGAGCAGGAGCGGGAGATCGTCCGCACCGAGCTGGGCAGGATCAACCGCATCCGCCTGGCCAACCTCGTACAGGAAGATCAGACATGAGCACCAGCACCACCGCCTCCGTGTCCACCCACATCCTGGACACCAGCGTCGGCCGCCCCGCCGAGGGCGTCGCCGTCCACCTCTCCGCCCGCTCGGGGCGCGACGCGGACTTCACGGCGCTCGGCGGGTCCGCGACCGACGCGGACGGCCGGTGCAAGGACCTCCCGGCGCTGCCGGAGGGCACCACCCACGTACGGCTCGACTTCGCGGTGGAGCCGTACTTCGAAAAGTTCGCGAAGAAGCAAGCCGATGCGCAGCAGGACGCCCCCGCGAATCGGGACAGCGGACCTGGTGTGTTCTTCCCGGAGGTGGCGATCACGTTCGCCGTCGTGCCGGGCGAGCACTACCACGTACCGCTGCTGCTCAACCCGTTCGGCTACTCCGTTTACCGAGGGAGCTAGCTAAGATGCCCACGATTCTCGGCCAGAACCAGTACGGCAAGGCAGAGAACCGCGTCGTAAAGATCACGCGGGACGGCGCCACCCACCACATCAAGGACCTGAACGTGTCGGTGGCCCTGAGCGGCGACATGGACGAGGTCCACTACTCCGGTTCCAACGCCAACGTGCTGCCGACCGACACCACCAAGAACACGGTGTACGCGTTCGCCAAGGAGCACGGCATCGAGTCCGCCGAGCAGTTCGGCATCCACCTCGCGCGTCACTTCGTCACCTCGCAGGAGCCGATCAAGACGGCCCGGATCCGCATCGAGGAGTACGCCTGGGAGCGGATCGCGACCTCCGACGCCAACTCGAAGTTCATCGGCGCGGACGAGGTCAAGCACTCCTTCGTCCGCAAGGGCCAGGAGACCCGGGTCACCCAGATCACCTACGACGGCTCGTCGTGGGAGGTCATCTCGGGCCTGAAGGACCTGGTCGTGATGAACTCGACCAACTCCGAGTTCTGGGGTTACGTCAAGGACAAGTACACGACCCTGAAGGAGGCCTACGACCGCATCCTGGCCACCCAGGTCTCCGGCCGCTGGCGCTTCAACTGGACCGACGACGAGCAGAAGATGCCCAACTGGGAGAAGTCCTACGAGCAGACCAAGAAGCACATGCTCCAGGCCTTCGCCGAGACCTACTCGCTGTCGCTGCAGCAGACGCTGTACCAGATGGGCGCGCGCATCATCAACAACCGCAGCGAGATCGACGAGGTCCGCTTCTCGCTCCCGAACAAGCACCACTTCCTGGTGGACCTGGAGCCGTTCGGGCTGAAGAACGACAACGAGGTCTACTTCGCCGCCGACCGCCCCTACGGCCTGATCGAGGCCACCATCCTGCGGGACGGCTGCGAGGCGAAGATCCCCATGGATCTCACCAACCTGTAGTAACTCCAGATATCGGCACCCGCGGCCGGTGAGGGCTTTTCGATCCGGCCGCGGCACTCAAATCACCCAGGGTCCTGCCGTGCCCTCTCCACTTCAGCGCAAAGGACGAATCATGGCAGCAGCCCAGCGCATCGTCATCGAGAACTGTGCGATCGCGACAGTGGACGCGAACGACACCGAGTACGCCACGGGCCACATCGTCATCGTGGACAACCGCATCGAGTCCCTCGGCGCGGGCAAGGCCCCCGAGGGCCTGGAGAACGTCGTACGCCGCGTCGACGCCACCGGACATCTCGTGACCCCCGGCCTGGTCAACACCCATCACCACTTCTACCAGTGGATCACCCGGGGTCTGGCCACCGACCACAACCTCTTCAACTGGCTCGTCGCCCTCTACCCGACCTGGGCGCGCATCGACGAGCAGATGGTGCGCTCGGCCGCGCAGGGCTCGCTGGCGATGATGGCCCGCGGCGGTGTCACCACCGCCATGGACCACCACTACGTCTACCCGCAGGGCTCCGGCGACCTGTCCGGCGCGATCATCGGCGCCGCCCGCGACATGGGCGTCCGCTTCACCCTCGCCCGCGGCTCCATGGACCGCAGCGAGAAGGACGGCGGGCTGCCCCCGGACTTCGCCGTCGAGACCCTCGACGGCGCGCTCGCGGCGACCGAGGAGACCGTCAAGCAGCATCACGACGCCTCCTTCGACGCGATGACCCAGGTCGCCGTCGCCCCCTGCTCCCCGTTCTCCGTGTCCACCGAACTGCTGCGTGAGGGCGCCGTGTTGGCGCGCCGGCTCGGCGTGCGGCTGCACACGCACGGCTCGGAGACGGTCGAGGAGGAGAAGTTCTGCCACGAGCTGTTCGGCATGGGCCCGACCGACTACTTCGAGTCCACCGGCTGGCTCGGCGAGGACGTGTGGATGGCGCACTGCGTCCACATGAACGACTCCGACATCGCCGCCTTCGCCCGTACGAAGACCGGTGTCGCCCACTGCCCCTCCTCCAACGCCCGCCTGGCGGCCGGTATCGCCCGCGTCCCCGACATGCTCGCCGCCGGCGTCCCGGTCGGCCTCGGCGTCGACGGCACCGCGTCGAACGAGTCCGGCGAACTCCACACCGAGCTGCGCAACGCCCTGCTCATCAACCGCCTCGGCGCCCACCGCGAGGCCGCCCTGAACGCCCGTCAGGCGCTGCGCCTCGGCACCTACGGTGGCGCCCAGGTGCTGGGCCGCGCCGACCAGATCGGCTCCCTGGAGCCCGGCAAGCTGGCCGACCTGGTGCTGTGGAAGCTGGACACCCTCGCCCACGCCTCCATCGCCGACCCGGTGACAGCGCTGGTCTTCGGCGCCGCCGCCCCGGTCACGCTGTCCCTCGTCAACGGTGAGCCGGTCGTCGAGAACGGCCGCCTGCTGCACGTCGACGAGGACGCGATCGCCCGCTCCACGCGGGACGAGGCGCAGCGGCTGGCGCGGATCGCCGCCCAGGGCTGAACCGGGTGAAGACCCCGGCCGGGAGGGACGGCTCCCGGCCGGCAGCCGTGGACCCGAGCGGGGTCCATGGCGGCCGTGTCCGGGGCGCGCGTGGACGCGTGCGCCCCGGAACGGTCACCGTTCCCCGTCGAACGGCCGTCCCGGTCCCGCACGACCACCTGCACCACCTCCCTGACACCCACGGCAGCCTTTCCGCGCGGCCGTGTACCCGACCGGAGGAGCCGCCGTGGCCGCTCAGCCCGATGCCGTACCGCCCACCGTCCCCGAGCAGCGAGCCGTACATCCCGTCGACGAGAAACTCCCCGCCCTCAAGATGGCGACCACGGGCCTGCAACACGTGGCCGCCATGTACGCGGGAGTCGTCGCCCCACCCCTGATCGTCGGCGCGGCCATCGGCCTGACCGGCACCGAACTGACCTTCCTCACCGGCGCCTGCCTGTTCACCGCGGGACTCGCGACCTTCCTCCAGACGCTCGGCATCTGGAAGATCGGCGCCCGGCTGCCGTTCGTCAACGGTGTCACCTTCGCCGGTGTCGCCCCCATGACCGCGATCGTCGCCTCCACCGACGACAAGTCCGACGCGCTGCCGATCATCTTCGGGGCGGTCATCGTGGCCGGACTCCTCGGCTTCCTGGCCGCGCCCTTCTTCAGCAAGGCGGTCCGCTTCTTCCCGCCGGTCGTCACCGGCACGGTGATCACCCTCATCGGCATCTCGCTGCTGCCGGTGGCCTTCGGCTGGGCGCAGGGCGCGAGCCCCTCGGCGGACGACTACGGCTCGGGCACCAACCTGGGCCTGGCCGCCGTGACGCTGCTGCTGGTCCTCCTCCTGCGCCGCTTCACCCGGGGCTTCGTCAAGCAGATCGCCGTACTCCTCGGCCTGGTCGCGGGCACGCTGGTGGCGATACCGCTCGGCGTCACGGACTTCAGCCCGGTCACGGACGCGGACATCGTCGGCTTCCCGACGCCCTTCCACTTCGGCGCCCCGCAGTTCCAACTCGCCGCGATCATCTCGCTGTGCGTGGTCATGGTGGTGTCGATGACCGAGTCGACGGCGGACATGCTGGCGCTGGGCGAGATCGTCGAACGCCCCGCCGACGAGAAGACCATCGCCGCAGGCCTGCGCGCCGACACCCTCGGCTCCGCCATCAGCCCCCTCTTCAACGGCTTCATGTGCAGCGCCTTCGCCCAGAACATCGGCCTCGTGGCGATGACGCGGATCCGCAGCCGCTTCGTGGTCGCGGCCGGCGGCGCCTTCCTGGTCCTGATGGGCCTGTGCCCGGTCGCGGCCTCGCTCATCGCGGTCGTACCGCGCCCGGTGCTCGGCGGCGCGGGCGTGGTCCTGTTCGGCTCGGTCGCCGCGAGCGGCATTCAGACCCTGGTCCGGGCCGGCCTCGACAAGGACAACAACGTCCTGATCGTCGCCGTCTCCCTCGCCGTCGGCATCATCCCGATCACCGCGCCGGAGTTCTACCACGCCTTCCCGGAGACCGCGAGGATCGTCCTCGACTCCGGCATCTCGACGGGCTGCGTCGCGGCGGTGCTGCTGAACCTGGTCTTCAACCACCTCGGCAAGCGGGCCCGTGAGGCCGACGAGGTCACGGCGCCGATGGAGCCGGTGACCACGCCATGAGGTTGGCGGATCGCGGCGGAAGGCCCGCCTTCGTGGCGTACAGCGTCTTCATGTCCAGGCACCCCGAGTGCCCGAAGGGGCTGCGGCGGGCTCGGCTCCCTCACGCTCCAGCCGTTCGCGGTCCAGCCCACTCACGGCCAGCGCCTCCGGGACGAACTCCTCGCTGATCGGCCGGAGTTCGCGGTAGAACGTCCGCTCCTCCGGATCGGCGGCCGTGAGACCGTCGGCGTCCTGCCGGCCGGCGACCGCGGCACCGAGGCTGAGCATGGAGTACGGCCCCGGGATCGGGCCGTCGGCCTCGATGTCCACGGAGATGTAGAGGCTGGGTTTGATACGTCGTGGGGCCATGACGCCGAGCTTCGCAGCCCGGGGTCATGGCCCCATCCGAATTCAGGGGCGCTCGGTGCGTGTCCTCAGTACGGCCGCCGCCAGCCCCAGCGCCCCCACCGCGATCACCGTCGCCACCCGGAACGCCAGCTGGTAGCCCTCCGCCGTGGCCGCCACCGGCTCCGTCCCTGCGGTGAGCAGCCCGTCGGTGTGGCTCGCCGCGAGGGTGGACAGCACCGCCAGACCCAGCGAACCGCCCACCACCTGCGTGGTGTTGAACAGCCCGGACGCCAGGCCCCCGTCCTCCTCGTGCGCCCCCGACATGGCGAGCCCGGTCAGCGCGGGCATCGCGGCGGCGAAACCGGCGGCGAGCAGCAGCAGCGGCGGGAGTACGTCGGTGAGGTACGAGCCGCCCACGGGAGCCCGGCTGAGCAGGGCCATGCCGACGGTGATCAGCACGAGCCCGGCCAGCAGGACCCGGTACGCGCCGAACCTGCCGATCGTGCGGGCCGACAGCCCCAGCATCAGCACTCCGATCGCGATCGGCGCCGGGAGGAAGGCCGTGCCGGTGGTCAACTCGTCGTAGCCGAGGACGCGTTGGAGGTAGAGCGCGCCGATGAACTGGAAGCCGTACATCGTCGCGATCATCAGGACCTGCACGGCGTTCGCGCCGGTCAGGAGCCGGGAGCGGAACAGGCGCAGCCGCAGCAGCGGGCGTTCGGTGCGGGCCTGGCGGACGAGGAACGCCGTGAACAGGGCGGCGGTGAGCCCGGCCAGCAGCAGCGTGGCGGTCGGACCGAGGTCGCCGGCACCGATGATCACGTAGACCAGGAGCATCAGGGCGCCGGTGACCAGGGCCGCCCCCGGATAGTCCGCGCCCTTGCCGAGCCCGGCGCCCCGCTCCGGAGCGAGGACGCGCACGGCCGCCAGCCAGGCGACGACACCGATGGGCAGGTTGATCAGGAAGATCCAGTGCCAGCCCAGGGCCTGCGTCAGCGCCCCGCCGAGGAACGTGCCGAGCGCCCCGCCCGCCGCGCCGACCGCGCTGAACACCGCGATGGCGCGGGCCTGTTCACGCGGCTCGGGAAAGAGCGCGACCAGCATGCCGAGCACCACGGCCGAGGTCATCGCCCCGCCCACGCCCTGCAGAGCGCGCGCCGCGATCAGCATGCCCTGGCTCGTGGCCACCCCGCACAGCACGGACGCCACGGTGAACACCGCGAGCCCCGCCGTGAACATCCGCTTGCGGCCCACCAGATCGCCCAGCCGGCCGGCCAGCAGGAGCAGCCCGCCGAAGGGGATGAGATAGGCGTTGACCACCCAGGCCAGCCCCGGGCCGCTGAAGCCGAGGTCGCTCTGGATGGCGGGCATCGCCACGGTGACGATGTTGCCGTCCAGGATCGTCATCAGCGTCCCCGCACACAGCACGACAAGGGCCGCCCAACGGGAGTACGTTCGCTCCAGAGGCCGCTTCACGGTCTCAGTCACGGGCTCGGTCAGGGACGACATGGCCGCGTCTCCTCCGCAATCTCCATAGGTGCACGACTTGTAACGGGGAACATCGTGGGTGACCATGGAGGTCGGCGTAAGGAGGCACTTCGATGTCCCAGGGGAACACCGGTGTTACCGTCCAGGTCGTGAACGCGCACGCGTGCCCGGTCCGTGAAGTTCTTGACAGGGTGGCCGGCAAGTGGGCGGTCCAGATCCTGGTCGCGGCCGCGCACGGGCCGATCCGCTTCACCGAGTTGGAGCGCAGCATCGAGGGGATCAGCCGCCGCATGCTGACCCTCACCCTGCGCAATCTGGAGCGCGACGGGCTCGTCGTGCGGACCGTGCATCCGACGGTGCCGCCGAAGGTGGAGTACGAACTCACCCCGGTCGCTCATGAGTTGAACGACACCCTGCAACGGCTGACGGACTGGGCCGAGCGCAACCGGGTGTACATCGCTCAGGCGCGAGCGGAGTACGACTCGGAGCACGATCCGGAACTGGTCGGCGCGTAGACAGCGCCGCTACGTCCGTCTCAGAGGCCGAACAGGCCCGGATCCGCCGCCAGTTGCTTGAAGTGCTCCCGGGGGTCCGCGACCAGTCTGCGCTCCTTCAGGTCCATCAGCCCGCCGACCGCTTCGATCTCGGCCGCGACCGAGCCATCGGCCTTGCGTATCCGCTGCAGGATCCGGAACGTCTTGCCCTGCCCCCACTCGAAGCCGCACGTCACCTCGACCTCGTCGCCCGCGAGCAGCTCCCGCCGGTAGCGGATCGTCGTCTCCAGGGTCACCGGGCTGACGCCCCTGCCCACCAGGTCGGCCTGGCGGATGCCGGCCGCCTGGAGCAGCGACCAGCGGGCGTGCTCGGCGTAGTTCAGGTAGACGGCCTGGTTGAGGTGGCCCTGTACATCGATCTCGTACCCGCGGACGGTCACGGGCACGGAAAACACGTCGCTCACGGTGTCCCCTTGTCGTGGTCTACGTACTCCCCGATCTTGGCATGCTCATCACGCCCGTCGTGGAGAGGCCAGCAGATAACGCGCGCGCGTGCGCGGCTCGGTGTGCTCGCCGACCTGCCAGCCGGCCCGCTCCAGCGTGGCCGCGCAGGCCCGCAGTGCCTCGGCGTCCGGTTCGTACACGGCCACGGCCTCCGGCTGCGGAGTCGCCCGCACCCGGTAGCCCGCGGAGTCCCGACCGGCTGGGCGGTGCCCGGCGGCTTCCAGCGCGAGGGCGGCGGCCTGCACCAGATGCGTCCGCTCCCAGCCGCACGGCCGGTCCGTCACGCCGTCGGGACTGGTCATGCGGCGCAGCTCCAGCAGGCCCTGCCAGGCGCTGTGCACCTCGCGGACGCGGGACGGCCCGGCGTCCGGCGCGACCTCCTCGCCCCCGACGCGTGCGGCGAACACACCGGCGTTCGCGGCAGGCTCCGGCGCGGGCGCCTGCGCCTCCCGTATTCGATGACCCGCCGGCGTCAGAAAGTGGTCGTGCGGCGGCCGCGGGTGCCGGAAGGCCAGCCCGCGCTTCACCAGCGCCGCGAGCTGCGCCTCCGTGCCCCTCAGCCGCCCGGTGACCGGGTCGGCGGCGTCGATGACACGCCGCTGGGCGGCGGTCGGCGGGCGTGTCATGACGTACTCCTCCCCGGTCAGCAGTCCTCTGGGGCGCCGTAGCGGCGACCCATTCGAAGACTACGACCCGGGTCTGACATTCCAGGCGGCGATCACCGGCCGCCCGTGCTCGGTGCCCAGCCGGCACACCGTCCCCGTCGCCAGCTGGAACAGCGCGCCGTCCTCCGGCGGCAGCCCGAGCCGCCGGGCGGTCAGCACCCGCAGGAAGTGCCCGTGCGACACCAGCACCACCACACCCTCGGTGTTGGCGAGCGCGGCGTCCACCTTGCCCAGCATCCGGTCGGCCCGCGCCCCCACCTGCTGCACGCTCTCCCCGGGATGCTCCGGCGGCCCGGGCGCCACCCCGTCCCTGAACAGGAACCAGCCGGGCCGCTCCCGCTGGATCTCGACGGTGGTGATCCCCTCGTAGCCCCCGTAGTCCCACTCCCGCAGATCGGTGTCCACCCGCAGCGAGCCGTGCAGTCCGATGAGCTCGGCGGTCTCCCGCGCCCGTTGCAGGGGGCTGACGAAACAGGCACCGATCCGGTGCGACCGGATCAGCGGCACCAGCCCGCGCGCCTCCTGACGGCCGTGCTCGGTCAGCGGGACGTCGGTCAGTCCGGTGTGCCGCCCGGACCGCGACCACTCGGTCTCCCCGTGCCGCACCAGCAATAGATCACCCATGCGGCACACGCTATGTGCCGGGCGGTGGCCGCGCCTGCGGTGACACATACCCAGGCGACCGCATGAGGCGGAGACGTGTGCGGTGGCGGGTCTGCTCCCGGCGCAGCAGGAGGTGTACAGGGCGTGCCTCGGTTCGGGCGTGTGGCTGGTGTGGGGCCCGCCACGCCGTACCGCTACCAGGAGATGGCGACGCTGGAGTCCGCATGAACGTCATGCACCAGAAGATCGTCGTCGTCGACGACCGCACGGTGATGAGACGCCCCCGCGCCCGGTACGGAACCGGACGCGGGGTGTCGGCATGTCGTACGTCAGTGATCGGCGGCGTACGAGACGAAGGCGGCCCACTGCTGGGGCCCGAAGCCGAGCTGGGGGCCCTGCGCGCGCTTCGAGTCCCGTACGCGAACGGTCTCGGGGGCGAAGGCGACCTCCACGCACTCCGGGCCGTCGTTCGTGCTGTAGCTGCTCTTGAACCATGCCAGCGCGGAACCGTTCCCCGTCGTGGGGTTGGTCATCATGTCTCTCCCAGCACTTTCTCGATGAAGGCCAGCGACTCACGGGGTGCGAGGGCCTGGGCCCGGATGATGCCATAGCGGATCTCGTGGATCTGGACCTCCCTGGGGTGGGAGATCAGCCGACTGGTGAGCTGAACCTCGTTGTGCCCCACGGTGTCCCCTTCCTTGAGCCGGAGCAGCTGAAGTGACCCCGATAGACCGGCGTGGTCCTCACGATCCGTGGGCATCACCTGAATCTCCACGTTCCGTCGGTTGCCGATCTCCAACAGGTGTTCGAGCTGCTTCCGCATCACCATTCTGCCCCCGAGCGGGCGGCGCAGCGTCACCTCTTCCTGGACGAAACTGAAGACGGGTGCGGGCTGCCGGTCGAAGATCTCCTGCCGCGCCAAGCGCGCCGCGACGAGCCGCTCCACCTCCTCCTCGCTGAACGGCGGGCGCCGCATCCCGTACAACGCCCTGGCGTACTCCGGTGTTTGCAGCAGGCCGTGGACGACGGAGTTGGCGTAGGCGCACAGCTCAACCGCCTCCGCTTGCAACTTCGCCAGATCCCGCACCTTCTTCGGATACCGGGCCTGCTCCACGTCCTTCTTCAGCCCGATGAGCAGGCCACCGGCGTCCAACACGCGATCGGCCGCCTCCAGAAAGGCCGGACTCGGCGCCCGCCGCCCCCGCTCCACCGAGGACACCTGCTCCTCGCTGTACCCGATGGCCGTCCCCAACTCCGCCTGTGTGAGCCCCGCCCGTTCGCGGCACATCTTGACGATCCTGCCGACCGTGCGCAGTACCGCCGCCGACTCCTCGTCATCGGTGCCGTACGGCTCCATGCCGTCACCGCTCTGCGGCCCCTGCCCCGTCACACCCATGATGCTCCACCTCCACGTGCCGCCCGTCCTCAACTCCCCACCGGCGCACGGCGTAACGCCACGCCGCCCGGACACGGCCGGACAGCGACCGGACAGTGACGCTGAGTACCATCGTCGTCACTGGTCAGGGTAGAGACAGCCGACCACGCTGAGTGACATGAACGCCGATATTGACCACTCGACGGCAGCCCACCGGGGACCCGCCCAACGCACCACCCCCACCCACCACTTCACCCTCCGCCTCTCGGCCACCCCCAGAGGCGCCCGCCTCGCCCGCCGCCTCGCCGCCGAGCAACTCCACACCTGGGGCTGGCCGTACGACACGGAGGCCAACCAGACAGCGGCACTGCTGGTGGCCGAACTCTCCACGAACGCGGCGGTGCACGGCCGGGTCAGGGGCCGCGACTTCCGTCTCCGTCTCACCCTCCACCCCGCGGACGCCACGCTCCGCATCGAACTCACGGACCCCCGCCCCGACCGCCGCCCACCCGCCCCCGGCTCCCTCTCGCCGGCCTGCCCGGAGCAGGACTCCGGCCGCGGCCTGCTCCTCGTCGAAGCCCTGTCCACCCACTGGGGAACGGCCTGCGGGGACCCGTACACCAAGACCGTATGGTGCGAAGTCGCCCTGAAGTGACTGTCAGACCGGCCGCACGCTGCCCGCACACGGGTGCGTAAGACCACGGAACGGCTGATCGCCGCCGCCGACGCCAACTCCTCCTCGCTGACGTGCCGGAACCGGAGGCGACGGACACGGCAACGGAGCCGCTGAGGAGCCGCCTGCTGGCGGGGGCTGGACAACTGGTGGTGGCCGTGGGCCTCCTCGCCGGGGCGTTCCTGTTCCCGGGCGGGGCAGGTGTGCCGGACTTGCCGGCGGCCGCGGGGCTGGCCGGTGTCGCCTTGATCTGCCCGCCGCTCCGGGACGCCCTGCACCGCGGCGCCGATTATCTCGCCGACCGTTCGCCCGGCGCCGGGGGACCCGAGGCCGCCGACGGGGAGCCGCGTCTCCCGGCCGCCGCCGCCCGCCTCCACGTCCTGCCCCCACTGCGGCGGCCGTTCGGCCGTCACCGCGCGATCACGGCCGGTAGGGTGAGGGCCAGTCGGATGATCCCGCAGGAGCATGAGGGCGAGGGCGACGAGAAGACATGGCGGCGCTGGAAGACAGCCAGGGGCGTACACGGGACCGGCGGTCGGTGTTCGAGCGGTATCAGGACGCGGCAGCGGATGCCGGTGAAGTGGACTCGCCTCTGCTCTCCGTGGAGGTCACCGCCGACGGCCGGCCGACCGACGTCGAGCGCGAGGAGGGCGGGGACGAGGCGGTCGAGCAGATCACCTCTCCCTTCGACCCTGAGCACATCGACATCGACACCCGGACGACGACCGTCGACCTGCTGCTGTCCCGGCTGCGCAACGAGATGATCGACCTCGCCCCTGACTTCCAGCGCAAGGCGGGCATCTGGACCGACGGCAAGCAGAGCCGTCTCATCGAGTCGCTGCTCCTGCGCATCCCCATTCCTTCCTTCTACGCGGCCGAGAACAAGGACGGCAGTTGGGCCGTCGTCGACGGCATCCAGCGCCTGACCTCCATCGCCCGCTTCGTGGAGCCGCAGACGGTCGGCGCGGACCCGCTGAAGCTGACGGGCCTGGAGTATCTGCGCAACTTCGACGGGGCGAGCTTCTCGGATCTCTCCGGAAAGCTCCAGATCCGGCTGCGCGAGACGGAGGTCGTCGTCCACGTCATCCGGCGTGGTACGCCCGAGCCGGTGATGTTCAACGTCTTCGCGCGCATCAACACCGGAGGCGAGCCCCTCACCCGGCAGGAGATCAGGCACGCGCTCATCCCGGGACGGGCCCGCACGCTCCTCGCGGAGCTCGCGCAGACCGAGGAGTTCCGGCGGGCCACCGGCCACAGCGTCGTCGGCGACCGGATGGCCGACCGGGAGATGGTCCTGCGCTTCCTGGCCTTCCGGATGACCTCCCCGCACGCCTACCGGCCCGGTGACTTCGACGCGTTCCTCGCCGAGGCGATGCACCAGGTGAACCGTCTCGACAGCTCGGAAGAGGACCGCCTGCGGGCAGAGTTCATCACGGCGATGCTTGCGGCCGAGAAGATCTTCGGCCCCCACGCCTTCCGGAAGTACCGTCGCAACCAGCAGCGCAAGTCGCCCATCAACAAGGCACTCTTCGAGGCGGTCGCCGTCAATCTCGCGAGCCTCGGCGACGACGATCGCGAGGCGCTGTGGCAGGCGGATCTCCTCGACGCCTTCGCCGAGCTCATGGAGGACGTGGAGTTCGAACGTGCCATCTCCGTGGGCACCGGGGACGCCAGGAAGGTGCGCAAGCGGTTCGACGCCGTCAAGGAGCTCTTCGGGAACGCGCTCAGTGAGGAACGGAGCGGGGCCGAGCAGTGATCAACCGCATCACACTGATCAACTTCAAGGCGTTCCGGCGTCTGGAACTTCCCCTCGGTCCGCTGACACTCCTCACCGGCCTCAACTCCTCTGGCAAAAGCAGCGTGTTGCAGGCGCTGGGACTGTTACGGCAGTCGTACGAGACCCAGATGCTCAATCGGACCAGGCGGGCCGGGGGCGGGCTGCTGCTCAACGGCGATCTCGTGGCCCTGGGCACCGCACAGGACGTCCTGCACGAGGACTTCGGGCCCGTGGAAGAACTTGCCGCCGTCAGCGAGCCGCTTGTCGGCTTCGTCATCGAGGAGGACGGCGAGCAGCGCACATGGGCCGCAGCGTACGACATTCGTCATCCTGACCAGGACGTTATGCCTCTGGCGGAGGGGTCGGTCCGCTCGCACTTGGCCGAGCAGCCCTTCCAGTATCTGCACGCCGATCGCATCACCCCGGCGGTCACCTACCCCCGCTCCCACCAGATCGCCATCGCGCGAGGGTTTCTCGGGGTGCGCGGTGAACACACCGTCAACTACCTGCGCCACCACACGGAGCAGGAAGTGCCCAGGGAGGTGCCCGACGGCCCGCTCCGTCATCGCGCCGCCACGTCTCCTCAGCTCCTGGACCAGACGATCGCCTGGATGCAGGAGCTGTGCCCGGGTGTCAACATCGAGACGGACCCCATCGAGGGCACCGACTCGGTCCGTCTCTCCTACGGCTTCGGTGGCACCGCAGGCATCAATGCCACACGCCGCCGCCGCCCCACCAACGTCGGTTTCGGTCTCACCTACGCCCTGCCCGTCGTCGTCGCCTGTCTCACCGCGACCTCTGAGAGCCTGATCCTGCTGGAGAACCCCGAGGCCCACCTGCACCCGAAGGGGCAGAGCAGGATGGCCGCACTGCTCTCCGCGGCCGCTGCCACCGGCGCCCAGTTGATCGTCGAGACGCACAGCGACCACGTGCTCAACGGCGTCCGCATCGCCGTGAAACAGGGCGTCCTTCAGCCGGAGGACACCGTCGTGCACTACTTCAGCGGCAATGGGGCGGGCACCGAGGTCGTCACCCCCCGCATCGACAAGGACGGCATGCTCGAACAGTGGCCCGAGGGCTTCTTCGACGAGTGGGAGCACTCGCTCGACCAGCTGCTGGACTGACGGCACGGGCCGACACAGGGGGAGGAAAACGTGCCACTGCTGTTTCTGAACGAGAAGTCCTGGGGGACGGCCTGTGACCCGGCGCGGGCCGAGCGGGCCATGGCCGACTTCGTGGACGCCGTGCGTGCCGCTGCCGCCGCCGGCGGATCGGGCACCGCCCTGGTGAGCGAGGTGGACGTCAAGGCTCTGGAAATCGCCGAGGGTTATCCCGTCAACAAGTGGATCGGCGCCAGTCCACGCAACCGCGCTCTCTGGCAGCGCCTGAGGGGCTTACAGGGCAGATCTCCCGTGCGGAGCGTCTTCCCGGCGGAGGATGCTGCCGACCACCTCGAGTACCGCCACGACGGCGATATCGTCCTCGGACTGGGCGCCGCACACATCATGGACGGCATCGCCGTCAGCCTTCCGGTGGCCCGGCAGTGGCAGGCCGACAGCGTGACCGTGGAGCGCAGCGAACTCGTCGAATACGACGACAGCACGCTCCAGGTGCGGCACGACACCGTCGACGTCCGGCATGTGTCCGCCGAGCCCCACCTCGAGAGCCACGTCGACTGGATTCGCAAGACGCGCCGGGAGGGCGTCACTACCGGCCTGCGGATGTGGGACAGCCGAGCCGATCTCTACCCGCACCTCACGTTCCTGCCACGCGTCAAGGGCCAGCTCAGCGGCCTGAACCCGCACTGGGTCCTACCTGTACGTCGGACCCTGGAGCGGTTGGAGGAAGCCGTCGCCGCTTGGGATCCGGCGACCATGGCCGAGCCCGAGTGGCCGACCAAGGTCAGCCCGGAGGGCGAGACCCGCAAGCGCGTATGCCGCTTCACCGATCTGGACGGGGAAACACGCACCTTCGACCTGCACGCTCGGTTCACTCCGGGGGCGGGCCGCATCCACTTCCGCCTCGTCCCGGAGGAACGGGCGATCCGGCTCGCCCACATCGGCAGCAAGATCCGCCCGGAACTCTGAGCTGTCGGAACGGCGCCGAGAAGAGGTCCACCTCGGATACGACGGCGACCGAGAACCGCCGCCGGTCGCCGCTGCCGGGGTCGTTGGCCGCTACTGCCGGTACCCGCTGAGAAACCGCCCGATCCGCCCGATCGCCGCCTCCAGATCATCCGCGTGCGGCAACGTCAGGATGCGGAAGTGATCCGGTGTCGGCCAGTTGAAGCCCGTCCCCTGCACCACCTGGATCTTCTCCCGCAGCAGCAGGTCCAGGACGAACTTCTCGTCGTCGTGGATCCTGTGCACCTTGGGATCGATGCGCGGGAACGCGTACAGCGCGCCCTTCGGCTTCACGCACGACACGCCGGGAATCTCGTTCAGCTTCTCCCAGGCCACATCGCGCTGCTCGTGGAGGCGGCCGCCGGGGGCGGTCAACTCCCGGATCGACTGCCGGCCGCCGAGCGCCGCCTGAATGGCGTACTGCGCGGGCGCGTTGGAGCACAGGCGCATGGAGGCCAGCATGGTCAGGCCCTCCAGATAGTCCTTCGCGTGCTGCCTCGGGCCCGTCACCACCAGCCAGCCGGAGCGGAAGCCCGCCACCCGGTACGTCTTCGACAGGCCGCAGAAGGTGAGGACCACCAGGTCGGGCGCGAGTGCGGCGGCCGAGTGGTGCACGGCGTCGTCGTACAGGATCTGGTCGTAGATCTCGTCGGCGAACACCATCAGGCCGTGGCGGCGGGCCAGGTCGAGGATGCCCTCGACGATCTCCTTCGGGTAGACCGCCCCGGTGGGGTTGTTCGGGTTGATGATGACCACGGCCTTCGTGCGGTCCGTGATCTTCGACGCCATGTCGTCCAGGTCCGGGTACCAGTCGGCCTGCTCGTCGCAGAGGTAGTGGACCGCCTTGCCGCCGGCGAGCGTGGTCACCGCCGTCCAGAGCGGGAAGTCCGGGGCGGGGATCAGGATCTCGTCGCCGTCCTCCAGCAGGGCCTGTACGGCCATGGAGACCAGCTCGGAGACGCCGTTGCCGAGGAAGACGTCGTCGACGCCGACCTCCAGGCCGAGGGTCTGGTAGCGCTGGGCGACCGCGCGGCGGGCGGAGAGGATGCCGCGCGAGTCGGTGTAGCCGTGCGCCTGGGGCAGCATCCGGATCATGTCCTGGAGGATCTCCTCCGGCGCCTCGAACCCGAACAGCGCGGGGTTGCCGGTGTTCAGGCGCAGCACGCTGTGCCCCGCCGCCTCCAGCGCGTCGGCGTGCTCGATCACCGGGCCGCGGATCTCGTAACAGACCTCGCTGAGCTTGCTCGACTGCCGGAACTCCATGGGCCCCTCCGGTAACTGGTGTTGCTTGGTTTTACCAAGTTCGAGCTTGGAAAGTCCAACGACATGTCTAGACTGCGTCGCATGTCACCTCGTCGAAGCTACGACCAGTACTGCTCCGCCGCCCGCGCGCTCGATGTCGTCGGCGACCGCTGGACCCTGCTGATCGTCCGCGAACTCCTCGCCGGCGCGCGCCGCTACACGGACCTGCACGCGGATCTGCCGGGCGTCAGCACGGACGTACTCGCGTCACGGCTGAAGGACATGGAGCGCGACGGGCTGACGACCAGGCGCCGACTGCCGCCGCCCGGCGCGGCGTACGTCTACGAACTCACCCCGCGCGGACGGGAGTTGCTGCCGGTGCTGCAGGCGCTGGGCGTGTGGGGTCAGGCCGAGCTGGGGGAGCGGCGGCCGACGGACGCGGTCCGCGCGCACTGGTTCGCGCTGCCCCTGCTGCGGGCTCTGGAGGGGGAGGGGCTCGTCGAAGTGCGGCTGGAGGAGGGCGACTTCCACCTGTACGTCGGTGCCGAGGAGGGCCCCGTGTACGGCGACGGGCCCGCGCCGGGCGAGCCCGACGCCCTGCTGGTCCTCGACACCGCCACATGTACGGCGGTCGGCCGGGGCGAGGTGAGCGTGATCGACGCGGTACGGGACGGACGTATCACGGTGACCGGTGACGGCACACTGGCCAAGGTCCTGCGGGAGGCGTGAGGACCAACAAACGTGAGGACCGACAAAGCAGAAGGCCCGCACCGTACTGGGCGGGCCTTCTGATTCTTGGTCAGGCTCCGGTCGGGCGCCCCGACCCCCGGGTCAGCGCATACCCCCCGACCCCGGCCAGCGCGGCCAGCGCGCCGCCCACCGCCGTCCACACCCACCGGTCGGACCACCAGCCGGAGGCCCAGCCGTCCTCGGGCTCGATGCTCGACAGCACCGCCGAACCCTCTTCGTCCTCGGCCGACTTGACGGCTGCCCCCGGCACCAGCGGCTCGGCCAGTGCCCCGTCCACCGCCGCCGCGCCGCCGATCTCCTTGACGTCCACCCGCACCTCGGCGCTCACCGGCAGCCCCAGGTCGGACGTCGGCAAGCCCACCGCCGTGAGGCGCACGTAGTACGTGCCCGGCAGCGGGTCACCCGCCCACGGCTCCGACCAGGCACGGACCGTGCGCAGCGTGCAGGCCAGTTCCAGTGAGCCCGCGTCCTGCACGGCGGTCCGCGTCTGGGAACCGTACTGGCAGGCCTGGCGGCGCCGCAGACCGTCGTACACGTCGAGCTGCCAGGTCTCGGCGGCGTGCGAGTCCGGGAGCTTCACCGTCGCCTTGACGGTGGGCCGCTGGCCGGCGTCGGCGGGGAACGACCAGTACAGGTAGTCACCGGCGGAGCCGTCCGCCGTGGCGGTCTGCCCCGGCTCGAACTCGGCCGCCGTACGGAACGACGTGCCCGCCTCGGTCGGCGCCGAGCTGTCACCGGCTGGGGACGGCGTGGAGTCGGCCACGGCCGGTGAAACGGCCCATCCCAGCGCCAGCAGAGCCGCGCCCAAAGCCTTCACGATTCGCATCAGTTGGTCCTCCAGACCGCGACCCGCCAGCGCGACAGCCAGCCCCACAGCAGACCGGCGACGAAACCGGTCAGGACGAGAGCGCCGAGCAGCCACCAGCCGCGCCCGAGGCCGAAGGCGGCCACATCGCTCGCCGGCGAGGGCCCGTCGACGACGTCGATCGTCAGCTCCAGCGGCAGCCCGGGCGTGGTCTGCACGCCGGAGGCAGCCGAGAAGGAGTGGGTGACCTGCAGACACACGCTCTCGGCCGCCGGCTTGTCGGCGTCCACGTCGTCGCGCTCGGCCTTCGGGTAGCGCAGCCCGGTGGAGATCACATCCGTACGGCCGTTCCCGGCCGCCTCACCCCGCACGATCTCGCGGTCCTTGACCGTGACCGCCCGCAGCAGCACCCCGTACGCCGGGTTCACGTCCCGGTCCGCCGCCACGCTCACGGAGGCGCGCAGTTCCTGGCCGGGCAGCACGTCCACCCGGTACCAGCGCTGCTGCCCGAACCCCTCGCGGTCCGTGTAGAGGCCCGACTTCAGTGTCGGTGCCTGAGCACACCGCTCCGCGCCCTCGACGGCCACCGGCGTCACCACCGGATCGGCCGCCCGGTCCACCAACTGGTTCACGCGGTCGGTGAGTTCGTCCGTGTGCTCCACCGACGTGTATGTGCCGCCCGTCGCCTCAGCGATACAGCTGAGCTGCTGCCGCATCCTGGTGTTGGGCACCAGGCCGAGCGTGTCGATGGTGAGACCGATGCCCTTGGCGGCGATCTCGCGGGCCACCTCGCACGGGTCGAGCGGGGCGCAGGTGTCCTCGCCGTCGCTGATCAGCACGATCCGCTTGGAGCCGGTGCCGCCGTCGAGGTCGTCGGCGGCCTTCAGCAGCGCCGGGCCGATCGGGGTCCAGCCGGTCGGCGCCAGGGTGGCCACCGCCGCCTTGGCCTCGGTGCGGTCCAGCGGGCCGACCGGGTAGAGCTGCGCGGTGTCCTTGCAGCCCGTCTTCTGGTCGTCGCCGGGGTAGTTGGCGCCGAGGGTGCGGATGCCGAGCTGTACGTCCTCGGGCGTGGCGTCCAGCACCTCGTTGAAGGCCTGCTTCGCCGCCGCCATCCGCGACTGGCCGTCGATGTCCCGCGCCCGCATCGAACCGCTGACGTCCAGTACGAGGTCGACCTTGGGCGCGGCGGCCGTGGTCTCGTCGGCGAGCGCCGTCGACGGGACGGCGATGCCGGCCGCCAGCGCGGCGAACAGGGCGCATGCCCCTGCCGCCAGCCGTTGTCTTGTGATCATCGGTGGATCTTATGGATCAGGCGTGTCGGGCTCCAAAACGCCGGTTCGCCTGCCCCGAAACGGCAGGTCACCGAAGCGGATTGGGCAGCTCCGCCCACAGATCCCCGACCCTGCCCGGCGACAGCCGCATCAGCGTCAGCGCCTTCGTGGGCAGGGGTTCGTCGCACAGCGCGGCGAGGTCGGGCGTGCGCGGCAGCTCTCGTACGGCCGTCTCCAGCGCCGCCCGCAGGGCCGGCCGCGACCCGGCCGTCCCGGCCAGCGCGCCCGCCACCAGCGACCCGAACAGCTTGCGCCGCAGCGTCGTCACATCGTCGGTGACGATCCGGGCGGGCAGCTCCGGCACCGGGATGCCGTGCCGGGCCAGCCGGGCCGGGCTGACCCGGATGTCGGCCAGGTCGCGGTAGACCAGCCGCACCGGGGCGCCCGTCGGGGACAGCACTACGAGGAGGTTCTGGCCGTGCGCCTCCAGCGCCACCCCCAGCTCCAGCAGCCGCAGCCCGACACCGAGCGCGAGCCGGGCGAACTCGCCCAACCACAGTGGCGAGTCGGGGAGTTCCGTGGTCGCCAGCGCGGCCACCGGCAGCACCCGCTCACCCGGGCCCGCGTACTCCTGCGGCGACTGACGCAGTACGGCCGCCAGGTCCGGCGATCCGTCCGTGACCGCGCCCAGCGTGCGCGTGACGTGCAACAGGCCGTCCGTGCGTGCCGCCGGCTCCTGCGCGAACGCCGACAGGACCATGGACGCGGCGACCGACGGCACCGACATGTCCCGCACGGACGAGGTCAAGCGCGCGCTGAGCGCGGTCTTGACGTGTACTGAGTCTTCGAGGGCGAGGGTGCGCAGGGACATCAGCGGGTGCCCGGTGAGCCGTTCCTCGCACGGCCGCTTCAGCACATGCGCCGCCTGCCACGGATGCACCGGGATCAGCACCCGCCGCCCGTCCCGCATCCGATCCGGCCACGCACCCGTCACCAGGCACGTCTCCGCCGGGACCGGCACCAGCCCGAGCCCCACCAGCGGGCGGTGCTCGGGCGCCTGGGCGAGCTGCTCGGCGACCGAGAAACCGGGCCGCGACCGGCAGTTGGGGTGGTACGGATGCCCGTCCACCACCCGCTGCTCCCACTCCCAGTCGCTCGCGGGCCACTCTTCCTGGCGAGGTGGCTGTCCGGCCCTTGACAGGGCCAGTGAGGCGACACTGTGGTCGAGTTCGGCGGCGAGGTCCGCGCCGTGCGGTACGGCGAGGTCCGCCATCAGCCGTGCCGGACGGTCGTACGGCACGCCCTCCAGCTGTACGGCGGTGACGTAGGCGGCGGTCGCGTACGGGTCCGGCGCGGGCCCGTGCAGCCGACGACCGTCACGCAGGCGCACGGTGACGCCGTCCCCGCTGGGGACGCGGCTCTCCACCCAGGGGAGCGGCTCATGAGTGAGCGCACGCCACAGGCGCGTCAGTACGGCCGCCCGGGCGGCGGGCAGTTCGGCCGCGTACCGCGCGGCGAGGCCCGGGCGGACGACGGACAGTTCGTCGGCGACCTCGGCCTCGGCGGTGGGGGACGGTGCACGGTCGGGCTCCTCAGGGCGAGTCGGGGCGGAACGGCGCGACCTGGGCGGTCACGGGGGCGGGTGACGACCGCGATACTGATCGTCTCCGCAGATATGAACCGTAGGGAACGAGTGGAACGCGTGGACCTCATCCCCCCACCCGCCGGCGCCGACGCCGCAGCACCCGACGACGTCGCCGATCTGGCCGACGCCTACGCGGCCGCGCCGCTGCTCAACTGTCTGCTGCGCGAGGTGGCACGCCCGCTGCCCGGCCGCGAGGGGGTCTACCGGCTGCCCGGCGGCGACCGGCTGCTGCGGGTGCGCGGCGGCCGGCGGCCCATCGCACCCGAGGTGTACACACCGCACGGCTGGCACCGCCTCGACCACACCGACCTCGTCAAGCTCGTCACCGAGGAACTGCGCCGCCACACAGGCCTGTCCAACCACGAACTGCCCGCCGAGATGCTCGACAGCCGGGACGCCGTCGCCGCGCTCCTCGCCGCACGCGCGCGTGCCACCCCGCCCGACGACCCCTATCTGCGCTCCGAGCAGTCCCTGGTCACCGGCCACCCCCACCACCCCGCCCCCAAGGCGCGCGGCGGCGGCCCGGTCGCCGGCTGGCTGCCCTACGCCCCCGAGGCGCACGCCCGCTTCCCCCTCGTCCTCCTCGGGCTGCGCGAGGACACCGTCGTCGAGGAGGGCGACATCGCCGCGCT
Source organism: Streptomyces spinoverrucosus (assembly GCF_015712165.1). Lineage (NCBI taxonomy): Bacteria > Bacillati > Actinomycetota > Actinomycetes > Kitasatosporales > Streptomycetaceae > Streptomyces > Streptomyces spinoverrucosus. The sequence continues at coordinate 1,368,577 of NZ_JADPZX010000001.1, read as the reverse complement.
CGACACCCTCGGCACACCCCCGCCCGGCTACCGGCTGCTGCCCGCCCACCCCTGGCAGCTCGACCTGACCGCCCGCGACCTCGCCCCGGCCTTCGCCGACGGCCGCCTGATCCGGCTGGACACCACCACCGCCCCCGTCTGGCCGACGGCCGCCATCCGCACGGTGTACGCCCCGGAGCGCGACCTGTTCCTGAAGTTCAGCCTCGACGTGCGCATCACCAACGACGTACGCCGGCTGTGGCGGCACGACCTGCTGAAGCTGCGCCGCACCGACGCCGCCGTGAGCAGGGCCTTCGCGGGCGGTACGGCGGCCTGGATGGCCGACCGGGGCTACCGCACCGCCGACTTCGCCTTCGAGGAACTCGCCGTCCTGGTCCGCGACGGGGTGCGCGGCCACGTCCTGCCCGGCGCGACCCCGTTCCTGGCCGCAGGGCTGGTGGAGGGCTTCGAGGGCAGCCCACTGGACGGTTTGACGGACCCGGCGTGCTGGTGGGAGACGTATCTGAGCCGGGTGGTGCCCCCGGTCCTGACGGCCTTCGCCGACCACGGCGTCGTACTCGAAGCGCATCTGCAGAACTCGCTGGTCGCCTGTGACGCCGACGGGGCACCGATGCAGGCGCTGTTCCGGGACGCCGAGGGCGTGAAGCTGCTGCCGGACGTGTCGCGGGCCGCCGGGTGGGAGCGGCTGGTGTACTGCCTGGTCGTCAACCACCTCGTCGAACTGGCCGGAGCACTCGCCGAACGCCACCCCGGGCTGGACCCCTGGCCGGCCGTCCGCCGCGAACTGGCCCGGCACGATCTGCCCGAGATCCCCGCCCTCCTCACCGCGCCCACGCTCCCCGCCAAGACGAACCTGCTGCTGCGCTGGACGGGCGCGGACGGGGCCGCCGCCCGCTACCGGCCGCTGCCGAATCCGCTGGCCGGCGGAGCTTGAGCACTACAGCATGAGCTGGTCGATGGTGATCGGCAGGGAGCGGATGCGCCGTCCCGTGGCGTGGTGGACGGCGTTCGCGATGGCCGCCGCCACACCCACCAGCCCGATCTCCCCGACTCCCTTCGTACCGACGGGGGTTGCCCGGTCCGGGCCGCCGACGAAGATCACCTCCATGTCGGGGACATCCGCGTTGACCGGCACGAGGTAGTCCCCGAAGGTGGCGTTGGCGATGCGTCCGGTCCCGGCGTCGGTGGCCGTCTCCTCGAACATCGCCTGGCCGATGCCGCCCACCGTGCCGCCGACGATCTGACTGGCGGCGGTCTTCTCGTTGAGGATGCGCCCGCCGTCGACCGCCGACACCACGCGGGCCACCCGGAGCAGCCCCAGGTCGGGATCGACGCGGACCTCGACGAACTTGGCCGCGAAGGCGCCGGCGGTGGCCATCCCCGCCCCGTCGGGGGCGGGAGGTGTGCTGCGGCCGTCGGCGCTCAGTTCCTCCAGGCCATGGCGGGTCAGGATGTCGGTGTACGACTCGCCCTGGTCGGGGGCCCCGGTGCGGTGGATCCGCCCTTCGGCGACGGAGACGTCGTCGAGCGTCGCTCCCCGCAGCGGTGAGTCCGGGTCGTCCTTCACCACGTCGAGGAACTCCCGCACGAGGCGGCGGCAAGCGGCGTGCACGGCGTTGGCCAGGGCGCCGGTGAGACCGGAACCTCCCGCCTGCGGGGAGTAGGGCATGTCCGAGTCGCCGAGGTCGAAGTGGACGCGGGAGATATCCAGGCCCAGCAGTTCGGCCGACAGCTGCGTGATGATCGTGTAGGTGCCCGTGCCGATGTCGGTGGCCGCGCTGCGCACGTCGGCCGACCCGTCGCGGTGAAGGGACGCACGGGCCTGGCACGGCACCTGGTAGTGCGGATAGGACACCCCGGCCAGTCCGTAACCGATCAGCCGGCGCCCGTCGCGCATCGACCCCGGCCGAGGATCGCGGCGTGACCAGCCGAACCGCTCGGCGCCCCGCAGATAGCATTCCCGCAGTGCCTTGCTGGACCAGGGCAGGCCGAGCAGCGGATGCTTCTCCGCGTAGTTGCGCAGGCGCAGTTCGAGGGGATCGATGCCGAGTTCGTGGGCGAGTTCGTCGATCGCGGACTCCAGCGCGAAGTTGCCCTGTCCCTCGGCCGGCGCCCGCATGGAGCCGGGGCACGGGATGTTCAGCCGCACCTGCCGGTCCCGCGTCCTGACGTTCGGGCAGGCGTAGGAGACGGACGAGCCGGCCGACACGGGCTCGTAGTCGTCGTCCTCCATCGCCACGGGGGAGACGCCCTCGTGCTCGACGGCGGTCAGCTCTCCGGTCCGGGTCGCCCCGATCCTGATCTGCTGGACGCTGTAGGGCCGATGACCGACATCGGTGAACATCTCGGGCCGGGTGAGTACGAGCTTGACCGGCTTTCCCACCTCGCGTGCGGCGAGCACGGTGAGGATCACATGGGGCCACACCCGCAGCCCGGCACCGAAGCCCCCGCCGACGTAGGGGGCGAGGACCCGGACGTTGCTCTCGGGGACATGGAAGACCGCGGCGAGCGTGGTGCGGACGTTGTGGGGCCACTGGGTGGAGTCGTGGACGGTGAGCGAGTCGCCGTTCCAGGCGGCGACCGTGGACATCAGGCCGAGCGGGTTGTTGGTGTTGTCCGCGGTGGTGTAGGTGCCGCCGACGACCACGTCCGCCGCGGCGAACCCGGCGTCGATGTCGCCCCGGTCGGAGTCCAGCCCCCAGGGGTCGGTGGCCACCGCCGCCCGCGGGTCGTGGAGGTCCAGCAGCGGCTCGGCGGGCTCGTAGTCGACGCGCACCAGCGCGGCGGCGTGGCGTGCCTGCTCCGGGGTGGTGGCCACCACGACGGCGAGGTGCTGCCCGTAGTGGAGGATCCGGTCGCCCTGGAGCGGGGCCGGCGGGGACGGACCCAGCAGCGTCATCGGCCCGCGCTCCAGCCGAGGCGCGGTCAGGTGGGTGATGACGGCCAGTACGCCGGGCGCGGTTGCCGCCGCGGTGGTGTCGATGCCCCGGACGCGCCCTGCGGCGATGGTGCTGTGCACCAGGCAGGCGTGCACCATGCCGGGGAGGCTGAAGTCGTTGGGGTAGGGAGCCCTGCCGGTGGTCTTCATGGGCGCGTCCACGCGCTCCAGGCCGCGACCGACGGCCCTGGCGGCTTCGAGCGTGGTCATGGCTCGGCTCCTGACACGGTTTCGAGGGTGCGGATCAGCGTGCGCTGGGCCAGTTCGATCTTGAAGGCGGTGCCGGGCAGCGGACGGGCTCCCGCGAGGGCGGCCCGGGCGGCGGCCAGAAAAGTCTCCGCGTTCGCGGGCGCGTCACGCAGTACGTCCTCGGCGTCCCAGGCCCGCCAGGGAACAGTGCCCACTCCGCCGAGCCCCACCCGCGCCTCCCGGATGACACCGTCCTCCTGCGTCAGCGCCACACCGGCCGAGACCAGCGCGAACTCGTACGACGCCCGGTCGCGGACCTTGATGTAGTGCGAACGCGCCTCGCGTGGCAGCAGCGGGATCTCGACCGCGGTGATCAACTCGCCGTGCTGGAGTACGTTCTCGATGTGCGGGGTGTCGCCGGGCGGCAGATAGAACCGCGTCAGCGGTACGGCACGAGGACCGTCCACGCCCTGGATGTGGACGACGGCGTCGAGGGCGGCCAGCGGCACGGCGACGTCCGAGGCGTGCAGCGCGATGCAGTGGTCGCTGGTGCCGAGGACGGCGTGCATCCGGTGGACGCCGGTGATCGCGGCGCATCCGGATCCGGGGCGGCGCTTGTTGCAGGCTGCCACGGTCGGGTCCCGGAAGTAGCGGCACCGGGCGCGTTGCAGCAGATTGCCGCCGATGGTGGCCATGTTGCGCAGCTGCGTCGAGGCTCCCAGGAGAAGCGCTTCCCGTACGAACGGCAGCCGCTCCGTCACCACGGGGTCGGCGGCGAGTTCCTCCATCGTCGTCAGTGCCCCGACGCGCACCGCCGATTCGGTGTGCGTGATGCCGCCGAGCGGAAGCCGGGTGATGTCGACGAGCCGACGCGGATGCAGCACGCCGTCCTTCATCAGGTCCAACTGAGTGGTGCCGCCCGCGAGATAGGACGTGCCGGGATCCTCGCTGACCAGGGCCACGGCCCGGTCGGAATCGGTGGCCCGCAGATATTCGAAGGGATCCATCGTCACGCCTCCGCCACCACGTCGCGAATCGCGGCGCGGATGTTGGGGTAGGCGCCGCAGCGGCAGATGTTGCCGCTCATGAACTCGCGTATGTCCTCGTCGGAGCCCGCGCGCCCCTCGGCGATGAGGGAGACCGCCGACATGATCTGCCCCGGGGTGCAGTAACCGCACTGGAACGCGTCATGCCGTGCGAACGCCGCCTGCATGCGGTGCAGTTCACCGTTCGTCGACAGAGCTTCGACGGTGGTGATCTTTCGCCCTTCGTACTGGGCGGCCGGCGCCAGGCACGCCACCACGCGCTTTCCGTCGACCAGCACCGTGCAGGCTCCGCAGGCTCCCTGGTCGCAGCCCTTCTTCGAGCCGGTCAGTCCGAGGTGGTCGCGTAGCGCGTCGAGCAGAGTGACGCGGCTGTCGAGTCGGAGGTGGTGTTCGGTGTCGTTCACGTCGAGGGTGACGTCCACGTGTGGCACTTCGGGCGGAGCATGGGTGGATGACGGCATTGCCGCGGTGTCTGCGTGGTCCATGGCAGCAACTCGATTCCGGGGCGTGAGGCCGGCTCGCCGACGCAGAGAGCGGCAGCCCCCTGAGCCGACTCGTGGAGTCGATTTTATGGCCCAGGTGTCAGATGTGCGATTTAAGCGGAATGGATGATATTTCACGTTCCCCTCCCGACAGTGACGCACGGAGCCGATGGGGCGATCCTGGGGGTGGGGCGACCGGCGGCCGCGTCCGCCCCGCTGGAGGCAGAGATGAAAGTGAGCCGACTCGGTCTGGTCGTGCACGGTGGACGCGCGGAGGCTCTGGAGGCGGCCCGCGTGGTCCGTTCATGGTGCGCGGAGCACACCGTGCGGGCCACGGACATCGACGTGTGGCAGGACGGCGAGCGGCGCAGCGCCCGTGAGGAGGTCGAGGCCGCGGGCGACCCCGAACTCATCGTCACCCTGGGCGGCGACGGCACCTTCCTGCGCGGTGCCCGGCTGGCCGCGGTGAACGATGCCCTGCTCCTGGGGGTGAACCTGGGGAGAGTGGGCTTTCTGACGGAGGTGCCGGCCGCCGACGTGCGTACGGCGCTGGACGCGGTGCGTGACGACCGGCTCCGCATCGACAGCCGTATGCTGCTCGCCCTGCGGGCCTCCTGCCGCTTGGAGGTGCCGGCGGGCGCGGAGGCGTGGGTGCGGTACGGCCGCGGGCCACTTCTGCCGCCTCCCCAGGTGCGCACCGACTGCGCGGTCGACGCCGAGTGGGGCGTCCCGCTGGACGTCACGGCGCTCAACGACGTCGTCCTGGAGAAACTGGCCCGGGACCGGCAGGTGTCGGTCGGCGTCTACGTGTCCGGGAGGCTTCTGGCCTCCTACTCCGCCGACGCGCTCCTCGTGGCCACCCCGACCGGCTCGACCGCCTACAGCTTCGCCGCGGGCGGACCCGTCGTCTCGCCGCGGGCCGAAGCCCTCGTCTTCACGCCGGTCGCCCCGCACATGGCGTTCAACCGCTCGGTCGTCACGGCCCCCGACGAACCGGTCGGCCTGCGGATCCTCGAACGGTCGGGACCGGCCGCGGTCAGTATCGACGGACAATTGCGGGGCGTGCTGGACCCGGGGGACTGGATCGGCGTGTATGCCGCTCCGCAGCGGTTGCGGGCCGTACGGCTGGGGCCGATGGACTTCTACGGCCGGCTGCGGGAGCGGATGAACCTGACCGACGCCCCGGCCGCGGTCGCCGACGGATCCCCCGCGCCCCTGTGGTCGGTGACGACCCCGCCGCCCGGAGACCTCGCCCATCTGGCACTGCTGGTCCCCAACGGTCCCTCGCCCCTCCTGTGACCGCCGTCGTGAGCGTCACCGGCCGCTCTGTGGGCTGTAGGGCTGGAGGAGCTGGTCGACGGGTGCGTAGTCGTCGGTGAGCACGTGGGCATCGCCGGTCCAGGAGGTGAGGTCGTCGCCGGTGGCGATCTTCCAGCCGGTTTGCCGGGCGTCCAGCGCTTCCTGGGTCGCGTCCAGGTCGACCGTTCGGTCGGAGGCCAGCACCACCACATTGCCGCCCTTGGGGGTGGCGGTCGGGTCGAGGCCGATGTCGGCGCCTTCGCCGAGGAGGGCGACGTGCTCGAAAGTCTCGTGGAGGGTGGCTACTTCGGCACGTGCGAAGGCCATGTCACCGTGATCGATGAGGTTGGCGACGTAAAGGCCGTCCCCGTTGAGCACCCGCCGTATGTCGGTGATCGCTTCCACCGTGGTGAGGTGCCACGGCACGCTGACGCCCCCGAAGGCGTCGCCGACGACGAGGTCACGACTGCCGGCGTCCAGTCGCCGCAGGCCGAGCCTGCCGTCCTCGGCGCGTACGTCGACACCGGCTGCCGGTCTCAGACCGAGTCGGTCTCGGTTGATGCGCACGACCCCGTCATCGATCTCGGAAACGAGACTGCGCGTCCCGGGCCGCGTGGCCGCCAGGTATCGGGGTAGGGTGAGCCCACCGCCGCCCAGGTGGTAGGCGGCAAGAGGTTCACCATCGGGAAAGGCGGCGTCGACCACCGACGCGATGGCGCGCACATACTCGAACTTCAGGAACGTCGGGTCATCGATGTCGACGTAGGAGTGCCGCAAGCCGTCCAGCACGAGTGTGCGGCCGCTGCCCCGGTCGGGGTCTTCGACGACCCGTGCGCAGTGGTACTTGGTCTCCGTGTCGCAGCCACCCGGTGCGACCGTGGTGGCGAGGCCGCCGGCAACGACCACGAGTGTCAGGGCGGGGGTGCCGCTCCACCCGCGGCTTCGCCACTCGACCAGCGCCGAGCCGACCACCAGCAGCGTTCCGAGGCCGATCAGGATGCCGCTGACCGGCAACCTCGACACGAGGACGAAGCCGGTGAGGACGGTGCCGAAGATGGCGCCGACGGTGCCGACGCCGGACAGTCGGCCCACGACCGTTCCGGTCTCGGCGAGACTGGTGAGACGCAGCTTGGTCACGATCGGCGTCACCGCGGAGAGCAGCGCGCCCGGCACGAGGATGGTCAGCGACGCGATCAACAAGAGCGTCGCCGGCGCCCACTCCGCGGTGCTGCGCAGCACGGCGGGGGTGAGCGCCACGACCGCTCCCGACACCCCGAGCGAGGGGCCGATGAGCCGGCGTGGGTTGACCTGGTCGGCGAGGCGCCCGCCCAGCCAGGAGCCGAGGGCGATCGCGGTGAGGGCGATGCCGATCACGACGGTACTGGTCTCGAGAGTGAGGCCGAGGTAGGGGGCCAGCAGCCGCAAAGCGACGATCTCGACCACCAGGACCGCGGCCGAGGACCCGAACACAAGCACGGCGGCCGCACGGGGGCCCAGGCCGTGATCGCGTGGCGTGCCCTCGGCGACAGGCGACGAAGACGATCCGGTCACGGGCGACATCCTTGCATGCTTGGCCTCGGCCACGTGGCGCCGGTGCCTGACCGCACGGGCTGCCCGGCCTGACGGCCGGGCAGCCCTCACCAAGATCTTCATCGACCGTCCAGGGCTCCTCTGGAAGCACCTGTGTTGTCGCCGTGCAGTGTCCGCGACCGCCGCAGTCACCGGCCACTTTGGTGGACACTCAGGTTCTCGAGAAGCGCGATGTCGTGACGGTCGACGTCCCTGAGGGTGTATCCGCTGCGGAAGGCGAGTTGTTTCGATACCGACAGGCACGGAATGACCCGGCCCTGGAGCGTACCGACGGCGAACGCCCCGTGGGGATACAGGAAGAAGTCGCCGTCGAGGTCGGCCTGTCGCCCTACTCCTTCAGCGTCGAAGACGACCGGATGTAGATCCACCCAGCGTTGTCCGGGAGCCGCGAGTTCCACCCGTGTAGGTCGCTGTTCCGTTTCCACTCGGTATCCGAACGCTTCCAACGCGTCGACTGTCGCAGCCTCGCTCGCAGCGTCCAGAGCGAGGTCCACGTCTCGGTGCGCCCGCGTCTGACGCCCCACGAGGACGTCCACTCCCCATCCGCCGGCCACCCAGTGCGGAGCGTCGGCGGACTCCAGGATGTCGAGCAGGTCGAAAAGATCGGCGATGTTCATCGAGCCAACCCAACCAGCAAGTCGAACCGTCTGCAAGATGCCTACGAATCTACACAAAAGGAGAACATGTGCGCGACGTGGCGGCGTGGTCCCAGCGGTGATCGGTTCGGCAGATGCGTAGAGCGGTCTTGAATTTTCTAATTTCCGTCATTAGTTTGCACATCCAGTCGGCTCATCCGACCTAACAAGGTGGATAACTTGCTGTACTTGGACTCAGCCACGGCTGAGCACTGCATCGACTGGTTACAGACCGGGCTCATCCAGGGCGTAACCACCAATTCGACCCTCTTGGCGAAGGCCGACGCCACGTCGGTGTCGTCGGCCGTGAAGCGCATCCTTGCCAGTGGAACCGCCGAAGTGCATGCCCAGGTCCTGTCCGAAGCGGATGCGGATGCCTATCAGCAGGCGATCGCGTTAGCCGGCCTCGATCCACGAGTTCGGGTGAAGATCCCGTTCGTGACCTCGGCAGGACAGTGCCGGGCGGGACTCATCCGTCGGGCGCGTGACGCCGGGGTCAAGGTGAATGTCACCGTCTGTACCTCGCGCGCCGAGCTGTACGCGGCGCTGTTGTTGCAGCCCGAGTATCTGAGCCTTCTCTGGTGCCGCACGCGCGACGCGGGGGAGGACCCTGCCCAGGTGGTTCGTGCGGTGACCGCCCGCCGCGCTTTGACCAGCACCGGCACGCGCCTGGTCATCGGGAGCATCCGCGAGCCCGCCGACGTCACCGCGGCGCTCGACACGCCCTGCGACATCGTGACGGTGCCCCCGGCCGTCCTGGAGAAGTGGATCGACCACCCACGCAGCGTGGAAATGGCCCGTCAGTTCGCCACGGATGCCAAGGGACTCGTCACATGACCGAGGGCCCGGCGCAGGTGCCGTTCGCGGCCCCCCTCATCGGCGAAGAGGAGATATCCGCCGTCACCGAGGTACTGCGCAGCGGATGGATCGGCACGGGCTCCGTCGCGCGGGACACCGAAAACCGCATCACCCGATACCTCGGCGTCGAGCACTCCCTGCTGGTCAACTCCGGTACCGCGGCACTGCATCTCGCATTACTGGCGCTCGGGGTGGGTCCGGGCGACGAGGTCATCGTGCCTACGACGACCTTCACGGCATCCGCTGCCACGGTTGTGCACACTGGCGCCACCCCTGTGCTGGTCGATGTCGAGCCGCACCGGCTCACCATCGACCTGGAACAGGTGCGACGGCACCTCACCGGACGCACACGCGCGGTGATGGCCGTTCACTTTGCCGGCCGCATGGCTGACATGCGGGCACTACGCCACCTCTGCGACGAACACGGCCTCGCCCTGATCGAGGACTCGGCCCACGCTCTGCCCGCCGAACGTGACGGGGTGACGCCCGGCCGACTTGCCGACGCCACGGCGTTCTCGTTCTTCGTCACGAAGCCACTCACCAGCGCTGAAGGCGGCCTTCTGGTCTGCAATCGCGCGGACTTGGCGGCACGAGCCCGGACACTGAGCGCCCACGGCATCGATCGCGACGCGTTCGCACGGCATCACGAGGGACGGTCACCCCACTACGACGTCGTCGCGGCCGGCATGAAATACAACATGCCGGACGTGGCCGCAGCGCTCCTGCGCTGCCAGTTGGATCGCTGCGACGTGCTGCACGAACGGCGGCGTGCGATCGCGGAGCGCTACGCGAAAGGTCTCGCTTCCCTGACCGGCCTGCTGCTGCCGCTCGCCGACACCGCACAGGACAGCTCATCGTGGTACCTCTACGCCGTCCAGTTGCCCGAGGGCGTCGACCGTGACGGCGTGGCGGACCGGCTCCGCCAACGCGGCATCGGAACCAGCGTCCACTTCAGACCGCTGCACCAGTTCAGCTACTACCGTGCCGAACTGCCCTCCGCAGCACAGGCCTTTCCCGTTGCCGACGCCGCCTACCGAAGACTTCTGTCGCTCCCGATCTTTCCGGCGATGACGAACGAGGATGCGGACTCCGTCATGGCGGCCCTGACAGATGAACTTCGGCGCGCTGCCGGTGTGCGATGACCCAGCTGGTCATTCTCTGTGGCGGGCTCGGCACCCGGATGGCCGCGGTCAGCGGGGGCGTGCAGAAGTGCATGGTTCCCGTCGCCGGTCGTCCCTTCCTGAGCCACGTACTGGATCGGTCCGTCCGGCCGCCTGTCGACCGGGTCCTGCTCCTTGCGGGACACGACGCCCACTCCGTACAGGAGCTGGCCCGCGCGTGGCGGCCGCCTCACCAGGGAGAGTCGCCATCCAATCCGCTTCCTGAAGCCGACGGAACCGAAGCACTTCTTCGCGTGGAGGTCCTCGTCGAGGCCACTCCCGCCGGTCCCGTCGGTGCGCTGCGCGAAGCGGTCTTACACCTCGACGAGCAATTCCTCCTCGTCCTCGGCGACGTCCTTCCGCCCGACAGAAGGGACTTATGGCAAGCCCTCAGCGGCATCCTGCATCAACAACAGGCGCAAGCCGTCATGTCCGTTGCCCCCGAGAGCCGCTCGCACGACCCGGGCAACATCAGCGTCGACGGTCCGTGGGTCGCCCGCTACGACAAGAGATCCGCCGCACCGTACATCGACCGCGGGGTCCGGTTCCTTCGCCGGGACGCGCTGGAGTCCCATCCCGGCGACAGCGACAGTCCGTTCTTCGGGGCCCTCGCCGCCCAGCGTCGGCTCGCCCACTGGATCTGTGACGAGCCGATCATCGAGATCGGCACCCCGGATCGCTGGCGGCACGCCTGCGCCACCTTGGCCGACCTTCCCAGCGGGCCGTGCTCCACGCCCTCCCGAGCCGAGAGACAGCGCTGATGACGACGGTTCGCAGCTCCGCTCCCATGCGCATCAGCATCGCCGGCGGAGGCACCGACCTACCCGAGTACTACCGGCACGGCCCCACCACTGTCGTAGCGGCCGCCCTACCGCTGCGTGTTCACGTCAGCGTCGCCGACCGGCCGGCCTGCGCGCTGGCCGAACTGAACGCGTCAGACACCACTTGGCAGTACCTCTTGCCGCCCGCTGACACCGCGCGGCATCCGTATCCCGCGGCCGCGGGAGTCGTCCTCGGACTGAGGAGCCTGCCGAGCATCGCCGTGGGCTCCCTCGTACCGCCCGGTTCGGGCCTCGGCGGTTCCGGCGCCTACTCCGTCGCCCTCGTCGACGCGCTCGCTCGCTGGAGCGGTCAGTCTCTGCCACCGTACAGAACCGCTACTCTCGCGTTCCGGCTCGAACGCGAAGTCCTCGGCCGCACGATCGGACAGCAAGACGCCTGGGTAGCCGCACTGGGCGGCGCGCAGCGCCTTGGCTTCGAACCCGACGGGTCCGTCACCGCTACCCCCAGCCCCGCCCTGTGCTCCGCGCTGGCCCGGCTCATCGACAACGGCCTGTTGCTCTACCGGGTTCCCGGCACCCGCGACGCCTCCCGCGTCCTGTCCCGGGCCCCGGAAGTCACTGCCGAGCACCACCGTCAGGCGACAGCCGCCGCGGCGCTCACCGAGGAAGCCTTCCTGAGCGGTGACATCGCCGTGGTCGGTTCGGCCCTGCGGGCGCACTGGGCCCGAAAGACAGCCGCCAACCCGGCCACCGACCATCCCGTGTGCCGACGGATCGGACAGGCCCGTGACACTGACGGAATAACCGGTTTCAAACTGATCGGCGCCGGAGGCGGGGGGCACGTGCTCATCGCGGCCGACCCCACTCGCCTTGATCGCGCCCGGGCCTTCCTGGACGGCCTCGGGCTCACACATGTCCCCTTACGCATCTCCCAACAGGGCCTTGACAGCACCCAGTCGACGGCAGAGCCCAGCCGATGCGAGGGGGACACATGCGCGTCGGCGTGATCGGTGCGGGACTACAGTGCAGGCGGCGTATTTCGGCACTGGCCGCGGACGACGAGTTGGTCGGCATCGCCGCACCCGAACTGAACGAAACACGGACCCGTGCCCACTCGGTCAGGACCCGCGTCTTCGACCACTGGGACCAACTCCTCGCGCAGCCCGGACTGGACGCGGTCATCGTCGCGACGCCACCCGACACCCACCTCGCGGCGACCGTCGCGGCTCTCACCGCCGGCAAGCACGTCCTGTGCGAGAAGCCACTCGCCCGCGGCAGCGAGGAGGCGGCCCGGATGGAGGCCGCGGCACTCGACCACGGAAGGCTCCTGCACTGCGGGTTCAACCACCGATTCCACCCCGCTGTCCGTGCTCTGGCCCAGATCGTGGCCGATGACGAATACGGCGCAACCCTCTCAGCCCTGGGCGTGTACGGCTATGGCATCCGCGAGGGCTACTCCGACGAATGGCGCGCTGACCCGGGCATCGTGTCGGGTGGGCAGCTGATGGAACAGGGCATTCACCTGATCGATCTCATCGACGCCCTGCTGTGGCCGATCGACGACGTGATCGCTCACACCCAGCACTCGTTCGGTCTGCCGACCGGGATCGAGGACGACGCCCACGTCATGTTGCGATCGGCCGCCGGCCAGGTGGCCATGATCCGCAGCAGCCTGAGCCAGTGGCACAACCGCTTCCTGTTCGAAGTCACCTTCGAACGTGCCACCGTGCGGATCGACGGACTGACCGGTTCCTACGGCGAGCAGACCCTGACGGTCGAACGCCGCGACGACGGGCCGTTCGGCGCGCACGTCACACGGTTCCGTGGCGCCGACCGGTCCTGGGCCGCGGAATGGGCCCACTTCCGGGAGACGGCCGCACAGGACCCCACGCCGCCCCCTGATCCGGCCGGCCGACGTGCCCTCGCCGTCGTCGAGGCCGCCTACCGCTCCACCCACGCCGGCCGCTGGACCCCCGTCACGAAGGAGACACCATGAGTCTGTCCAGCATCACAGCCCTCCGCGACGCAGCCGCCACCGTCACGGCCGGCCTGGACACGGAGGCGCTCACCGCGGCCGCAGGGGTGCTCGCCGACTGCCGTGCCACTCGCGGTGTCGTCCTGACCGCCGGGCTCGGCGGCTCCAGCTCCACCGCCTCCCACTTCGCCGCCGACCTGACCAAGTTCACCCGCACCCCCCACGAGCCGCATCTACGCGCCGTCGCCCTGCTGGACAACATCGCCTGCCACACGGCGTGGACCAATGACGACGACCCCGGCCTGGCCCTGGCTCACCTGGCTGAACCATGGCTGCCCAGCCACGCCGGCGCCCGCGACGCCGTCGTGCTCTTCTCCGTGCACGGCGGCGCCCGCGACGGCTCCGTCTCACGCGGCCTGGTGGAGCTGGCCGCCTTCGCCCGCGAACAAGGCGCCGCGGTGATCGCCGTGACCGGCTTCGACGGGGGAGCCACCTCCGATCTGGCCGATGTGCACATCAACGTCCCGCTGGACCGCGAGCCGCTCGCTACGCCCGGTATCGAGTCCGTGCACCTTCTCGTCGCGCACGCCCTCTGCCTCGCCCTCACCGATGGAGAAAAGCGATGACCCGACCTCGCACCCTGGTGACCGGCGGCGCCGGTTTCATCGGAAGCCATGTCGTCGACCACCTGGTCGCCGCGGACAGCACACCCGTGGTGGTGGTCGACAACTTCTCCAACACCACCCGCAGCTGGATCGAACCTCACGAGCGTGACGGCACCGTCGTCCTCCACGAACTGGACGTCCTGGAAACCGACCGGCTGACCGAGCTGATGTCGGACGGCGTGGACCAGGTCATCCATCTCGCCGCCAGCGTCGATATGCGCGTCGGCCTCGAGGACAACTGGGTCGACATCCAACAGTCGGTCCTGGGAACCCGCTCAGTCCTTGAGGCCATGCGGCGGGCCGACGTGGGACAGATCGTCTTTTCCTCCTCCTCGACCGTCTACGGCGAACTCGCGCAGCGCCCTACCGCCGAGCACCACGGCCCCATGCTGCCCATCTCCGTCTACGGCGCGGCCAAGCTCGGCGCCGAAGCGCTGATCTCCTCCTACTGCCACCTCTACGGCTTCCGGGCGAGCATCTTCCGCTTCGGCAACGTGGTCGGCGGACGCATGAACCACGGAGTCATCCACGACTTCCTCAACAAGCTGCGCGACGACCCGAGCCGACTCCACATCCTGGGCGACGGACACCAGCGCAAGAACTACTTCCTCGCCGAGGACTGCGCCCGCGGCATCGTCGACCTGGCCGCCGCGGCGAAGACCGACATCCTCGTCGCCAACCTGGGCTCCACCGAGACCGTCACCGTCGCCAGGATCGCCGCGATCGTGTTGGAAGAACTCGGTCTTGACGCGGAGATCGAATACGGCGGCGGCAAGCGAGGCTGGCCCGGCGACGTCCCGGTGGTGGAGTTCGACCTGTCCACGGCCCACTCCATGGGCTGGCACAGCTCGCGGGAGTCCGAGGAAGCCGTCCGCGAGGCGGTACGCCGCCAGATAGGCGAAGCCGAGCATGCCTGACGTCCTCCTGGTCGGCGACTGGCACCTCGCGTCGGTGACCGCCGCCGGGCTGGCACAGCTCGGCTACACGGTCCACATACGGCCCGACGCTCTGCAAACGCCGGACCGGGCAGCCTTCGACGCCCTCGTCCGCGGGCGCCGTTGCGGCGACGAACCCGAAGTCGCGGGAATCCTTGCCACCGCGCATGAGAAGGGAACCCTGCGGCCGGTGCTCGACGAGGCGCAGGTCGCTCAGGTCCTGCGGCACGCCGACATGAGCCTCGTCGTCCACGACACCGGAACCGCCGCCGACGGCACCGTCACTGACCGGCGGCCCGTCGCCGCATTGCGCCAACTGCTGGGGAGCCACCGGCGCTGCGGGCCCGTGGTCGTCGCGAGTCAGCTCCGCGCGGGCACCTGTGACGCCGCCCTCGCCACCGCCGGCCTGTCGGCCGACAGCCCCGACCTCATCCACATTCCCGAGAACCTGCGCCTGGGCCGAGCGGTCACCGACTTCCTCCACCCCGTACGGACCGTCGTAGGGTGCAACTCTCCCCATCTGCCCGAAGCCGTACGCGACTTGCTGGACCGCCTCGGTTCCCGCGACGAACTGCGCATGCGGCTCGTCGAGGCGGAGCTGGTGAAACACGGCACCAACGCCTATCTCGCCCTGTGCATCACCCTCGCCAACGACCTGGGGACCGTCGCCGGTCATCTCGGCGCCGATCCGGTGACGGTCCTCGATGGCGTCCGCGCCGACGAGCGTGTCGCCGCCGGCGCCCCGCTGCGACCCGGAGAACCGTACGCGGGTGCCACCTTGCACCGTGACGTGCGGGCCCTCGTGGAACACGGTGAACCCATCGGCCGTGACGGCCTCTTCCGCGCCGTGGCCCATGCCAACGCCGTCCACGCGCTGGCACCGCTGGCGGCCCTGGACAAGCACCTCGAAGGCGTCGCCGAACGGACGGTCTGCCTGCTCGGTCTGACCTACAAACCCGGGGTGTCCACGCTCCGCGACTCCGCGGCCCTGCGGTTGGCGGACGAACTGCTCGCACAGGGCGCCAGGGTCACCGCCTACGATCCGATCGCCGAAACCGCCGACCTCCAGGACGTGCACCGCTGCACCACGTTCACCGAGGCGGTGGCCGACGCCGACTGCGTGGTGCTGACCGTGGAGCATCCGGCCTTCACCGACCCGGCGTTCTTCGAGAGCGCCACCCCGCGGCACACCCTGCTGCTGCGGCTGACGGGTGCGGAGCGCCGCAGCCGCGTACCGACCCCGCACGGGTGGAGGTCGGTGGACCTGTGGAACAGCTGACCGCTGCCGTACGGGGCCGGGGATGGTGTGTGTTCTTCGACCGGGACGGCACGCTCAACACCCACGTCCTACGGAGGGGGCGGCGCACCTCCCCGCGCCACCCACAGGAATGGACCGCTCTGCCCGGCGTCCAGGAGTGCTTCACTCAGCTGCGCGCGGCCGGCGCCCTGATCGCCCTCTTCACGAACCAGCCCGACCTTTCCCGGGGACTGCTCGACCGCTCCGCGCTCGACCGGATGCACCGCCGACTGGGCCGACTCGACGGCGTCTACGTGTGCTCGCACAGCGCGCGGCACCGCTGTCGGTGCCGCAAGCCCTCCAGCGTTCTGCTGCGCCAGGCTGCCGTCGACCTGTCGGTGGACCTCGCCGGCAGTTACCTCGTCGGGGACCGTCCCACCGACGCGCAAGCCGGTCTGAACGCCGGGTGCACCGCGGTCCTGCTCAGTCCACGCACCCCGCCGTGGGCCAGCACGGTGACCGGAGTCCACTACGCCTCGAATCTCCTGGAAGCCGCCCACACCGTGCTGCGCCACCGCCGCTCCCAAACCGCCCGGCACGCAAACGGAACCCCTTCACCCAAGGAGTCAGCCCGATGAAGCTCGGCACCATTCTCGACATATCCGAGTTCGGCGACCTGCACGGCGGCGACGTCGTGGTCGAAGCGCTGGACCGAAAGTGGATCGAGAACTTCGCGGAGGGCCAGTACGTCTACCGCGCCCCCTGGGTCCGCCTGCTGCGACGCCTGCAGAGCGAGATACTCGAACGTGCCTACGCCAATGACTTCGAGGAGTGGCTGTTCCCGCGCCTGATCCCGCGTCAGGCACTGGACGACTTCCGGCTGAGCCAGTACGCGCCCGAACTCCTCGTGCCGGCCGGCCCGGACGGCGACCAGGTCCTCGACCCGGTCCAGTGCATCAGCCTCTACCACCTCATGCGCGGCCGGCAGCTGTCGCTGGACGAGCTGCCGCTGCGCATAGTGGAGACCCTCGGTGGCTGGACCTGGCGCAACGAGTACGCCGCGGACCTGGACGGCCCCATCAAGGCGCGCGAGTTCCTTCGCGTCGAGCATGTCTTCTTCGGCACCCGAGAGCAGGTCCGCGCGACCCGCGGCCAGGTGCGCCAGACCCTGACCGAGCTCCTCTCCGGCTGGGGACTGAGCTGGCAGGTCGTGGCTGCCGAGGGCTGCATGGAAATACCCTCCCTCGTCGAGGCGCAGGACGACGCGGAGACCGCCGACGAGGTGCCTGTGCAGGACATCGAGGTCCCCCTCAGTAGCAACCGCCCCGAGCGGGCCCGCCCGGGCTGGGCCGACCACTTCGACGAGCGGTTCGACCTCCGGGAGATCTCCGGCTGCTCTGCCGAGGGCACCCACCAGACCGAGAGCTTCCACATCACCGCGGAAGGCCAGGACTTGTGGAGCGGGTGCTGCGGCATCGGCCTGAACCGGCTCGTCGTGGCCTATCTCTACCAGCACGGGTTCGACGCCGTCCTCAAGGAGCTTGATGCCTGACCACCGGCTGGCGGTTCTGCTCCTGACCAACGAAGGCTTCCGACAGGTCGACGGCGGCGTGGCCCGGTACATCCACAACATCCTCGATTCCCGTGACGACGTCGCCGCGATCGCCGACGAACGAGGGGTTCAGGTCGAGTGGCACGTCGCCGAACGTGCCAACTGCGCGGGGCTGGACGAGAAGCGTTTCGCCCAGGCCCTGGACCGTTATGTCCACCGCGGAGCCGTGCGCTATCACCCGTTGGCCGACCCGCGAGCCCACAGCTGGGAGGTGGACCACTTCGAGCACTGCATGGCCCTCGGCTCGGCGGCCGGTCAAGTCGCTCTCACGGTGGGACGCGAGGCGGACTCCCTCCTCGTCATCTCCGGGATGAGCATGTTCGCCATGGCCGCACGCTTCGTCGTCCGGGCCGCCGACCAGTTCGGCCTCGCGGCGAGCTATGTGCACATGACCCACAACCCCGTCCTACGCCCCGACGGCGACGCCGAGCTGCCCGAGACCTACGCCGACTCGGTGATGGGACACCTGGCCCGATCGGACCCCCGCGTGTGCATCGGCTGGGAGTCGCACTGGATGCGCCACCAGTATCAGCAGGTCTACGGCATCCCGGACGGCAAAACCCTCTACGCCCGTGCCGGCGTGCCCACCGACGCCGCCAAGTTCCGGCCGGGCCCGCCGGACCCCGCACTCCTGCGCGGGCTCGGAATCCCCACGGACCGGGACCTGGTCGTCAGTTGGGGCCGGGGGGTGGCGGAGAAGGGCTTCCACAGGCTGGTCGACGCCGCTCGCCTGGCCGGGAACCGGCTGGTCCCGGTGATCCTCAACCCACGTCCCTACGCTGATCTGGAG
Organism: Streptomyces spinoverrucosus; assembly: GCF_015712165.1. Classification (NCBI taxonomy): domain Bacteria; kingdom Bacillati; phylum Actinomycetota; class Actinomycetes; order Kitasatosporales; family Streptomycetaceae; genus Streptomyces; species Streptomyces spinoverrucosus. The sequence continues at coordinate 1,350,384 of NZ_JADPZX010000001.1, read as the reverse complement.
GAGCACGTCCGGCACACCGGATCACCGGCCGTGCTCCTCCACGGTCAGGACGACCGAGTCCTCACCGCACTCTGCCAATGGCCGAGAACCCTGTCCGCGGCCTTCCTGTCCGAGCGGGAAGCCGCCTCCGTCACCCCCGTGGAGGCCGCGCTGATGAACAACGGGAAGGGCCTCGTCGTCGCCGTACTGCCCACTGGCGTCTACCCGGAGCTCGTCGAACCCGGTGTCAGCGGCCTGGTGGCAGCCGGCCGGGAAACCGCTGACGCGACCGCCATGCTCACAGCCGTAACCGAGCTGACCCCGAAGGAGAGGGTGGACCTCAGCCAGGCGGCCCTGGCGCGAGCCCGCCGGGAACACGACTTCCGCACGAACTGGCGGCGCTCCTTCCAGGCCATGCTCGACCGGCATCTGTCGGTGGTCGGCGCTCCTCCGCGCAGCGGAGCGCCGGCATGAGAACCGAAGTGCGGACGTGTCTCGTCGCCGGTCCGAGATCGATGGCACCTGGGCCGCGGGGGTCCGTCTGCCTGGCCGGCACCCCCTCCGGCCCACCGGCCGCAAGCACCTCTGTTCCGTGTCGAACCCGCACGGGACGGCATCAGCACAGGCCGCAGCCCACACCCACGAAGACAGTGGAAGGAACTACGACACATGCCGGCCCAGGAACCGCTCGTCCACGCCAACGCCCTGGTGAAGCGCTATGGGGACTTCACCGCCCTGGATGGCGTCGAGTTCGAGGTCCGGCCGGGCCAGGTCTTCGGCCTGCTCGGACCGAACGGGGCCGGAAAGTCCTCGACGATGCGCATGATCAGCTGTATCTCCAAGCCGACGGAGGGCACGCTACGCATATTCGACATGGACGCGATCGCCAACGGACCTGCGATACGCGCGAGGATCGGGGTCTGTCCCCAACAGGACACACTCGACCCCGAACTGAGTCTGCTGCAGAACCTGACCGTCTTCGCGCGCTACTTCAGGATCCCGCGTGCGACAGCGGCCACACGTGCCGCCGAACTGCTGGCGTTCGTCCGTCTCGAGGACCGGGCCGGACATCGCGTCGATGCGCTGTCCGGCGGCATGAAGCGGCGTTTGAGCATCGCCCGCGCCATGATCAACGATCCGGAGCTGATCCTCCTGGACGAGCCCACCACCGGGCTCGACCCCCAGGCCCGTCATCTCCTCTGGGAGCGACTGGACCAGCTTCGCCGACGTGGCATCACGCAGATACTCACCACGCACTACATGGATGAGGCGGAGCAGCTGTGCGACTGGCTTGTCGTCGTCGACAGGGGCCGGGTCGTCGCGACCGGTACACCCAGCGGGCTGATCGCTCAGCACTGCACCAAAGAGGTAGTCGAACTGCGCCTTCGACAGGCCGACGCACCCATGGACGAGCTGAACCGACTGGGACTGCGCGTCGAGATGCTGCCCGACCGAGCGCTGATCTACGCCGACGACGGTGAGGCTGCGGCGTCAGCCATCCATCGGAACGGCATCGAAGTCCGGAGCGTTCTGGTCCGCCGGGGAGGACTCGAAGACGTCTTCCTGCACCTGACCGGCCGAACGCTGGTGGACTGACCGTGGCCTTGTTCGATTCCCGAGCTGTCGCCGTCACCGCGCACCTGTTCACCAGCTACCGCCGTACCTGGCTCGACTCGGTGTTCAACTCGTTCCTGCTGCCACTGTGCCTGCTCACCGGCATAGGCTGGTCGGTGGGCCGGTACGTCGGTGACCAGCCCGAACTCGGCGTCTCCTACTTCTCCTTCGTCGGTGCCGGACTTCTGGCCACATCTGTTGTCCAGATCGGCGCCGCGGAGTCCGCCTGGGCAGTCTTCGGTGGCTTCGAGTGGAGCCGTATCTACCACGCCATGCGACTGACACCGGTCAGGCCCGCGGACATCCTGATGGGGCATCTGGCCGCGGTCGTCGGGCGCGCGACCCTCGGCGGACTCAGCTTCCTGATCGTCATCGAGTTCTTCGGCGTCGGACACCGGTGGACCGCACTGGCAGTCGTCCCGCTTCTGCCACTGTTCGCCGTCTCGATCGCCGCTCCGGTCATGGCGTTCAGTGCCACCGTGCGGAGCGCCGGGATGTTCGACGTCCTCTTCCGTATCGGCATCGTTCCCATGGCCATGTTCAGCGGCGTCTACTTCCCGCTCGACGTCCTGCCGGCCCTCCTCCATGCCGTTGTCCTGGCCCTGCCCCTGGCGCACGCCGCCGACCTGTCCCGCATGCTGCTGCTCGGTTCCGGCACCGCCCTGGAAGCGGTCGTCGACCTGCTCTGTCTGGCTGCCTGGGCCGTCGCCGGGCTCGCTCTCGCCTGCCGCGCCTTCTCTCGACGCCTCTCGGACTAGGAGGGTTTGTGCCTGTATCCACTGCCGCGGCGCCGGGCCGGATGGAAACCGTCCGACCAGCCCATGTCTGGGCGGTGTTCCTGCGCAACGTCGAGGCGGCCCGCCATGCGTCCTACCTGTGGGTCCTGCTGTCCGGACTCTTCGAGCCCGTCTTCTTTCTCGGCGCGATCGGCCTTGGCGTCGGCACCCTGGTCGGCGACCTGAGCGTCTACGGCCACACGGTCGGCTACGCCACGTTCGTGGCTCCGGCGATGCTCGCGTCCTCCCTCATGAACGGTGCCGTATCGGAGTCGACGTTCACCTTCTTCACCAGGCTCAGGATGACGAAGCTCCACGATGCCACGGCGTGCACTCCTGTCTCCTCACTCGCGATCGTCTGCGGCGAGATGCTGTGGACCGTCGCCACGAGTGCCGTGCACGCCGTGTCGTTCCTGGCCTTCATGTGCGCTCTCGACCTGGTCCAACTTGCCCGCCTGCCCGCGCTGTTCATCGCGGCCCTGCTGGTGAGCGCCGCGTTCTCGGCGGTGGGGCTGGCTCTTTCCACGTTCCTGCGAGGCACGCACGACTTCGACCGCGTCAACCTGGTGACCTTCAGCATGTTCGTCTTCTCCGGCACCTTCACGCCGACTGACGGCTATCCCGTGGCACTCGGTCTCCTGGCTCAGTGCACGCCCCTGGCCCAGGCCGTCGACCTGGTCCGGAGCCTGTCGCTCGACACGGTCGGCGGGGCCACGGCACTCCCCGGCGTCTACCTGCTCGTCCTGATGGCGGCAGGGCTGCTCCTCGCCGGCCACAGAGTGGAGAGGATCCTGCGCGCATGACCACGAACCCCGCCCGTACCGCGGGAGCGGAGAGGGGCCCGGACCTGTACCGGGCCGCGGACGCCCGGACCAACGGCACACGCGTCGACGCCTCCGGACCGCATGCCCGCTTGGTCGACGAATCGGTGGCCCGAGCCGTCGTACGGCTCTCCGGTCCGAACGAGTACGTCGAATTCCACCTGGTGGCTCCCGCCGACGCGCTGACCCTGCGCTACTCGCTGCCCGACGCCCCCACGGGCGGCGGCCGCACCGAACGGCTGGTCCTGCACATCGACGGGGAGGAATGCCATCGGTTGACCCTGAGCTCCCGCTACTCCTGGTACTACGGCGGATATCCGTTCACCAACGACCCGGCAGCAGGCCGGGCACACCATCTCTACGACGACGTGCACGTACTCCTCGGCCGGACATGCCCGCCGGGCACACGCGTCACTCTGCGCCCCGCGGCCGAGGCGGAAGTGCCGGTCACCGTCGACATCGCCTGCTTCGAGGAGACCGGTGGACCGGCATCCCCGCCGCAGGACGCCCTGTCCGTGCTCGACTTCGGTGCGGACCCGACGGGTACGGCCGACTCGACCTCGGCCATCCGAACCGCTGTCGAGGCAGCCACCGGTACCGAGCGCACCGTCTGGCTGCCCCGCGGCATCTATGCGGTGACCGACCACATCCTCCTGGACCGTGTCACGATCCGCGGCGCCGGCCCCTGGTACACCGAACTGCGCGGCGCCGGCGTCGGTCTGTACGGCCACCCGGCGCCCCGCCCCAGCACCGGCGTGCACCTGTCCGGGGTCGCGATCTTCGGTGATGTCACCGAGCGCGACGACGCGGCGCAACACAACGGAATCGGAGGCGCGTTGGGCGGCGGTTCCACCATCGAGGATGTGTGGATCGCCCACACCAAGTGCGGAATGTGGCTGGACGGACCCTTCGAGGACCTGACCATCCGGAACGTCCGGATCATGAACACGACCGCGGACGGCATCAATCTGCACCGCGGAGTCTCGGACGTCACCATCACCGGCTGCCACATACGCAACACCGGCGACGACGCCATCGCCCTGTGGTCCGACGGGCTGGCGACCCACCACAACACCGTGCACGCGAACACCATCATGCTGCCGATGCTGGCCAATCACATCGCCGTCTACGGAGGTCACGACAACCGGATCACGGGAAACCTGCTGGCCGACTCGGTCGCGGAGGGTGGCGGGATCCACATCGCCAACCGCTATGGCGCTGTTCCCATCGCGGGGAAAACCCTCGTCGAGGGGAACTCGCTGATCCGGACCGGTTCCTACCATCCTCAATATCGCGCGGGAGTGGGCGCCCTATGGCTGCTGGCAGAGGACGCGCCCATGACGGGTGACGTGACCGTCAGCGGGAACATCCTGACCAATAGTGCTTACGCGGCCGTGCAGTTGAGCGGTGGCCGTATCGACGGCGTGGATGTGGACGGGATGACCATCGAGGGCGCGGGCACCTGCGCGGTCCAACTGGAGGCGACCGGATCCGCCCGTTTCGCCCGCGTCAGCGCCGTCCGGCTCGGCGTGACCGGGGTACACCGCGCCGCTCCGGAATTCGATCTCCTCAGCGGAGCGGGCAATGAAGGCTGGGACGAAGAGTTGGCCGATCTGCCGCCGGACGGTGCCCTTTACGCGTCAGTCACCCGCCTCGACTTCGGAGCAACCACGCCGCTCACCGTCGGCGCTCCTCAACGCCTGGAACTCCACAATCCCGGTCCCCGACAAGTCTTCGTCCAACAGGTCGAACTCACCGGAGACTTCACCGCCACCTCGCCCATCCCGGTTACTGTCGCGCCCGGAGCAAGTGCGGCCTTCACCGTGGGATTTACTCCCTCACGTGCCGGCCGGCGTACCGGCGTACTCACCGTGCACTCGAACGCACCCCGCAGTCCGCTCCACGTCGACCTGACCGGCGTCGGCTTCGACCCCACTGGTGACAGGGCTCTCGGGCGACGCGTCAAAGCAAGTACGGCCATGGGAGGCTTCCCGCCCGAAGCCGCCGTCGACGGCACCGAAAGGACGTGGTGGCAGAGCGACGGCATGGGGTTTCCGCAATGGCTCCAGGTGGACCTCGGCGAGCCCGTGCCTCTCGCACGCATCGTCCTGCGAACTCCGCAGAGCTGGGATGAGCGTACCGAGACGTTGGCAGTCCACATCGGTCTCGCAGAGGCCGATCTCATACCCGCCACCCCCGCTGTAACCTGCCGATTCGCTCCGGAGCAGCGCAACACCGTCGTCCTCCCGCTCACCCGCACGGCTCGGTTCGTCCGTTTACAGGTCACCGACAACACCGCCTGGGCTGGGGCGGCCCTCTCCGCCTTCGAGGTGTATGCGGCGGATGGCCAGTGAGGACTGGGCGGCCGAGAAGCAGGGCCGCCCCGACCGGTGGCGGATGGCCGGCCCCGAGCGCAACACGTGGATGCCGGCGGTCACCCTCGGTTACTATGCTCACTTCATGCCGGAGGCCGGAAGCAAGGGGCGGACGGCCATCGATGGACTACTGGCGAGACAGGGAGATTTGCATGCCAGCCGAAACTCCCCAGATTCTCCCCAGGGCTGATGGGCGATTCCCGCTGTTGCGCGCCTCCGAGGCCGAGCGTGGATTTCAAGGCTGAAGAGGCGGGTGGCCTGGGAAAATGCTAAGAGAGGTCTTCGCAACCCGTTACGTCGCACCCCTGCGCTCCGGCGGCTCCGTCCCCGGAGTCGTCGAGGCCGACGACCTGGGCACGTACGTCGTCAAGTTCACCGGCTCCGCGCAGGGCCGCAAGGCGCTGGTCGCCGAGGTGATCGTCGGCGAACTGGCGCGGGCGCTGGGGCTGCGCTTCCCGGAGCTGGTGCTGGTGCACTTCGACCCGGCGATCGCCGGGCACGAGGAGCACCAGGAGGTACGTGACCTGCACACGTCCAGCGCCGGGGTCAATCTGGGCATGGACTATCTGTCGGGCGCGCGGGACTTCACGCCGGAGGTCGCGAAGACCTTCCGGGTCGATCCGCTGGAAGCGGGGCGGATCGTCTGGCTCGACGCGCTGACCGTGAACGTCGACCGCACGGTGCACAGCTCGAACCTGGTGATCTGGCCGACGCTCGGCATCGCGCCGCCCCGGCTGTGGCTGATCGACCACGGGGCGGCCCTGGTCTTCCACCACCGCTGGGATCTGTCCGCGCCCGAGAAGGCCTACGACTTCCGCCACCACGCCCTCGGCCACTACGCGCCCGACGTACGGGCCGCCGACGCCGAGCTGGCACCCAAGGTGACCGAGGAACTGCTGCGCGAGGTCGTGTCGGAGGTGCCGGACGCCTGGCTGATCGGCGAGCTGGATTTCGCCACGCCCGAGGAGGTCCGGGAGGCGTACGTCGGCTACCTGCACGCGCGCGTGCAGGCGTCCCACGCATGGCTGCCGACCGATTTCCCCACCCGGGAGGAGATCGCCGCCGAGCAGGCCCTGCGCGCGGCGAAGACACAGCAAGGCAGGCCGAAATGGCTCAAGCAGGTCCCCGACCTGCACGGCGAACCGGCCGCGGAACAGGATTGGTCGGTGCACCTGCGATGACGTCCGGGATCCAGCGCGTCCAGATCGAGTACTGCACCCAGTGCAGGTGGCTGCCCCGCGCCGCCTGGCTGGCCCAGGAGCTGCTGACGACGTTCGAGGCCGAGCTGACCGAGCTGGCGTTGAAGCCGGGCACGGGCGGGGTGTTCGTCGTCCGCGTGAACGACGAGGTGGTGTGGGACCGCCGCGAGCAGGGCTTCCCCGAGCCCACGGCGGTCAAGCGGCTCGTACGCGACCGAGTGGCCCCGGGGAAGTCCCTGGGCCACTCGGACAAGCCCGCGTGAGACTCAGCCCTTGAGCTGCTCGTACGCCGGCAGCGTCAGGAAGTCCGCGTAGTCCTCGTCGAGGGAGACCTTCAGCAGCAGGTCGTGCGCCTGCTGCCAGCCGCCGGCCGCGAAGCCGTCCTCGCCGATCTCGGCGCGGATGTTCGCCAGCTCCTCGGCGGCGACCTTGCGGGCCAGCTCGGCGGTGACCTGTTCGCCGTTGTCGAGGACCACGCCCGCGTTGATCCACTGCCAGATCTGCGAGCGGGAGATCTCGGCGGTGGCCGCGTCCTCCATCAGGTTGAAGATCGCCACCGCGCCCAGGCCGCGCAGCCAGGCCTCGATGTAGCGGATGCCGACCTGCACGGCGTTCACCAGACCGGCATACGTCGGCTTGGCGTCGAGGGAGTCGACGGCGATCAGGTCCTCCGCCTTGACCTCGACGTCCTCGCGCAGCCGGTCCTTCTGGTTGGGCTTGTCGCCGAGGACCTTGTCGAAGGACTCCATGGCGATCGGGACGAGGTCGGGGTGGGCGACCCAGGAGCCGTCGAAGCCGTCGTTCGCCTCCCGGTCCTTGTCGGCGCGGACCTTCTCGAAGGCGACCTTGTTGACCTCGGCGTCCTTGCGGGACGGGATGAACGCCGCCATGCCACCGATCGCGTGCGCGCCGCGCTTGTGGCAGGTGCGCACGAGGAGTTCGGTGTACGCGCGCATGAACGGGGCGGTCATCGTCACCGCGTTGCGGTCCGGCAGCACGAACTTCGGCCCGCCGTCGCGGAAGTTCTTGACGATGGAGAAGAGGTAGTCCCAGCGGCCGGCGTTCAACCCGGAGGCGTGGTCGCGGAGTTCGTAGAGGATCTCCTCCATCTCGTACGCCGCCGTGATCGTCTCGATCAGGACGGTGGCGCGGACGGTGCCCTGCGGGATGCCGGCGTAGTCCTGGGCGAAGACGAACACCTCGTTCCAGAGGCGGGCCTCCAGGTGGGACTCCGTCTTCGGCAGGTAGAAGTACGGGCCCTTGCCGAGGTCGAGCAGGCGCTGGGCGTTGTGGAAGAAGTACAGGCCGAAGTCGACGAGGGCGCCCGGGACCTGCGTGCCGTCGGCGTCGACGAGGTGCCGCTCGTTCAGGTGCCAGCCGCGCGGGCGCATGACGACGGTCGCCAGTTCCTCGGCGGCCTTGAGCGCGTACGACTTGCCCGACCCGGGGTCCGTGAAGTCGATGTTCCGGGTGTAGGCGTCGGCCAGGTTGAGCTGGCCGAGGACCACGTTCTCCCAGGTGGGCGCGGAGGCGTCCTCGAAGTCCGCGAGCCAGACCTTGGCGCCCGAGTTCAGGGCGTTGATGGTCATCTTGCGGTCGGTGGGGCCGGTGATCTCGACCCGCCGGTCGTTCAGCGCGGCCGGGGCGGGTGCCACGCGCCAGGTGGGGTCCTCGCGGATCTGTGCGGTCTCCGGGAGGAAGTCGAGGGTGGAGGTGCGGGCGATCTCGGCGCGGCGTTCCGCGCGGCGGGCGAGGAGTTCGTCACGCCGGGGCGTGAACCGGCGGTGCAGCTCGGCCACGAAGGCGAGCGCCGCGTCGGTGAGGACCTCCTCCTGCCGGGGCAGGGGCTCGGCGTCGACGATGGCCAGCGGAGACGGCGCTGGTGCGGACATGAGCTGTCACTTCCTTCAGCGGTGGCACCGGGTGCCAGGAGGTACGAATGGGGAATTTCGCACCCGCTGTGCGGTCGGGTGCTTCTGGTCAGTGGATATTAGTTTTCTCATCGTGGAACTTCAATGGTTTGTTGACGTCGAGATTCTCTGAGTCGAGGCAAGGTGGCGCTGGGTGCCACCCCGTTCACTCAAGGTGCTCCAGGTCCGCCGCCGTGTCGATGTCGTACGGCTGAGCCACGTCGCCGCACTCCACGAAGCGGATCCCGGCCGCGTGTTCCCTCAGATACGCGCGTGCCCCCTGGTCGCCGGTCGCAGTCGCCGCGATGCCCGCCCAGTGCGCGGCGCCGAAGAGCACAGGATGGCCGCGTACGCCGTCGTAGGCGGCCGAGGCCAGGGAGGACTCGCCCGTGTAGGCGGCCAGGACGCGAGCGACCGCCTCCGGCCCGATCCCGGGCTGGTCGACGAGCGACACCAGCGCTGCCCGCGCCTGCGTCCCGGCGAGCGAGTCCAGCCCGGCGCGCAGCGACGAGCCCATGCCCTGCTCCCACTCGGGGTTGTCCACCAGCACACAGCCGGACAGCTCCGCCCGAGCCCGTACGACGTCGGCGCGCGCCCCCAGGACCACGTGCACGCGCGTGCAGCCGGCCGCGCGCAGCACCGCGACGGCGTGTTCGACCAGTGGGCGGCCCCGGTGTTCGAGCAGTGCCTTGGGGCGGCCGCCGAGCCGGCGTCCACCGCCCGCGGCGAGCAGCAGCGCGGCGACCGGGCGTTCGTTCTGATCCGTCATGGGTCCTGCATACCTGACCCCGCGCGGGCCGGACGGTGCCCCTGGACTGAATTTCGGTCCTTGCGGTGGCGGATCCGCACCCGGTGGCGTTTACTGACCCGCGTCCCCCGGCGCGCGACCGGTGCCATGGGGCGCACGGGGGGATGAGGGCGGGACTGTGCACAACGGTGTGCCAGGGGGGAGAGCTGTGTTGCGGAGCTTGGGGCAGAGGCCAGTGACCGGCAGCGACGAGGACCCGAGGGTGGCGGAACTGCGGACCGCCGTGTCCCGGCTGCGCCGCGAACTCGCCGCGCATCCCGCGGACTTCCACGACCGTGCCGTCGCCGAGGACGAACTCGCGGCGCTCGCCGCGATGACCGCCGACGGCCCGCCCGAGGTGCCACGACTGCGCCGGTCCCTCCTGCTGATCGCCGGCGCGATCGGCTCGGTGAGCGCGCTGTCGCGGGGGCTGTCGGAGGTGCGGGACGCGGTGGAGTTGTTCGGGGAGCCGCCGCGGCGCTGACGCGCGGCGGCTGCGGGTTGTTTGTGGCTGGTCGCGCGGTTCCCCGCGCCCCTTCAGAACGTTGCCCTCGGGGCGCCGCAGCCCGGCTCAGGTTCCCGCGCACACCCCCGGAGGGTTACGCGCCCGAGCTCGCCAGGGCCTCCGACAGTTCCGTCGCCACCTGCTGGAGCACGGGCACGATCCGGTCCGTCGCCGCCTCCGTGACCCGGCCCGCCGGGCCCGAGATGGAGATCGCGGCGGCGGTGGGGGAGTCGGGCACCGTCACGGCGAGGCAGCGGACGCCGATCTCCTGCTCGTTGTCGTCGACGGCGTAGCCGATCCGGCGGACGTCGTCGAGCGCCGCGAGGAAGCCCTCCGGCGTGGTGATCGTCTTCTCCGTCGCGGCGGGCATGCCGGTGCGGGCCAGCAGCGAGCGCACCTCCTCGTCCGGGAAGCCCGCGAGCAGCGCCTTGCCCACGCCCGTGGAGTGCGGCAGGACGCGTCGGCCCACCTCGGTGAACATGCGCATCGAGTGCTTGGACGGCACCTGGGCGACGTAAACGATTTCGTCCCCGTCGAGCAGCGCCATGTTCGCCGTCTCGCCGGTCTCCTCGACCAGGCGGGCGAGATACGGGCGGGCCCAGGTGCCGAGCAGGCGGGAGGCGGACTCGCCGAGCCGGATCAGGCGCGGGCCGAGCGCGTAACGGCGGTTCGGCTGCTGGCGGACGTACCCGCAGGCGACCAGGGTGCGCATCAGCCGGTGGATGGTCGGCAGCGGCAGCCCGCTGCTCGCGGACAGCTCGCTCAGGCCCACCTCGCCGCCCGCGTCCGCCATCCGCTCCAGCAGGTCGAAGGCGCGCTCGAGGGACTGGACGCCGCCGCCGTTGGCGGACTTGGCGGCGTCGGTGGTGCTGGCGCTGGACGTCGGCACGGCGCGTTCCTTTCGAGGCTGACAGGAGGGCAGAAGCCTACCCGGCAGCCGGTTGACTCCCCGCTTGTGCGTAACTACGTTCTGCTTGCTGGAATTGTAATTCCGCTTTGTGGAAACGTCCAGAGTGGGTGCCGTAGGTGCACTGTGGAGAAGTGTGCCCCTTGACGGTGTGCGGGCGGGAGTGAAGACTCCTTCAACAGAACGTTGAATTCCGTTACGCGGAAGTAAACCCCGTTTCCCGGATGGCACGGGAGCCGGGACGACGGCGAGGAGAGGGGTCCGGGTGTCCGACACTGAACTGGTGCTGCGCTCGACGCGTGTCATCACGCCCGAGGGGACGCGCCCCGCGTCCGTCGCGGTCGCCGACGGGAAGATCACCGCCGTACTGCCGTACGACGCCCCGGTCGAGGCCGCCCGGGTGGAGGACTTCGGCGACGACGTCCTGCTGCCCGGCCTGGTCGACACCCACGTGCACGTCAACGACCCCGGCCGCGCCGAGTGGGAGGGCTTCTGGACCGCCACGCGCGCCGCGGCGGCCGGTGGCATCACCACCCTCGTCGACATGCCGCTCAACTCCCTCCCGCCGACCACGACGGTCGACCACCTCCGCACCAAGCAGGAGGTGGCCAGGGAGAAGGCGCACATCGACGTCGGCTTCTGGGGCGGCGCGCTCCCCGACAACGTCAAGGACCTGCGCCCGCTGCACGACGCCGGAGTCTTCGGCTTCAAGGCGTTCCTGTCGCCGTCCGGCGTGGACGAGTTCCCGCACCTCGACCAGGAGCAGCTCGCCCAGTCCATGGCCGAGATCGCGGGGTTCGGCGGCCTGCTGATCGTGCACGCCGAGGACCCGCACCACCTCGCCGCCGCCCCGCAGCAGGGCGGCCCCAAGTACTCCCACTTCCTCGCCAGCCGCCCGCGCGACGCCGAGGACACCGCGATCGCCAACCTGATCGCACAGGCGAAACGCCTCCACGCGCGCGTGCACGTGCTGCACCTGTCCTCCAGCGATGCGCTGCCGCTGATCGCCGCCGCCCGCGCGGAGGGCGTGCGCGTCACCGTCGAGACGTGCCCGCACTACCTCACGCTGACCGCCGAGGAAGTCCCGGACGGTGCCAGCGAGTTCAAGTGCTGTCCGCCCATCCGCGAGGCCGCCAACCAGGACCTGCTGTGGGCGGCGCTGGCCGACGGCACCATCGACTGCGTGGTCACCGACCACTCCCCGTCGACCGCCGACCTCAAGACGAACGACTTCGCCACCGCCTGGGGCGGCATCTCCGGCCTCCAGCTGAGCCTGCCGGCGGTCTGGACCGAGGCCCGCAAGCGCGGCCACACCCTTCAGGACGTCGTCCGCTGGATGTCCACGCGGACGGCCGAGCTTGTGGGGCTCGGCCAGAAGGGCGCCATCGAGGCCGGCCGGGACGCCGACTTCGCCGTCCTCGCGCCCGACGAGACCTTCACCGTGGACCCCGTCGCCCTCCAGCACCGCAACCGCGTCACGGCGTACGCCGGGCGCACCCTCAGCGGCGTGGTGAAGTCCACCTGGCTGCGCGGGCAGCGCATCGTGGCGGACGGCGAGTTCACCGACCCGAGGGGGCGACTGCTCACCCGCACCCCCTGAATCCCGACGTCTGAAAGGCAGACCTGATCACCGTGACGGCGATACCGAGTTTCACCGGCGACGCGAGCCCCTACGGAGGCGGCGACCCGTACGCGGACTACCGCACCGCCGACTTCCCCTTCACCCAGTACGCCAACCTCGCCGACCGCCGGCTCGGCGCCGGAGTCATCGCCGCCAACGACGAGTTCTTCGCCCAGCGCGAGAACCTGCTGGTGCCCGAGCGCGCCGAGTTCGACCCCGAGCACTTCGGGCACAAGGGCAAGATCATGGACGGCTGGGAGACGCGGCGCCGCCGGGGCGCGTCCGCCGAGCACCCCTGGCCGACCGCCGAGGACCACGACTGGGCGCTGATCCGCCTCGGCGGGCCCGGCGTGATCCGCGGGATCGTGGTCGACACCGCCCACTTCCGCGGCAACTACCCGCAGTCCGTCTCCATCGAGGGCGCGTCGGTCGCCGGCTCTCCGTCTCCCGAGGAACTGCTGGCCGACGACGTGAAGTGGACGACCCTGGTCCCGCGCACGCCGGTCGGCGGCCACGCGGCGAACGGTTTCGCCGTCGCGGCCGAGCAGCGCTTCACGCACCTGCGGGTCAACCAGCATCCCGACGGCGGCATCGCGCGCCTGCGCGTGTACGGCGAGGTGGTGCCGGATCCCGAGTGGCTGGCGGTGCTGGGCGCCTTCGACGTGGTCGCCCTGGAGAACGGCGGCCAGGTCGAGGACGCCTCCGACCGCTTCTACTCGCCGGCCACCAACACCATCCAGCCGGGCCGCTCCCGCAAGATGGACGACGGCTGGGAGACGCGCCGCCGCCGCGACCAGGGCCATGACTGGATCCGCTACCGCCTGGTGGCCCAGTCGCAGATCCGCGCGATCGAGATCGACACCGCGTACCTGAAGGGCAACAGCGCGGGCTGGGCGTCGGTGTCGGTACGGGACGGCGAGGACGGCGACTGGACGGAGATCCTCCCCCGCACCCGCCTCCAGCCCGACACCAACCACCGTTTCGTACTCCCGACCCCCGCCGTCGGCACGCACGCGCGCGTGGACATCTTCCCGGACGGCGGCATCTCCCGCCTGCGCCTGTTCGGCTCCCTGACCCAGGAGGGCGCCACCCGCCTGGAGTCCCGCCACCAGGAGCTGGGCGGCTGACGCCGCCCCTTGGGCCGGGCGGGCCGTCACCGCGCCCTGGGCCGGGCGGGCTGACAGTCATCCGGAACCGGGCGGGCCGACACTGCCCTCTCGACCGGGCGGGCCGACTCCGCGCCCTGGACCGGGCGGGCCGACTCCGCGCCCTGGACCGGGCGGGCCGACGCCCATCCGGAACCGGGCGGCTGACGCCGCTCTCGGACTCGCGGGACGCACCGGCCTGGACAGCACCGGTGCGTTCCGCGTGGCTCACGCCGCATACCCGCCGTCCACCGGGGGACGGGCTCTGGTGGTGGGGGGTGGGCGACGGTCGCCCGCCCGGCCGGGGCGCTCGGTGGTCGTTCGGCCGGCGGGCTCGTCGGCCCGGATGGCACCGGTGCGTCCCGCGTGGCTCAGGCCGCGTGGCCGCCGTCGATCGAGAACTCGGCGCCGGTGACGTATGAGGCGCCGGCGAGGTAGGCGACCATGGACGCCACCTCCTCGGCCGTCCCGAAACGCCCCAGCGCGGTCATCGCCGCCTGACCGGCCGCGTACGGCCCGTCGGCCGGGTTCATGTCGGTGTCGGTCGGACCGGGGTGGACGATGTTCGCCGTGATCCCGCGGCCGCCCACCTCCCTGGCCAGAGCCTTGGTCAGCCCGATCAGCGCCGCCTTGCTGGTCGCGTAGAGCGTCCCGCCGGGCCCCGGCACCCGCTGGGTCATGCAGGTGCCGATGGTGATGATCCGGCCGCCCTCCCTCATTCGCGCGGCCGCCGCCTGGGAGGCCAGGAAGACGCCCCGGACGTTCACCGCGAGGACCCGGTCCACGTCGGCGAGCGACAGGCTCTCCAACGGCCCCAGCACCCCGACGCCCGCGTTGTTCACCAGCACGTCGAGCCCACCGAGCGCCTCAGTCGTACGCTCCACGGCCGCCACCGCCTCGACCGCGTCCGCCGCGTCCGCCCGCAGCGCCACCGCCCGGCGCCCCAGCGCCTCGACGGCCCGTACGACGCCCTCCGCCGCCTCCTTGCCGGTCACGTACGTCACAGCCACGTCGGCGCCCTCCCGCGCCAGCCGCACCGCCGTCGCCGCGCCGATCCCGCGGCTGCCGCCGGTCACCAGCGCCACCTTGCCGTCGAGGGCCGTTCGAAAAGTCACGTTCCGGGTTCCTTGAGAGGTCATACGCCCATTCCAGCGGCGGCCCCACGAGCGTGCCGGCGGCGAACGGACACCGAGGTGGCGCGCCCGGAACTCCTGGCTTCACCTCCCGCGTTCTCCCCATGTGACACTGCAGCAAGAGATCGTCGGCAACGCCATGCAGATGGCGGTCGTCAACCTGCGCCCGGGCCAGACCGTGTACTGCGAGGCAGGGAAGTTCCTGTTCAAGACCGCGAACGTGACCATGGAGACCCGGCTGTCCGGCCCGTCGGCCGGCGGCCCGGCACAGGGCGGCGGCTCGGGCGCCGCGGCGGCGGGCATGGGCGGCCTGCTGCGCCAGGCCATGGGCACGGCCATGCAGGTCGGCCAGCGAGCGCTGGCCGGTGAGTCCCTGGCGTTCCAGTACTTCACCGCCCAGGGCGGCGAGGGCACCGTCGGCTTCGCGGGCGTACTGCCCGGCGAGATGCGCGCCCTCGAACTCGACGGCACACGCGCGTGGTTCGCGGAGAAGGACGCCTTCGTGGCCGCCGAGTCCACCGTCGACTTCGGCATCGCCTTCCAGGGCGGGCGGACCGGCATGAAGGGCGGCGAGGGCTTCATCCTGGAGAAGTTCACCGGTCACGGCACGGTGGTCATCGCGGGCGCCGGCAACTTCATCGACCTCAACCCGGCCGACTTCGGCGGCCGCATCGAGGTCGACACCGGCTGCGTGGTGGCCTTCGAGGAGGGCATCGAGTACGGCGTCCAGCGCGTCGGCGGCCTCAACCGCCAGGGCCTGATGAACGCCGTGTTCGGCGGCGAGGGCCTGTCCCTGGCCACCCTGGAGGGCAACGGCAGCGTCATCCTGCAGTCGATGACCATCGAGGGCCTCGCGAACGCGCTGAAGAAGGCCCAGGGTGGCGACAAGCAGGGCCCGACGGGAGGCCTGTTCTCGACGAACGTCGGATGAAATCCGTGGGCCGGCGATGAGTCGCGGGTGCCGGTGGGGTCTGACCTGATGAAAGCGGGACCCCACCGCACACGGATCTTCAGGAAGAAGGCACCGCCATGGGCAAGCTCGTCCTCACCAGCTTCGTCACCCTCGACGGCGTGTACCAGGCCCCGGGCGGCCCCCAGGAGGACACCCGCGACGGCTTCGAGCAGGGCGGCTGGATCTGGCCGTACGCCGACGACGACTTCCGACGGTTCGTCGAAGAGGTCTTCCAGCGCGTCGGCGCGTTCCTCCTCGGCCGCCGGACGTACGAGATCTTCGCCGGGTTCTGGCCGAAGGTGACCGACGCCGACGACCTGATCGCCTCCCAGCTGAACACCATGCCGAAGTACGTCGCCTCCGCCTCCCTCACCGACCCCGGGTGGTCCGGCACCACCGTCATCAGCGGCGACCTCGCCAAGGAGGTCACCGCCCTGAAGGAGAACATCGACGGCGAGCTCCAGGTGCACGGCAGCGGCGCCCTCGCCCGGTCCCTGCTCAACCTCGGCCTCGTCGACACCGTGCACCTGCTGACCTTCCCGGTCGTGCTCGGCGCCGGCCGCCGCCTGTTCGCCGAGGGCACCGTCCCGACCACCTTCCGGCACACCGGCGGCCGGATCACCTCGAAGGGCGTGTCCATACAGACGTACGACCTGGCCGGAAGCCCCGACTACGGCTCGTTCGAGCCTCCCGAGAACGCCTGACGGGCCGGCGCACTCACCCCGTGGGTTCACTTTGTTAACTCCACGAAAAATCACGGGACTTGACGGCGAACTCCACAGTCTTGTCATTGACATGTCAGCGTCTACGCGCGTCATCATAGGCCCATGAGAATCCCCCCACGCGCCACCCGGATCGGCGCCGCAGCCGCTCTCCTGTCCGTCCTTCTCGTCGGTGGCACCGTCGCCGCTACCCCCGCGGGCGCGGCCGCCACGGCGGTCGGCAGCATCTGCTACAGCGACCTGCCCTCGCAGGCGTACACCACCCTGAACCTGATCGAGCAGGGCGGCCCCTTCCCCTACCCGCAGGACGGGCAGACCTTCTACAACCGCGAAGGCATCCTGCCCAGCCAGTCGACCGGCTACTACCACGAGTACACGGTCAAGACTCCCGGCAGTTCCACGCGCGGAGCCCGTCGGATCGTCACCGGCGAGGACTACCAGGAGGACTACTACACGGCGGATCACTACGCGTCGTTCGATCTGATCGACTACGACTGCTGAACCTCGGAGCACGACTGCCGAGGCGTCCGGCAAACGCTTGACGGTAAGGACCCTCGCCCCGCGGACCCCCCACACCCATCGGCCGCGGGGCGAGGCACGTCCACCGGAAGTCGGTCGTCGTCATCCGGGCTGGGTGAGCCGTTCGACTCGACGGTGGATGTGCTCCACGTGGTGCTCCGACTCCGGCTTCATCAGCACGCTGCGCAGGATTCGGGCGCTGTCGGCGTCCGCGCTGATCTTGGGGTGGCGTGCGGTGAACGCCTCGCGGTCGGCTTTGAGAGTGCTCAGGAACACCGGGTCGGAGCTCGCCATGCCGTCCGCCAGGATGCGGGCGGAGGCCCTGTCGATGCCGCTCAGGGTGGCGGGTTCGACGGAAGGGAAGTAGCCGACGATGTCCAGCTCCGGCTGCTGGTAGAGCTCCAGATGGTCGGACGCGGTGATCAGTTCGGCCCACCGCAGTGCGGCCCGGCGGCCCGCCGCCAGCACCCGGCCCAGCCCGTCGGCGGTGGGCGGCAGGAGCTGGAAGGTGAGCCACAGGGCGGCGGCCGAGGCGCCGGCGCGTGAGCACTCCAGGCTGATCTCCCCGAGATGGAGGTCGGCGGAGGTGAAGTAGGTGTACGGCGAGTCGTGCAGGTAGAAGCGGCCCACCTCGGGGTCGCGGAAGAGGACGGCACCGCAGCCGTAGGGCTGGAGTCCGTGCTTGTGCGGGTCGATGACGACCGAGTCGCACCGGGCGATCGCCCGCCAGGGCTCGGGCGCGAGCCCTTCGGGTCCCTCGCCGCCGGCCAGCAGGGTGAAGAAGCCGCCGTAGGCGGCGTCGACGTGGATACGGATGCCATAACGCTGCTTGAGGGCCAGGGCCTCGTGGATCGGGTCGACGGCCCCCAGTCCGGTGGTCCCGGCGGTCAGGACGACCGTGCCCACCCGGCCGCCGCGCAGGAGGTCCTCCAGCGCGTCGAGGTCCATACGGCCCCGGTCGTCCGTCGGCACCGCGTGGCCCTCCACCCCCAGCACACGGCACATGCGTCCGTGGGTGTAGTGGGCGTCCGCGCTGTAGGCGACGCCTCGGCCGGGGTGGAGTTCGCGGGCGACGAAGAGGGCCTCCAGGTTGGCGATCGTGCCGCTGGTGGTGAGGTGGCCCAGGAAGGTGTCGTAGCCGAACATGGCGGCCAGCTGGGCAACGGCCTCGCGTTCCATCCGGGCGGTGGCGGGGCCGCCGTCCAGGGCGTGGTTGTTGGGGTTGATCAGCATGGCGGTCACGTAGCCGACCACCGCGGCGGGGTGCGGGGGCTTGAGCATCTGGCCCGCGTAGTGCGGGTGGAAGAAGGGGTAGTTGTCCTTCAGCCTTCCCGTCAGCTCCTCGAAGGCCGCGGCGAAGCGGATGTCGTCGACCTGGAGCGACGGGTGGGGCTCGTATGCGCCGAAGGTGTCGGCCCAGTCCTGTATCGCGGCGGTGGCCCGGCCGAGCCAGTGCTGCAGTTCCACTGATCTTCCTCTCCCCGGTGCGGTCTGATGTGAGGGCGTCGACCGCGCGTGCGTCCACCCTGCGCATCCACCATAGGATTTCGCTGAGTAGTCAGCAATTGAGTGCTCAGCAATTGAGACGTCAGTAGGTGATGGCGCACTAAACTCGTCCGGTCAAGGCCGTCAGGAGTTCGATCAAGGTCGTAGGAATGGGAGGACCCGGGCAGATGGATGCCGCGCCCCGGCGAGCGGATGACCAGGCCGCCCGTGCTGCCAACAGCCCACTCGTGCACGACTTCGGGCTGCTGATCAAGGCCGCGACGCGCCTGGAGCAGCGGATCGACAGCGCCCTGCGCCGGGAGTGCGGCATCAGCCACACGATGCTGGAGGTCCTCATCAGGCTGTGCCGCCGGCCCGGCGAGGACGTGTCCCAGCGTCAGCTCGCCGCCGACCTCATCCTCACCAGCAGCGGCACCACCCGGCTGATCGACCGCATGGAGGAGGCCGGTCTGGTCCGCCGCGTCGCGTCTCCCGCCGACCGCAGAAGCGTCCTGGTGGAGGCGACCGAGCAGGGCCGTGCCGCGTTCCTCAAGGCCGCGGCCGTGCACTCCCAGGTCGTCGAGCGGTACTTCGTCGCACCGGTGGCCCGTGACGACTACGCACGGCTGACCGGTGCGCTCAGCGAGATCAACAGGGCGCTGGGCGATCCGGGGCGGCCGGCGTAAGCGTTCCGCGCACGCGTCCTTCAGCCGGCCTTGCGGCTCTCGGCGGCGGCGAAGAGCGCGAACGCCAGCACGACTAGGGCGATGCTCGCGTAGATCTCGTATCCGTCGAGGAAACCGACTCGCTGTACGAGGCCGATGTGCCAGTCGGTGAACTCGTGTACCAGGCCCATGACGCCCTGCACCAGGGCGATGAATCCAAGGAACTCCAGCAACTGCTTCATGGGTACGACCTTCGCCCCGCGCAACCCCCGCACGCATCGGCCGCGGGGCGAGACCCGGCCTACCGAAGTCGGCGATCTTCGCCGCCCGGCCGCGCCGAAAGTAGCGGGTTCGGCGACTTTGGTCGGCGATCCCGCGCGCGGGTAGGTGGCACGGTGCGGTCCTGCGTAGATTTGTCGACCGTGAAAGGTGACAGGACGGCACAGGCGGCGTCGGCGTTCGAGGGACGCCGATGGCTGTTCCCGTCCGCTCTGATCCACGCGCTCGACCCGGACGCCGGACATTCCGGCCGACGGCCCCGGCGCACCGCGCGCGACTGGCTCGTCGACTTCGCCTGCTTCTTCCTCGCCATCGTCGTCGGCCTGCTGGCGGCGGACTCCATGACGCCCGAGAACACCCCGGGCGCCCTCCTCGTCCTCGACCAGTGCCTCGGCGCCCTGTCCTGCGCCGCCGTCTGGCTGCGCCGCCGCTGGCCGGTCGGGCTCGCGATCGCGATGGTGCCGATCGGCTTCATCTCCAACACCGCGGGCGGCGCCGGTATGGTCGCCTTCTTCACCCTCGCGGTGCACCGGCCC
Source organism: Streptomyces spinoverrucosus (assembly GCF_015712165.1). Lineage (NCBI taxonomy): Bacteria > Bacillati > Actinomycetota > Actinomycetes > Kitasatosporales > Streptomycetaceae > Streptomyces > Streptomyces spinoverrucosus. The sequence continues at coordinate 1,330,454 of NZ_JADPZX010000001.1, read as the reverse complement.
TTCCGGTACGTGGCCTGGATCGGCGGCATCTCCATCGCCGTGATCCCGCTGTTCTTCTGGCTGCGCCCGGAACCGGAAATGCCCTACCCGGTGGCCGTCGCGTTCACCGTGCTGCTCAGCGTCTGCGTCATCGGCTGGGGCATGCTCGTACGGTCCAAACGGCAGCTGATGTTCAGCCTGCGCGACCGCGCCCAGCGCGCCGAGACGGAGGCCCATCTGCGCGCCGAGCAGGCGCAGCGGCTCGCGCGTGAGGCGATCGCCCGGGAGATGCACGACGTGCTGGCCCACCGGCTGACCCTGCTGAGCGTGCACGCCGGCGCGTTGGAGTTCCGGCCGGACGCTCCCCGCGAGGAGGTCGCCCGGGCGGCCGGTGTCATCCGGGAGAGCGCGCACGAGGCCTTGCAGGACCTACGGGAGATCATCGGCGTGCTGCGGGCAGGCGAGCCCGATGACGCCGGCCGCCCCCAGCCGACGCTCGCCGCCCTGGACGCGCTGGTCGCCGAGTCCCGCGAGGTCGGCACCAAGGTCACCCTCGACCTGCGGGTCACCGACCCGTCCGCCGTCCCCGCCTCGGTCGGCCGCACCGCCTACCGCATCGCCCAGGAGGGGCTGACCAACGCCCGCAAGCACGCCCCTGGCACCGAGGTCACGGTGTCCGTGACCGGCGCGCCGGGCGAGGGCCTGGCCGTCCGCGTGCACAACCCCGCCCCCGAGGGCGACGTCCCGCACGTGCCCGGCTCCGGGCAGGGACTGATCGGACTGACCGAGCGCGCGACGCTGGCCGGCGGACGGCTGGAGCACGGGGCGCGGCAGGACGGGGGCTTCGAGGTGCGGGCCTGGCTGCCGTGGGGCGCGCACGGACCGTGAACGATCACGTATCCTCCCATGTCGCTGCCGGTCCACGGCAGTTGACTTGGATGCGGGGACAGGCCGCCCTTGGTGCGGCCATCAGCACCGCGTGCGCCGGGAGGAAACAGCACAGTGAGTTTCGGGGGACCCAATCCGTACCAGCCGCACTGGCCACCGAACGGCGGCCCCCCGCCACCGCCCCCGAACACCGGACCGTACGTCCCACCGCCCACGAACACCGGACCGTACGTCCCACCGCCCACGAACACCGGACCGTACGTCCCACCGCCCACGAACACCGGACCGTACGTCCCACCGCCTACGAACCCGGGACCGTACGTCCCACCGCCTACGAACCCGGGACCGTACGTCCCACCGCCCACGAACACCGGACCGTACCCGCCGACGGGCAATCCGTACGCGCCGCAGCCGCCGTACCCGCCGCCGAACAACCCGTACCACCCGTACCACCCGTACCCGCCGTACTCCCCGCAGCCGTACCCGCCGCAGCGCAACGGCTCTCTCTGGTCGCAGATCAGGGGTCTGCGCGGTGCGGAATGGCCGCCGCTGCGCGAGCTGTTGCGGGCCGGGCGGCCACGCATCCACGGCTGTGTGTGGGCGCTGGTGCTGTTCCCGTGCACCTGGTTCGTGATTCCGCCCCTGCTGCTGTGCTACTCGTTCGCCCGTTCGGCCCGCCTGCGGGCGCACCGGCTCTTTCCGGTCAACGGTCACCGGCGCTTCGACGACCCCCAGGTGTGGCGCGTGCAGAAGGCGCGGGCCTGGACGGCGGCGGTGATGTCCGTGCTGTTGCTGCTCGTGTACGGCAAGCCGGAGGACTTCGGCGAGGCGCAGCAGCAGTACATGCTGCGGCTCGCCGTCACCCCGCCGCTGCTGCTGGTCAGCGCCCCCGTGGTGATCGCGGTGCTGTTCCGGGTGGCGTCGGCGGCGGCCAGGGCCGAGATGCGGTCGCGGGTGCGCGCGGCCGGACGGTCGGCCCTGTGGTACGTCGGTGCCGTGACGGCGGTGCCGCTGTGCCTGGTGGGCCTCACCCTGGCCGACCAGGAGACGGGCACGCCGGACCCCTGGTACAGCACGGTGGTGACGTGGGCGCTCGCCCTGCCGATGGTCTGGCTGCTGTTCTTCCTGGGCTTCGCCACCGGCCCCGCGATCCGCAGCGGGTTCAACGCCGCCGATGTGCACGCCGCGCTGCCCGCCCTGCTCACGGGCGTCCTGGTGTGGGAGTTCGCGGCCATCAGCCTGGCCGCGGGCGGGACGCCGCCCGGTCCGCCGCTGATCCAGGTCCTCGCCCTGCTCGGCGGCCCGGCCTCGGTCACCGCGGTGGCCTGGTGGGAGATCGGCCGGCTGCGCGACCGGTACGGGGTACGGCTTCGGGCCTGATCCCCTCGCAACCGTGCCGGCGGCGCGACACAACCGTGATTACGTGAGGGCCATGACTGCCATCCGACTGCTTCTCGTCGACGACGACCCCCTGGTGCGGGCCGGGCTGTCCTTCATGATGGGCGGTGCCGACGACATCCGGATCGTCGGCGAGGCCGCCGACGGCGGCGAGGTCGAGGCGCTCGTCGACCGCACACGCCCCGACGTCGTCCTGATGGACATCCGGATGCCGACGGTCGACGGCCTCACCGCCACCGAGCGGCTGCGCGCCCGCCCGGAGGCCCCGCAGGTCGTGGTCCTGACCACCTTCCACGCCGACGAACAGGTGCTGCGGGCGCTGCGCGCGGGCGCCGCCGGATTCGTCCTCAAGGACACCCCGCCGGCCGAGATCCTCGACGCCGTGCGCCGGGTCGCCGCCGGTGACCCGGTGCTGTCGCCCACCGTCACCCGCCAGCTGATGGAGCACGCGGCGGGCACCGCCGCCGACACCCGGCGAGCCCGCGCGCGGGAGCGGATCGCCGCCCTCAACGACCGCGAACGGGAGGTCGCCGTCGCGGTCGGCCGGGGCCTGTCCAACGCCGAGATCGCCACGGAGCTGTTCATGAGCGTGGCCACCGTCAAGACACACGTCTCTCGCGCCCTCGCCAAGCTCGACCTCAACAACCGCGTTCAGATCGCGCTGCTGGCGTACGACGCGGGACTCCTCGAAGGAGACACCCCCTAGCGTTCCGACGAGAATCTCCTCCGCGAGGTGTCGTATCGGGGCGTCCGCCGGACGTCTTACTGGTGAGAGGCCATGAAGGCGTTCGACCCAGTGGAGGCACACCCATGACAACGCAGCCGAAACCGATCCCGGACGCATACCGCCGGATCACCCCCTGACTCATCGTCCAGGGCGCGGCTAGGTGTGCCGGTGCGCTGGTAGTGCCCCAGCTCACCAACGCCCAAAGGGGCGCGGGGAACTGCGCGACCAGCCACGACGCGCCCGCAGCCGAGGTACAGGCCTCCTAACGGCGCCCCAGCGCAGCGTCACCGCAGCACCGGCTCCGCCCCGCCCGGGACCTCCGCGAGGCGGACGGGTCTGTGCTCCCGGCGGGACAGCTCGCAGGCCTCGGCGATCCGCAGCGCCTGCAACGCCTCGCGCCCGTCGCACGGGTTGGCCCGCTCCCCCCGCACCACCTCGACGAAGGCGTTCAGCTCGGCCTCGTAGGCAGGCCCGAACCGCTCCAGGAAGGTGGTCCACGGCTTGCTGGCGGCCGGCGGCCCGGTCGGCTCGGTGGACGCGATGGGCGTGCGGTCGTCGAGCCCGACCACGACCTGGTCCAGCTCCCCGGCCAGCTCCATGCGCACGTCGTAGCCGGCGCCGTTCAGCCGCGTCGCGGTGGCCGTCGCCAGGGTGCCGTCGTCGAGGGTGAGAACCACGGCCGCGGTGTCGACGTCCCCGGCCTCGCGGAACATCGCGGGACCGGCGTCGGACCCGGCGGCGTACACCTCCGTCACCTCGTGCCCGGTCACCCAGCGCAGGATGTCGAAGTCATGGATGAGCGTGTCCCGGTACAGCCCGCCCGACAGCGGCAGATACGTCACCGGCGGCGGCGCCTGGTCGGAGGTCATCGCGCGCACGGTGTGCAGCCGGCCGAGCCGCCCGGAGCGGACCGCCTCGCGGGCACCGGTGTAGCCCGCGTCGAAGCGGCGCTGGAACCCCATCTGCAGGATGGTTCCGGCCGTCTCGACCTCGGCGATCGCGTGCAGTGAGCCGGGCAGGTCGAGTGCGATCGGCTTCTCGCAGAACACCGGCAGCCCCGAGCGCGCCGCCCGGCCGATCAGGTCGGCGTGCGCCGCGGTCGCCGTCGTGATCACCACCGCGTCCACGCCCCACCGGAAGATCTCGTCCACGCCCGGCGCGGCCGTCTCCCCGAGCCGGTGCGCCAGCTCCAGCGCCCGCGCGGGATCCGCGTCCGTGAGGATCAGCGAGCCCACGTCACGGTGGCGGCTGAGCGTGTTCGCATGAATGGTGCCGATGCGGCCCGTACCGATGACGCCGATGCGCATGAGAACAAAGTGGGGTCCCACCCACGGCACTGTCAATGCTTATGTCCGGACAATCGGACTTCACAACTTCCCGTCAACCCGTCACAGAGCTACGCTCAGGCCCGTGCCGAAACCAGACGTGGACCCGACCGTGCGGCTCGACCTCAGCGTGGACCGCAGCTCGCCCGTGCCGTTGTACTTCCAGCTGTCCCAGCAGCTGGAGGCCGCCATCGAGCACGGCACGCTCACGCCCGGCAGCCTGCTGGGCAACGAGATCGAGCTCGCCGCCCGGCTCGGCCTGTCCCGCCCCACGGTCCGCCAGGCCATCCAGTCGCTGGTCGACAAGGGCCTGCTGGTCCGCCGCCGGGGCGTGGGCACCCAGGTCGTGCACAGCCAGGTCAAGCGCCCGCTGGAGCTCAGCAGCCTCTACGACGACCTGGAGGCGGCCGGGCAGCGTCCGGCCACGAAGGTGCTGGTCAACACCGTCGTCCCGGCGTCCGCCGAAGTGGCGGCGGCGCTCGGCGTCGCCGAGGACAGCGACGTACACCGCGTCGAACGGCTGCGGCTGGCGCACGGGGAGCCGATGGCGTACCTGTGCAACTTCCTGCCCACCGGCCTGATTGAACTGGACACCGAGCAGCTGGAGGCCACCGGCCTGTACCGGCTGATGCGGGCCGCCGGGATCACCCTGCACAGCGCCCGCCAGTCCATCGGCGCCCGGGCCGCCACCGCCGGCGAGGCCGAGCGGCTCGGCGAGAGCGAGGGCGCCCCGCTGCTGACCATGCAGCGCACGACGTTCGACGACACCGGCCGCGCGGTCGAGTACGGCACGCACACCTACCGTCCGACGCGCTACTCCTTCGAGTTCCAGCTGCTCGTGCGGCCCTGAGCGCCATGAGAGCCGCCCCTTTTCGGGGGCCGATTCGTCGCAATGTCCGGACAATGCGACCGAGTCGCGCTCCCCGGTCGCGAGCCGCATGATCCCTGTGTTCGATACTGGGGCGTTTGGGGTCGGTGAGACGACCGGCCCTCGCGTACCGGAGAACACAGCAAGAAGGGCACGGCCTCGTGGCACGGTTTCGGACCGGGTTTCGGACCTGGGTAGGCATCGCGGTGGCAGGGGCGCTGTGCGCGTCCCTCGCGGGGTGCAGCAGCACCGGCGGCAAACGCGCCGAGGACGCCCGCAAGGCCGCGGCCGCGCAGGGCAGGGCGGCGGTGAACACGCCCCGCTGGACCTTCGCCATGATCACCCACTCGGGTGACGGCGACACCTTCTGGGACATCGTCCAGAGCGGCGCCGAGCAGGCCGCCGTCAAGGACAACATCAACTTCCTGTACTCCCACGACGACGAGGCACAGCAGCAGGCGCAGCTGGTGGACGCGGCCGTCGACAAGAAGGTCGACGGCATCATCGTCACCCTCGCCAAGCCGGACGCGATGAAGGCCGCCGTGGCCCGTGCGGTCAAGGCGGGCATCCCCGTGGTCACCGTGAACTCGGGCTCCGCGGAGTCGAAGGAGTTCGGCGCCCTCACCCACATCGGCCAGGACGAGACCATCGCCGGCCAGGCGGTCGGTGAGGAGCTGAACAAGCGCGGCAAGAAGAAGGCGCTGTGCATCCTGCACGAGCAGGGCAACGTCGGGCACGAGCAGCGCTGCGCCGGTCTGAAGGAGACCTTCGACGGCACCGTGCAGAACCTCTATGTCACCGGCACCAACATGCCCGACGTGCAGTCCGGCATCGAGGCCAAGCTCCAGTCCGACAGCGCGGTCGACGCCGTCGTCACCCTCGGCGCCCCGTACGCCGACACCGCCGTCAAGGCCAAGCAGGGCGCCGGCAGTGACGCAGAGATCGACACCTTCGACCTGAACGCCAAGGTGGCGGCCGGACTGCGGGACGGCACCCTCGGCTTCGCCGTCGACCAGCAGCCCTACCTACAGGGCTACGAGGCGGTCGACCTGCTGTGGCTGTACAAGTACAACGCCGACGTCCTCGGCGGCGGCAAGCCGGTGCTGACCGGCCCGCAGATCATCACCAAGGACCAGGCGGGCGCACTGGCGGAGTACACCGAGCGGGGCACCCGATGACCGCGATCACTGATGAAAGGATTCTGCACACCTCTCCGCTGCGGAAGCTGCTCGGCCGTCCGGAACTGGGCTCGGTCGTCGGTGCCGCCGCCGTCTTCCTCTTCTTCGCCCTGGCCGCCGACAGCTTCCTGAAGGCATCGAGCCTGAGCACGGTCCTCTACGCCGCCTCGACGATCGGCATCATGGCCGTCCCGGTCGCGCTGCTGATGATCGGCGGCGAGTTCGACCTGTCCGCGGGTGTCATGGTGACGTCGTCCGCCTTGGTCTCGTCGATGTTCAGCTACCAGATGACGGCCAACGTCTGGGTCGGCGTCGGCGTCTCGCTGCTCGCGACCCTCGCCATCGGCGCCTTCAACGGCTTCATGCTCACCCGCACCAAGCTGCCGAGCTTCATCATCACGCTCGGCACCTTCCTGATGCTGACCGGCATGAACCTCGGCTTCACCAAGCTGATCTCCGGCACGGTCTCCACCAAGACCATCGCCGACATGGAGGGCTTCCCCACCGCGCACGACGTCTTCGCCTCCACGCTCACCCTCGGCGGCGTCAACTTCAAGATCACCATCCTGTGGTGGTTCGCGCTGGTCGCCCTCGCCAGCTGGATCCTGCTGCGCACCCGCGCCGGCAACTGGATCTTCGCGGTCGGCGGCAACCAGGACACGGCCCGCGCGGTCGGCGTCCCGGTCACCAGGACCAAGATCGGCCTCTACATGGGCGTGGGGTTCGGCGCCTGGATCTCCGGTCAGCACCTGCTCTTCAGCTACGACGTCGTCCAGTCCGGCGAGGGCGTCGGCAACGAGCTGATCTACATCATCGCCGCCGTCATCGGCGGCTGCCTGATCACCGGCGGCTACGGCAGCGCGGTGGGCTCGGCGGTCGGCGCCCTCATCTTCGGCATGACCAGCAAGGGCATCGTCTTCGCCGAGTGGAACCCCGACTGGTTCAAGTTCTTCCTCGGAGCGATGCTGCTCCTCGCGACCCTGCTCAACGCCTGGGTCCGCAAGCGCGCGGAGGCGACCAAGTGAGTCAAGCGGTGGGACGTACGGCACTCGTGGAGCTGTCCGACGTCAGCAAGCACTACGGCAACGTCCGCGCCCTCGAAGGTGTCTCCCTGGAGGTGCACGCGGGGGAGATCACCTGCGTGCTGGGCGACAACGGCGCCGGTAAGTCGACCCTGATCAAGATCATCGCCGGACTGCACCGGCACGACGGCGGCACCCTGCGCATCGACGGCGAGGAGATTCGCCTCGACTCCCCGCGCGAGGCCCTGGACCGCGGCATCGCGACCGTCTACCAGGACCTGGCCGTCGTCCCGCTCATGCCGGTCTGGCGCAACTTCTTCCTCGGCTCCGAGCCCCGCAAGGGCGTCGGCCCCTTCAAGCGCATGGACGTCGACTTCATGCGCCGCACCACCCACTCCGAACTGCTGCGCATGGGCATCGACCTGCGCGACGTCGACCAGCCCATCGGCACGCTGTCGGGCGGCGAGCGCCAGTGCGTGGCGATCGCACGGGCCGTCCACTTCGGCGCCAAGGTCCTGATCCTGGACGAACCGACGGCGGCGCTCGGCGTGAAGCAGTCCGGGGTCGTCCTGAAGTATGTGGCGGCGGCACGTGACCAGGGCCTCGGTGTTGTCTTGATCACCCACAACCCGCATCACGCGTACATGGTGGGCGACCGTTTCGTGCTCCTGAAGCGCGGCGCGATGGCGGGCAGCCACACCAGGGACTCGATCACGCTGGACGAGCTGACACGGCAGATGGCAGGCGGAAACGACCTGGACGATCTACGCCACGAACTGCAGCGGACGTAGGGGCGCGGGGCTGTGTCAATATGCGGCTCCGCCGCGGGGGCGCGATCAACCACAAGAGACCCGCACCCGGCATACGATCCGCAGCCCCGACGATCCCCTTACCGCACCCTGAGTCACGGTGAGGCAGAATCGCCGGTGATGAGCACCTACCGCGACCTAGCCTTCCCGAGGTCACTGAGCAACGCCCGCGTGACCGGCGCCCCCATCGGCTCCCGCCGCGCGGCGCTGCGCACCGTCGGCACCCGGGAACGCCGCTCCCACCTGACCGCACCCCGCGTGCCCACCGTCGGCATCGACATCGGCGGGACCAAGGTGATGGCGGGCGTCGTGGACGCCGACGGCAACATCCTGGAGAAGCTCCGCACGGAGACCCCGGACAAGTCCAAGAGCCCCAAGGTCGTCGAGGACACCATCGTCGAGCTGGTCCTGGACCTGTCCGACCGGCACGACGTGCACGCGGTCGGCATCGGCGCGGCCGGCTGGGTCGACGCCGACCGCAACCGGGTCCTGTTCGCGCCGCACCTGTCCTGGCGCAACGAGCCGCTGCGCGACCGCCTCGCCAGCCGCCTCTCCGTCCCGGTCCTGGTCGACAACGACGCCAACACCGCCGCCTGGGCCGAGTGGCGCTTCGGCGCCGGACGCGGCGAGGACCACCTCGTCATGATCACGCTGGGCACCGGCATCGGCGGCGCGATCCTGGAGGACGGCCAGGTCAAGCGCGGCAAGTTCGGCGTCGCCGGCGAGTTCGGCCACATGCAGGTCGTGCCCGGCGGCCACCGCTGCCCGTGCGGCAACCGCGGCTGCTGGGAGCAGTACAGCTCCGGCAACGCGCTGGTCCGGGAGGCGCGCGAGCTGGCCGCGGCCGACTCGCCGGTGGCGTACGGGATCATCGAGCACGTCAAGGGCAACATCGGCGACATCACCGGCCCGTTGATCACCGAGCTGGCCCGCGAGGGCGACGCCATGTGCATCGAGCTGCTCCAGGACATCGGCCAGTGGCTCGGCGTCGGCATCGCCAACCTGGCCGCCGCCCTCGACCCGTCCTGTTTCGTGATCGGCGGCGGTGTCTCGGCCGCCGACGACCTGCTCATCGGGCCCGCCCGGGACGCCTTCAAGCGACACCTCACCGGCCGTGGCTACCGCCCCGAGGCCCGTCTCGTCCGCGCCCAGCTCGGCCCCGAGGCCGGCATGGTCGGCGCCGCCGACCTCGCCCGGCTGGTCGCCCGCCGCTTCCGGCGCGCCAAACGGCGCAGGGTGGAGCGGTACGAACGCTACGAGCGGTACGCGGAGGCCCGCCGCGGCCAGGAGTCGCTGTGACGAGCTCGCTGCCGCCCCAGGCGGCTCCGGCCGAACAGCCGCAGGCGCCTGCCGACCAGCCGCAGGCGCCGGCCGAGAACCGCCGCCATGTGATGGGCCGCAGGGCGCTCACCCTGCTCATCATCGTGCTGCTCATCGGCATCCCCGCCGGATACCTGGTGATCTCCGCCAACCAGAGCCGCGACAGCGGCAAGGACAAGGAGAAGAAGTACTCGGCGCGGGGCCTGACCAAGGGCTGGCCGTCGAAGGTGCAGCGGCGGCTGTACCAGGTGCCGATACCGCATCCCTCCAACAAGGTCGCCTGGTACGAGACGAACAACTGGAAGACCAGCCGCCTCTACGTGCAGTTCCAGACCACGCACGCCGGGCTGGACGCCTTCCTCAAGGAGGTCGGCGTCAGCCGAAGCGAGCTGACCAAGGGCGACATCACGATCGGCTCGCGCGACCGGCACGTCACGGGCTGGAGGTTCTCGGGCGCGGGCGCCCGGCCCGGCGCCGACTGGGGCCTGGTCCACCAGCAGAAGAACCCCAAGCCGACGCAGGACATCGTGGTGAACACCGGCAATCCGAAGTACCCCATGGTGTACGTCGTCTCGCGCCTGATTCCCTGACGGGCCTTGCCGCCTCTGCTCCCGTCCGGTCCGGTCCGGGCCGCCGGAGCCGATTGTCAGACCCCGCCCGTAGAGTCGAAGACGACTGATCCGATGTGCGGGCGGGAGGTGACAGGACGTATGGGCGGATCCGTGCCCGAGGGGCTGGCGGCTGTCTTCCTGCCCGCACCGGTGCCGCGCGAGGGACGCGTGGCTTTCTGGGACCCGGACGGTGGCGGTACGTCGACGGCGCCCGGCCCCGCCTCCACGCCACTGACCGTCGTACGACCCCATGGCGCGGGCGTCCGCCGCAAGGAGATCCCGGCGCTGACCCTGCCGATCGGCGAGGCCCTGCCGTCGCTCGTCCGGGCCCGGCACGATCCGGCCGCCCACCCCGCCACGGCCTGCTGGGGCGCGGCCGCCCTGCACGCGCTGCGACTCGCCGCCCGGGGGCGCCTGCTGCCCGGGCTGACACCCAGCGGGCACGACGCCTGGCGGGCCGGCCCCCTCGACCCCGACGACATCGCCCACCTGCGCGCGGTGGCCGCCGCGCTGCCGTACGAGGGGCATGCGGTGCCGCTGCCCGGTCCGGGCCCGCTGCGGCTGCCCGAGCCGGAGGCGCTGATGCGGGCCTTCCTGGACGCGGTCGCGGACACCCTCCCGCGCACCCCCGCCGCCGAGCACGCCTGCGGCAGGCCCTTCGCGGCCCGCGCGCCCCAGCGCCTGCCCGCCGCCCACGACTGGGCGGCGGAGGTCGCCGCCGGGATGGACGCGGGCGTACGGATCTCCCTGCGCCTGGATCTGTCGGCGCACGACCTGTTCGACGCGGGCGAGGACGGCGAGCGGGTACGCCGGGCGGGCGCGGCGATCGTGCAGGTGCACAGCCTCGCCGACCCGACGCTCGTGGTGGACGCGGCGGCGCTGTGGACGGGGGACGCGGACGGCGACTTCGGTCCCCGCGCGCGGGTGGACGCCGCGCTCGCGGTCCGGCGCGCGGCCCGCGTCTGGGCGCCGCTGGACCAGCTCGCCGAGCAGGACGTGCCCGACGTGCTCGCCCTGTCCGAGCCGGAGCTGGGCGACCTGCTGGGCGCGGCGGCCGCCCGGCTCGCGGCGGCCGGCGTCGCCGTGCACTGGCCCCGCGACCTGGCACGGGACCTGACGGCCGCCGCGGTGGTCCGGCCGGCGCCCGGCTCGGCGACCGACGGCACCGGCTTCTTCGAGAGCGAGGAACTGCTGCAGTTCCGCTGGCAGTTGGCGCTCGGCGGCGAGCCGCTGAGCGAGGCCGAGATGGACGCGCTCGCCGAGGCCCACCGCCCCGTCGTCCGGCTGCGCGACCAGTGGGTCCTGGTCGACCCGGCGCTGGTCCGCAAGGCCCGCAAGCGCGAGCTGGGCCTGCTCGACCCGGTGGACGCCCTGTCCGTCGCGCTCACCGGCACCGCGGAGATCGACGGCGAGCAGGTCGAGGCGGTGCCGGTCGGCGCGCTGGCCGCGCTGCGCGACCGCCTCACCGCCGGGCTGCGGCCCGCCGAGCCGCCCGCCGGCCTGCGCGCCACCCTCCGTGACTACCAACTCCGGGGCCTGGCCTGGCTCGACCTGATGACCTCCCTCGGCCTCGGCGGCTGCCTCGCCGACGACATGGGACTCGGCAAGACGGTCACCGTCATCGCCCTCCACCTCAAACGCGCCCGCACCGAACCGACCCTGGTGGTCTGCCCGGCCTCCCTGCTCGGCAACTGGCAGCGGGAGATCGAGCGGTTCGCGCCCGGCGTCCCCGTCCGCCGCCACCACGGCACGGAACGCACCCTGGACGACCTCGACGGCGGCTTCGTCCTCACCACGTACGGCACGATGCGGTCGGCGGCGGCGACGCTCGCCCAGCAGAAGTGGGGCATGGTCGTCGCCGACGAGGCACAGCACGTCAAGAACCCGTACTCGGCGACGGCGAAAGCCCTGCGCACCATCCCGACGCCGGCGCGCGTCGCCCTGAGCGGCACCCCGGTCGAGAACAACCTCTCCGAGCTGTGGGCACTGCTGGACTGGACGACGCCCGGCCTGCTCGGCCCACTGAAGTCCTTCCGCGCCCGGCACGCCCGCGCGGTGGAGACCGGCGAGGACGAGGAGGCGGTGACCCGCCTCGCCCGACTCGTCCGCCCCTTCCTGCTGCGCCGCAAGAAGTCCGACCCCGGGATCGTCCCCGAACTGCCGCCCAAGACGGAGACCGACCACCCGGTGCCGCTCACCCGCGAACAGGCCGCGCTGTACGAGGCGGTGGTGCGGGAGTCCATGCTGGCCATCGAGACCGCGGAGGGCATGGCGCGCCGTGGCCTGGTGCTGAAGCTGTTGACCTCGCTCAAGCAGATCTGCGACCACCCGGCGCTGTACCTGAAGGAGGAGCACGCCCCGTACGGCGGCGACCGGCTCGCCGCCCGCTCCGGCAAACTCGCCCTGCTGGACGAGCTGCTGGACACGCTCCTCGCGGAGGACGGCTCGGCGCTGGTCTTCACGCAGTACGTCGGCATGGCCCGCCTCATCACGTCCCACCTGTCCGCCAGGGCCGTCCCGGTGGACCTGCTGCACGGCGGCACACCGGTACCGGAACGCGAACGCATGGTGGACCGCTTCCAGGGCGGCGCCACCCCGGTCCTCGTGCTGTCCCTCAAGGCCGCCGGCACCGGCCTGAACCTCACCCGCGCGGGCCACGTCGTCCACTTCGACCGCTGGTGGAACCCGGCGGTCGAGGAACAGGCCACCGACCGCGCCTACCGCATCGGCCAGACCCAGCCCGTCCAGGTACACCGCCTGATCACCGAGGGCACGGTGGAAGACCGCATCGCCGAGATGCTCCAGTCCAAGCGCGCCCTGGCCGACGCGATCCTCGGCTCCGGGGAGGCGGCCCTCACAGAGCTGACGGACCGTGAGCTGTCCGACCTCGTGTCGCTGCGGAGGGCGTCGTGACGGGGGAGCGGGGGCGGCCCTGGGTGTGGGGTGACGGTGAGGTGCCTGATGAGGCGCTGGCGTCGGGTGAGGAGGGCGCGGGGGTGGGGGGCGAGGCGGGTCGTGGTGCGCAGGGTTTGGGGGAGGGGGGCGAGGCGGGTCGTGGTGCGCAGGGTTTGGGGGAGGGGGGCGAGGCGGGTCGTGGTGCGCAGGGTTTGGGGGAGGGGGGCGAGGCGGGTCGTGGTGCGCAGGGTTTGGGGGAGGGGGGCGAGGCGGGTCGTGGTGCGCAGGGTTTGGGGGAGGGGGGCGAGGCGGGTCGTGGTGCGCAGGGCTTGGGAAAGGGGGTCGGAGCGGGTCGCCTTTCGCAGGGCTTGGGGGAGGGGGCCGAGGCGGGTTGCGGTTCGCAGCACCTGGGGGAGGAAGCTGAAGCGGTGGCGCAGGCGCGGCCCGCTGACGTGGCGCGTCGGGCTCTGCGGGCTGCTCGGGGGCTGAGGAGCCGGGAGGAGGATTCGGGTGACGCCGTGGACGGCCGGAGCCTGCCTCGTGACCGACGTCAGGCAGCCGCACCCGACCCCGAACCGGGCAACTCCGCGAGCCACGAGGCCCGGCCCGGTGACGCCGCTCGGGCCGCGCTGCGGCGCGCGGTGTCGACTCGGCGGGCCGTCGCCGCGGACGCCGGGGCGGCCGAAGCACCGGGGGACGGATCGGACCGGGCGCCCAGCGGGGCATCGGCCGCCGGTGTCCCCGACGCCCCCGGCGAGGACCCGGACCCCACCACTCCGGCAAGGGCCCGGCCCTCCACCCGTCCCGCCGACGTCGCGCGCGACGCCCTGCGCGCTGCCCGAAGCGAGCGGGAGGCGCAGGCACGGCAGGTAAGGGAGGACATCGAGGCCACGGACGTCGAGCCGGAGGCCCGTTCGGCGTACCGATCCGCACCGACGCCGCCGCGCCCCACCCCGCTGCCCCGACCGGCTACTGGGTCCCGACGCCCGCGTGAACTGGGCGAGTTGCTCGCGAGCGCAGTCAAGCCGCCGGCCCCGGCAACCGCGACGCACGAGCGTCCGCCCGCCCACGACCCGAACCACACAATCCCCTCTGGGCCGCCCGCTGCCGCACCCGCGGAGGGCACCACCACCCCACTCCCCGAATCCGCCGCCGCGCCCGCGGAGCACATCACCGCCGACCCGAACCGCGCGACCCCCTCTGGGCCGCCCGCTGCCGCACCCGGGGAGGGCACCACCCCACACCCCGAACCCGCCGCCGCACCCCAGGAGCGCGCCACCGCCGACCCAAAGCGCAATAGCCCCTCCGTGCCGCCCGCTGCCGCACCCGCGGAGGGCACCACCCCACACCCCGAACCCGCCGCCGCACCCCAGGAGCGCGCCACCGCCGACCCGAACCGCAAGCCCCCCTCCGTGCCGCCCGCTGCCGCACCCCCGGAGGGCACCACCACCCCCCACCCCGAACCCGCCGCCGCAACTCCCCGCGTCCCCCGCTCCATGGCCTCCCCCCACCGGGACGGAGACCTGCGCCGCACCTTCCCCGCGTTCCCGCCCCGCCCCTCGGACGAGGACGCGCCCTTCGCGGAGACCTGGTGGGGCAACGCCTGGATCAGCGCGCTGGAGCAGGGCGCGTTGGACGTCAAGCGGCTGGCGCGCGGACGTGGTTACGCCCAGCAGGGCCATGTGGACGCCATCACGGTGACCCCGGGCCTCGTCCTGGCGTACGTCCGCGGCAGCCGCCCCCGGCCCTACCGCGTGCAAGTGCGGCTGCGCACGCTGGACGACGCGGACTGGGAGCGGTTCCTGGACGCCGCCGCCGACCGGCCCGGCCATATCGCGGCGCTGCTCGACAAGGAGATGCCCCAGGCGCTCGCGGACGGCGACGTCCCGCTGCTCCCGGGCCCCGGCGACCTCGACCCGCACTGCAGTTGCCCCGACCGCGGCCACCCCTGCAAGCACGCCGCCGCCCTCTGCTACCAGACCGCGCGCCTGCTCGACGCCGATCCCTTCGTCCTGCTCCTGCTGCGCGGCCGGGGCGAACGCGAGCTGCTCGACGCCCTGTCCCGCCGCAACGCCACCCGCGCGGCCCGCGCCGCCCAGGAGCGGGAACCGGCCCCGCTGCCGGGCATCCGGGCCACCGACGCCCTGGCCCGAAGCGAACGTCCACCCCTCCCGCCCCCGTTGCCCGCCCCACCGCACCCCGAACAACCCCCGGTCTACCCCGCCGCCCCGGGCGGCCCGGACCCGTTCGCGCTGGACCAGCTGGCCACCGACGCCGCCGCCCGTGCCCACGCCGTGCTCGTCACCGGCCACGACCCGGTCGCGGAGCTGACGCTGTGGCAGGACGCGGTACGACTCGCGGCGGCCCGCCCCGGCTCCGGCCTCACCGCCGGCACACGCGCCCTGTACTCCTCGCTCGCCTCCGCCGTCGGCCGTAGCCCGGCGGAGCTGGCGCGCGCGGTCGCCGCCTGGCGGCAGGGCGGCCTCGACGGCCTCGCCGCGCTCGAAGAACCCTGGGATCCACCGGCCGGCCGCTTCGACCGCGCCCGCCCCCTCCTCCTCGCCGCCGACCTCCCCGCCTTCCGCCCCTGGCGCAACCGCCTCACCCACCCGAACGGCCACGTCCAGCTCCGCCTGGGCCGCGACGCCCTCTGGTACGCCTACGAGTCCGAACCGGGCCGGGACGACTGGTGGCCCCGAGGCACCCCGGACCCCGACCCGGTCGGCGCCCTGACCGGCCTCGGCGCCATGGACGAACCATGAGGCGACCCTGGCACATGGCTGTATCGGCCTGACCAGGTGGATGACCTCCCGGCAGCGTAGCTCCTCGCCATCCTCGGCCTCGACGCTCTCGCTTTCGTCGGCCAGCCGCATCCGAACATGGACCAACTGGACGCCTCGCCGGGGGGCACCTGTCCGATGGCGCGTCGACACAGGTACGCCCCTCCGGGTTCGGCGCGTTCAATGAAAGCGCGAGGACGGTCGAAGGCGCGGGCAGCCTCACCCCTTACGGCCGGGTTCGCATTCCTTCGTACAGAAGGTCGAGCATCCGACCCACCTGTTCGCGATCCTCGAGTACGCCGACGACCATGGCGATGCCGCTGAGTGACACCACCAGATCGTCCGCTTTGACCTCGGGACGCGTAAATCCTGCCGCGGCGGTCGCCGACAGCAGCGCGCCAACCGCGTCATCGAGCCGCTCACGGCTCTGCGCGAACGGGTCCCCGCCCGCGGCCACGACGGCTCGGATCGCATCCGTCAGACCGATCTTGGTGGCCCAGTAGTCGATGAAACGGTCCATCCAGGTACGCAGGGCATCAGCGGGCGGCATCGCCTCGATCAGCTCCCCGGCAGCGGCGCACACTGCGTCCAGCTCCGAACGGTACGCCGCTTCGATGAGGTCCTCTCGCGCCGGAAAGTGGCGGTAGACCGTCCCCACACCGACGCCGGCCTCCTTGGCGATCTCGGTGAACGGGACTTCCGCACCGCGCTCCACGAACAGCCGCAACGCCACCTCGAGGATGCGCGCACGATTGCGCTGCCCATCTGCACGCGGCCTGCGCTGCACAGCCCCCGTCACGGCCACCTCCACAAACCGGAATGTATTCCACTTCCCATCATACATACCGGCCGGGCCGCCACCGCCGGGCCGAGGCGCAGCCGGAGGCACCTCGCACGGACTTGCAATCGGAATCGATTCCGCTTAACTTGAATTACCGGAATCGATTCCGCATAACGATCGGCGCCCCTGCCGCGAGAGCGGCCAAGAGGTGACGGGGAGCGCCCATATGAACGGAGACCACACACATGAGCACGCATGAGCGTTTCACCACGCCCTTCGGCTTTCACACCACCGCCGACGAGGTCATCGAGGGCGTCGACCTGACCGGCAAGCGCGCGATCATCACCGGCGCGGCCTCCGGCATCGGCGTGGAAACGGCACGCGCCCTGGCCAGTGCCGGTGCGGATGTCACCCTCGCCGTCCGCAACGTCGAGGCGGGCAACCGTGTCGCCCAGGAGATCACGGCCAAGACCGGCAACCCCAAGGTGACCGCCGCGCCGCTGGAGCTGACCGACCGCGCCTCCGTCGCGTCCTTCACCGACGCCTGGCAGGGCCCCCTGCACATCCTGGTCAACAACGCCGGGATCATGGCCCTGCCCGAGCTCCACCGCACGCCCGAGGGCTGGGAACTGCAGTTCGCCACCAACTACCTCGGCCACTTCAACCTGACCCTCGGCCTCCACGACGCGCTCGCAGCCGCCGGCGGCGCGCGCATCGTCTCGCTCAGCTCCGTCGGCCACCTGTTCTCGCCGGTGGTCTTCGACGACATTCACTTCGAGCGCCGCCCCTACGAGGAGTGGGCCGCCTACGGCCAGTCCAAGACCGGCAACGTGCTGCTGGCAGTGGGAGCGGCCAAGCGGTGGGCCGACGACGGGATCACCGCCAACGCGGTCATGCCCGGCGGTATCCGCACCGGCCTCCAGCGCCACCAGCAGCACAACATGACGCCAGAGATCGAGGAGGCCTTCGCGAACTTCAACTGGAAGACCGTCGAGGAAGGCGCCGCCACCTCGGTCCTGGTGGCCGCGTCCCCCCTGCTCGAAGGCGTCACCGGCCGCTACTTCGAGGACTGCAACGAGGCCGAACTCAACACCAACCCCAGCCCCAACTCCGAGCGCGGTGTGCTCCCCTACGCCCTCGACGAGAACAACGCGGAGCGGCTCTGGGACCTCGGTACCGCCATGCTTCGCTCCTGACGCACGCCGCCCCTGAAGGGAACACCTCCACCGCCATGAAAATCCAGGGAAAGACCGCCTTCATCGCCGGCGCCACCTCGGGGCTCGGCCTGGGCGCGGCCCGCTACTTCGCCGAACGCGGTGCGAACGTCGTCCTCGTCGGGCGCCGCCGCGAGCTCGCCGAGAAACTCGCCGCCGAACTCGGCGACAACGCCCTCGGCCTCGGCGCGGACATCACCGACCCCGAGCAGGTGACCGCCGCCGTCCAGGCTGCCACCGACCGGTTCGGCGCGATCGACATCAACCTCAACACCGCCGGTTACATCGCCGCGGTCGGGCTGACCACCGCCGACGGAACGCCGACCGATCTCGCGGAGTTCAGCCGGATGGTCACCACGAACCTCGTCGGCACTTTCAATGTCATGAGCCACGCCGCCGCGGCCATGCTCGACAACGAGCCGGACGACGACGGCGAGCGAGGCGTCATCATCAACACCTCCTCCGCCGCCGCCCACGACGGCACCGTCGGCATGGTCGGATACTCCGCGACCAAGGCCGCGCTGGTGGGCATGACGCTCCCCGCCGCCCGCGAGTTCGCCGGCCGCGGCATCCGCGTCAACACCATCGTCGCCGGTGGCTTCGACACGCCGATCTTCGACGGCTTCACCGACGACGCGGCCATCGCCCAGCAAGTCCAGCACTTCGCCGGCCCCCGCCGCCTTGGCAGGCCCGAGGAGTTCGCCGCCTTCGCCGCACACCTGGTGGAGAACGGCTACTTCAACGCCTCCAACCCACGCCTGGACGCGGGATATCGCATCCCCCTCCAGTTCTAGGGCAGCACATAATGCAGGTCAGGAGCTGCGGTCGGACGGTGGAACCAGCCGTGTTCCGCCTCCGGCGAGGGACGCGGGCAGATGGGAGGTGAGCGCGGCCCGCAGGGCCTGGGGCTGCTCGGCGGCGAGGTGCCCGCAGCCGATGACCTTCAGGACGGCACGCGGGATGCCCGCCGCGAGTTCCTTCGCGTGCTCCACCGGAGTCGCCACGTCGTGGGAGCCCCCGACGACGAGGGTGGGTGCGGCGATCCTGGCCAGGTCGGGGCGCAGGTCGTACGTGGCGAGGGCGTCGCAGCATGCCGCGTAGCCGACGGGGTCGGCCTCGGCGAGATTGCCGATCAGCCTGCGGCCGAAGGGGGACTTGGCGATTTCCTCGGTGGCGAACCAGCGGTCCGGGCTGGTCACCAGCAGGGGAGAGGTCCCCTTGAGCCGTACGAGTTCCGCGCGCTCGTACCAGGGTTGCGGCGCCCCGAAGTGCGCGGAGGAGCAGACCAGTGCCAGGGACGCGACACGTTCGGGGTGGTGTGCCGCGAGGTGGGCGCCGATGGCTCCGCCCAGGGAGATGCCCGCGTAGTGGAAGCGGTCCCAGCCGTGGTGGTCGGCCAGTTCGAGCACCAAGGACGCGAGGTCCTCGACCGTCGTGCGTCCGGGCCCGGGATCGCGCAGCGGCCCGGTGGTGGAACCGCCATGTCCGGGCAGATCGAAGCGCAGGACCCGGAAACGGCGGATCAGGGAGGGCAGTTGGGGTTCCCAGACCGCCTTGGAGGTGCCCAGGGACGGACCGAGGACCAACGGCGGCGCGTCGACCGGACCGGCCAGGTGGTGGTGCAGCAGGTGTGGCGCGGGCACAGCGGCTCCCGAGGACTACTGGCGTTCGAGGACGAGGGCAAGGCCCTGGCCGACGCCGATGCAGAGGGTGGCGATGCCGGTGCCACTGCCCCGGCGGGCGAGCTGGTGAGCCACGGTGCCGGCGAGACGGGCATCGGAGGCGCCGAGGGGTGACCGAGGGCGAGGAGTTCGCGGATGGCATGTGCGCCGAGGTCGTCGGGGCGAACGCTCGCGAGGGCGCCGTTGTAGCGGCCGATCGGGGTGCGGACGGCGTCGACGATGTAAACCGTGTTCACAGCAGGCCCTCCGAGAGGATGAGCTTGGCGTCGGTCCTGGCGATGACGTCGTCGACGCTCACTCCAGGGGCGACCTCGGTCAACAAGAGTCCATCCGGTGTCACGTCGATCACGGCGAGATCGGTGATGACCCGGTTCACACACGCCCTGCCGGTGAGCGGCAGCGTGCACTCCTCCAGGATCTTCGGCGAGCCGTCCTTGGCGGTGTGCGTCATCACGACGATGACCGTGCGGGCGCCGTGGACCAGGTCCATCGCCCCGCCGATTCCCGTGATCAGCTTGCCCGGGACGGCCCAGTTCGCCAGGTCGCCGTTCGCGGACACCTGCATGGCGCCCAGGACGGCGACGTCGATGTGCCCGCCGCGGATCATTCCGAAGGACAGCGCGGAGTCGAAGAAGGAGGCGCCGGGCAGGACGGTGACGGTCTCCTTGCCGGCGTTGATCAGGTCCGGGTCGACGGCGTCCTCGGTCGGATAAGGGCCGGTGCCCAGGATGCCGTTCTCCGACTCCAGGATCACCTCGACGCCGGGCGGGAGGTGGTTGGGGATCAGGGTCGGCAGGCCGATGCCGAGGTTGACGTATTGCCCGTCGTTCAGTTCGCGCGCGGCCCGGGCGGCCATCTGTTCCCGTGTCCAGGGCATCAGCCGCTCACCCTCCGCCGCTCGATCTTCTTGTCCGCCGCCTGCTCGGGGGTGAGCGCGAGGACCCGCTGGACGAAGATGCCGGGCAGGTGCACCGCGTCCGGATCGATCTCTCCGGGCTCGACGAGTTCCTCGACCTCGGCGATCGTCACCCGACCGGCCATCGCGGCAAGGGGGTTGAAGTTCCGCTCTTCAACGCCACCGGCATGGCCACCCCGGACGACCTGGAGGAATTCCGCTCCTGCCAGAAGACCTACCTCGCCGAGTCCATGCCCTGGAACGACCTCAGCCGTGGCGCCGTGCACCAGATCGACGGCCCCGACGAGGACGCCAAGAAGATCGGGATCAACCCGATCGCCAGCGGTGTACGCACCGAGGACGAGGGGCTCTACCCCATCCAGCACGGCTACTGGGCGCGGACCCTGAGTGCGGCTCTGGAGGCGACCAAGTGACCACGGCAATCGATGAGTCGACTCTCGAAGGCATCCGCCAGTTCCTCTATCGCGAGGCGCGCTACCTGGACGACCGCGAGTTCGAGCAGTGGCTGGAGTGCTACCACCCGGACGCCGAGTTCTGGATGCCGGCCTGGGCCGACGACGACGAGCTCACCCGCGACCCGCAGCGCGAGATCTCCCTCGTCTACTACCCGAGCCGGGCCGGCCTGGAGGACCGTGTCTTCCGCATCCGCACCGACCGCTCCAGCGCCACGAGCCTGCCCGAGCCCCGCACCGGCCACAACATCACCAACGTCGAGATCACCGGCCGCGACGGCGACGTGCTGGACGTCCGCTTCAACTGGTTCACGCTCTACTACCGCTACCAGACGACAGACACGTACTTCGGCTCGTCCTTCTACCGCCTCGACGTCTCCGGTCCCGAGCCGCTGATCACCAGCAAGAAGGTCGTCCTGAAGAACGACTACGTGCACCACGTCGTCGACATCTACCACGTCTGAGATGAGCACGATCATGTCTTTCCAGGTCGCCCTGAACTTCGAGGACGGCATCACCCGCTTCATCGAGTGCCGCCCCGACGAGACGGTTGCCGAGGCCTCCTACAAGGCCCGCATCAACATCCCCCTCGACTGCCGCGACGGTGCCTGCGGCACCTGCAAGTCGCTGTGCGAGTCCGGGAGTTACGACGGCGGCGACTACATCGACGAGGCACTGACGGAGGACGAGGCGGCGCTCGGTCACTGCCTGCCCTGCCAGATGACCCCGCACAGCGACCTCGTGCTGCGCATCCCGTCCTCGTCCGCGGCCGCCAAGACGGGCGCCGCCACCCACACCGCCACCGTCGTCGACATCAAGCGCCACTCCGACACCACCGTGGAGTTCACGCTCGCCGCCGACGACCGGGAGGCGCTCGGCTTCCTGCCCGGCCAGTACGTCAACGTCGCCGTGCCCGGCACCGGCCAGACCCGCTCGTACTCCTTCAGCTCAGGACCGGGCCAGCGGCACCTTTCCTTCCTGGTCCGCATCGTCGAGGGCGGGACGATGTCCCGTTACCTCACCGAGCGTGCCCAGGTCGGCGACCGCCTGGAGTTCACCGGCCCCATGGGCAGCTTCTACCTGCGTGCACTCACCCGCCCCGCCCTGCTGCTGGCGGGCGGCACCGGCCTGGCACCGCTGCTCTCGATGCTGGAGCAGCTGGCCCAGCAGCCGCCCGGCCACCCGGTCCACCTGCTCTACGGCGTCACCACCGACCAGGACCTCGTCCACCTGGACACCCTGCGGGACTACGCCGACGTCATCCCGGGCTTCACCTTCGACCACTGTGTGGCCGACCCGAACAGCACCGCCCGCAACAGGGGCTTCGTCACCGGGCTGATGGACTCCGGCACCCTCCACGACGGAGACGCGGACGTCCATCTGTGCGGACCGCCCGCCATGGTCGAGGCAGTACGCGCCCACATCGCATCGCTCGGCGTGAGCCCGGCGAGCTTCCACTACGAGAAGTTCACGCCGGCTGTCGTACGCGAGACGGCGGAGGCGGCGTGATCGCGCACAGGGAGAGGTTCGCCGGCAAAAGGGCCGTGGTGACCGGAGCCGCGCAGGGCATCGGCCTCGAAGTCGCCCGCAGGCTTGTGGCCGAGTCCGCCGAGGTCGTCCTGGTGGACCGCTCGGGGACCGTCCGGGAAGCCGCTGACGACCTCAAGGCCCACGCCGTCCTGGCCGACCTGGAGACACGAGGGCGCGCGGAGCGCCGTCGCGGAGTCCCTCGAACTGCTCGGCCGGATCGACGTCCTGGTCAACAACGTCGGCGGCACGATCTGGGCCAAGCCCTTCGAGCACTACGCACCCGACGAGATCCAGGCCGAGATCCAGCGCTCTCTCTTCCCGACCCTGTGGACCACCCGCGCCGTCCTGCCCCACCTCGTCGAGCAGCGCTCAGGCACGATCGTCAACGTCTCCTCCATCGCCACCCGCGGCATCCACCGCATCCCCTACTCGGCGGCCAAGGGCGGCGTCAACGCCCTCACCGCCTCCCTCGCCATGGAGGCCGCCCCGTACGGCATCCGGGTCGTCGCCACCGCGGCCGGCGGCACGGACGCGCCGCCCCGCCGCGTGGCCCGGGGTCCCGCTCCCCGCACCGAGCAGGAGAAGGCCTGGTACCAGCGGATCGTCGACCAGACCATCGACTCCTCGCTGCTCAAGCGCTACGGCACCCCGCAGGAGCAGGCCGCGGCGATCTGCTTCCTCGCCTCCGACGAGGCCTCCTACATCACCGGCACGGTGCTCCCCGTCGGCGGCGGCGACCTCGGCTGAACTCCGCATCCCCCCACCCCAGTACGCCGCTGCCCGCCCGCCTCGCCTTCCTTCGGCCGGGCAGTGGAGCACACCCATCCGCTCACACGAACATGGGGTCCCCTCAATGAACACGCAGGAGCACAGAACCACGCAGGACCACAGAACCACCGACCCACGGCACCGTGCCACGCTGCGCTGGATCGTCGCCATCGCCACGGTCGCCCTCGTCTTCGACGGCTACGACCTCGTCGTCTACGGCGCCGTCGTCCCCGTCCTGCTGCGCGACCCGAGCCAGCTCGGCGCTCTCACCGCGACCCAGGCCGGCGCCCTCGGGTCGTACGCCCTCATCGGCGTCATGGTCGGCGCCCTGATCGCCGGGGCCGTCGGCGACCACATCGGGCGGCGCCGGATCATGCTGACCGGCATCGTGTGGTTCTCGAGGTTGGTCGGGTCGACGCCGCGGCACCAGGCGACGCCGTGCTCACGGTAGGTCGGGAAGACGTAGTCGTCCTCGCGGGTGGCCCGGCCGGAGCCGATCTGGGCGGCCTCCTGGCCGAGCAGCGAGGGCCACAGTCCCAACTCGCCCTGGCGCTGCAGGGCGGTGGCCTCGGCGTCGAAGCGGCGGGTGAGCACCATGTCGCGGTACAGGCCGCGGAGCTCTTCGGAGGTGATCCCGGCGACGTAGCCGTCGAACTCGGCGTTCTTGACCCGCTTGCCCTCGGGCGTCAGCAACTGCACGAGTTCGGGGTCGGTGCTCTTCCTGCTGTCCAGGGTCATGTGTGCTTCTCCGCCGTTTCGACCTCGGGGGTTGCCGGGTGGCCGGGCTTGGTGAGGGCGGGGGAGGAGGTGAGGGCGAGTTGGACGAGGCTTTCGGCGAGGTTGTCGTCGAGGGGGGAGTCGATCATGAGGCGGCGGTAGAGGATGGTGCCGGCCCAGACGTCCTGGAGGAGGTCGGTGTCGAGGTCGGCGGGGAGGTCGCCGCGTTGGATGCCGCGGCGCAGGGCGACGGCGATCTTGTGGCGTTTGCGCAGGAGGAAGGCTTCTCGGAAGCGGGCCATGAGTTCGGTGTTGGGGAAGAGGTCCGCGGCGAGTGCGGGCAGGGTGACGGCCACGTCCTTGTTGGCGTAGTTGTCGATGGTCATGTCGACGGCTCGGCGTAGTTCGGCGCGGGTGTCGCCGAGGTCGGGGATGTCGTCGCCGCGGAAGGCTTGTGCGAGTGCGTCGGCGACCAGTGCTTCTTTGCTGGGCCACCAGCGGTAGATGGTCGTTTTGCCGACGCCGGCTTCTGCGGCGACGGCCTCGATGGTGAGGGCCGGGTAGCCGCGTGCGGTGAGGATGTCCCGCGCTGCGCTGAGGATTTTGGGGGCGGAGCGGGGGGTGGCTCCTGTGTGGGAGGCGAATACAAGATTCATGAATAGAACGATACGTAGCGTTGCGTTCTTGGGGCAAGGTGTACTACGGTCGTCCCGTCCGAGTGAAACGCTACGTTTCGTAGCCTCCGATGGAAGGGAGCCCGCCATGAAGGGCTACACCGTCCCCCTGTCCCCCCGCGGCGAGGCCAACCTGGCCCCCGCCCCGCCCTGGCACTACGCCGGCACCGTCGTCGGCGTGGAGTTCTTCACCGACCCGGCCGCCGCCGAAGCCGCCCTCCCCGACGGCCTCACCCCCGACCCGGAGACCTCCGGACGCGGCGTGGCCATGTTCATCGACTGGCAGTACGCCGCCTCCGGCGACGACTACCTCGACCCGGTGCGCAGCCAGTACCGCGAATTCCTGGTCACCCTCAACGCCCGCTGGAACGACACCGCGGTGGCCTGGTGCCCCTACATCTACGTCGACAACGACGCCGCGCTGGCCCGCGGCTGGGTCCAGGGCTTCCCCAAGAAGCTCGGCAGCGTCCACCAGACCCGCGCCTACGCCGTGCAGACCCCCGCCACCCCGCTGCTCGCCCCCGGCGGACGGTTCGGCGCCACCGCCTCCGCCGCCGGGCAGCGCATCGCCGAGGCCCAGGTCACCCTGGAACAGCCCGTCGAGGACCCGGCCACGTTCGTCGGCCGCCCGCTGGTCAACCTCCGCCACTTCCCCCAGCTCGCCGCGGGCAAGCACGACCAGCCGGCCGTCCACGAACTGGTGATGTCGGTCCTGGACGACGTACGACTTGCCGACGCCTGGGTCGGCTCGGGCGAGCTGTCCTTCCTCCCCGCCCGCGGTGAGGAACTGGCCGACCTGCCGGTCCGGCGCACCGGCAAGGGCTTCCGCCTCGACCTCGGCTACACGGTCAACGACCTCAAGACCCTCACCGACCCCACCGAGTGAACCGCCTTCGACTCAATCCGCAGGAGCAGACGTGCCCATCTACGCATGCACCACGGCTCAGGGAACACTGACCGCCGAAACCAAGGCCCAACTGGCCGCCGAAATCACCAGGATTCACGTGGACATCAACCACGTACCGCCCGCCTTCGTCAACGTGTTCTTCTCCGAACTCCCCAAGGACTCCGTCTTCGTGGGCGGGGAACCGGGAGTACCGCTGCTGCTCACCGGCTGGGCCCGGCGTGGACATCCGCAGGAGGAGACGACCCGTCTGGCACTCGAACTGTCCGCGGCGGTCTCCCGCATCGCAGGAGTGCAGGAGAAGGACGTCCTGGTGGTGATCCAGGACAGTCCCGCGCGGTCCGCCGTCGCGGCCGGCCGGTCCCTGCCCGAGCCCGGAGAAGAGAAGGACTGGCTGCGCACCCCGTCGGGGTGATCCGGCTGTCTGTTTCATCGAGACGGTGGCGCACTTTCTCCATATCGCGAGACCTTCTGTCCTTTTTTCTCGCTTCGGATGGGTACCGCTGGCTCGGGATGCTTTCCCCGGCCTAGAAACGGTCCCAGAGCAACCGAGACGAGAGAAGTGAGCACCATGACGGGCATCGAGGGCCGGACAGTGAACACGGACCGCGGCAAGGTCAGCGGCGTCGCAGAGGGCGGGGTGGTCTCCTTCCGGGGCATCCCTTACGCCGCGTCGCCGGTCGGCGAGCTGCGGTTCGCGCCGCCGCAGCCGCACCCGGGCTGGACGGACGTGCGGGAGGCGGTGCAGGCCGGACCGTCCGTGCCGCAGGCCGCCTCCCGGCTGGAGAAGGTGCAGGGGCAGCGCGTGCCGGACTGGAACGAGGACGGCAGCCTGACCGTCAACGTCTTCACCCCGCGCCGGGCGTTGGAGGACGGTGCGGCCCGCCCGGTCCTGGTCTGGTGGCACGGAGGCGGCTTCACCAGCGGCTCCGGAGGCTGGGACTGGTACGACGGCGGCCGACTGGCCGCTCTGGGCGACATCGTCGTCGTCACCGCCAACTACCGTTTGGGGCCGCTGGGTTACCTCTACCTGCCGGAGATCGGCGCCGCCAACCTCGGCCCCCAGGACCAGGCCGCCGTCCTGCGCTGGGTCCAGGACAACATCGCCTCCTTCGGCGGCGATCCGCGGACCGTCACCGTCGGCGGGCAGTCCGCCGGTGCCTACTCCGCCCTGATGCTCGCCCTCGACCCCGCAACGAACGATTCCATCACCCGAGTGCTGCTGCAGAGCGGCCCCTTCGGCCTGAACCCGCAGGATGCGCACCAGGCCGCGGAGCACGCCGACGCCTATCTGCGCCTGCTGGGCATCCCGGCCGGCACGGACACCGCGAAGGCCCTGCGCGCCCTGCCGGTCGAGCAGTTGCTGGACGCCTATGGCCGGCTTTCCGTGCAGCTCGCGGCGCCGGGCAACGCGGCCCCGCCGATGTACCCGGTCCTCGGTGCACCCGGCCTGCCCCGCACCCGGCAACAGGCGCTCGCGGACGGCGATCTGGAGGGCAAGGCGCTGCTGATCGGCACCACCCGCGACGAGGCGACGGCCTTCTTCGCCTTCGATCCCCGTATCCAGAACCTCACCACCACAGACGCCCTGGACGTGCTCACCGCCCAGATCGGCCGGCAGGCCGCCCAGGACGTCTACCAGCAGCACGCGGCCCGCCTCCCGCAGGCGTCACCGGCAGAGATCTTCACCGCGGTACAGACGGACGGCCTCTTCCGCGACGGCTCGCTTCAGATCGCCGATCATCACGCGGCCGGCGGCAACACCACCTACGTCTACGAGTTCGACCACGCCCCCGCCGAGGACCCGTACGCCCTGGGCGCCACCCATTGCGCCGAACTGCCCTTCCTCTTCGGCACCTTCGACGCCTACCCCGGCAGCCCCGTCCTCGCCGGGGCCGGTGACGCCGAGCGTGCCCTTGGCCGCGAATTCGCGACCGTTGTCGCGGAGTTCGTCACCGCCGGTACGGCCGGCGACTGCCTGCCGTACGCCCCCGCCACCGCGGCCCGCATCCGCCACTTCGGCTGAGAGAGGACAGGGTCATGAAGCACATCTTCCGCAAGCCGACCATTCCTCACTGGGCCGACTTCCTGACCCTGCTGGTCACCATCTACACCTCGGACCGGCTGTACTCCCTGACCATCGCCGACCGGTTCGCGAACTGGAACCCATGGGTGCGTCCGCTCCCCCTTCACCCTGGCATCCATAGCGCTCCTCGTCTTCTTCGTGATGCCGAGATACGTCCGCTCCGTACGCTGAACGCGGCGGTGTCCGGTTCTCGCCAGTCCGCGGTAAATGCCTGGACTGAGACCCTCTCTCAACGGGACACTTCCGACTTCCGAACCTCCGGGAGTGTGATGGGGACAACAGATACGCGAGGGCCGGCGCCGGGCAGGAGCGCGGTCGTTCTGGCGCTGCGCCGCTACGGCCGGGAGCTGTTGCGACTACGACGGCTGGCCCTGCCCGCGCTGCTGCTGCCGGCCGTGGGCAACATCGGTATCCGCTACGTCGCCCCCCTGCTGATCGCCAAACTGGCAGGACAGGCCGCCCACGACGGCGGTCTCACCCTCAGCTCGGCGCTGCCGTACGTGCTGGGCTTCGGCGTGACGCTGCTGGTCGCCGAGGCCGTGTGGCGGATCGGGCAGCACTGCCTGAACCGCGTGGACGCCCTCGGTATGGAACACCTGTACGTGAGCGGCATGGACGAACTCCTCGCCAAGGACGCGGCCTTCTTCCACGACAACTTCGCCGGCTCCCTGACCAAACGGGTGCTGAGCTTCGGCAAGCGCTTCGAGGACTTCGTCGACACGGTGACGTACCGGATCGTGGGCAGTCTCGTCCCCCTGGTGTTCGGTGCCGTGGTGCTGTGGAGCTACGAACCGATGCTCGTCGCCGGCCTTCTTGTGATGATCGCGCTGACCGTGGTGGCCGCGACACCTCTGATCCGTCGTCGGCAGAGGCTCGTCAACGACCGTGAGGCGGCGCTCGCCCGGGTCTCCGGCCACGTCGCCGACAGCCTCATGAACATGGAGACCATCCGGGCGTTCGCGGCCGAGCGGCGGGAGGCCGACGAACACCGCAGCCGTGTCGCGGACTCCCGGCGCCTGACGCTGCGGTCGTGGGACTACGGCAATCTGCGCGTCGACACCCTGATCGCCCCCATGTCCGTGCTGACCAACGTGCTGGGCCTGTTGGTCGCCATCGCCTTCGGCGGCTCGGGCCAGGGAGTGGAGGAGGTCGTCGTCGCTTTCACCTACTACTCCAACGCGACCCAGATCATGTTCGAGTTCAACCAGATCTACCGGCGGCTGGAAAGCTCGATGACCGAGGCCGCCCAGTTCACCGAGCTGCTGTTGGATCCGCCCACCGTGCTCGACCCGACGGAACCCGAACCGCTCGCACCGCGGGACGCCGGCATCCGCTTCACCTCGGTCACCTTCGCTCACACGGGCGGGAAGCCGATTTTCCTGGGACTCGACCTGGACGTTCCCGACGGCGCACGTATCGGCCTGGTCGGCAGGTCCGGTGGCGGCAAGACCACACTCACCCGGCTCCTGCTGAGGATGTCGGACGTCGACGGCGGACGCATCCTGATCGGCGGGCAGGACATCAGCCGGCTGCGCCAGACCGACCTGCGCTCACTGATCGCCTACGTTCCGCAGGAACCCGCCATGTTCCACCGCAGCCTGCGGGACAACATCGCCTTCGCCCGGCCCGGCGCCACCGACGAGGAGATTCACGCGGCGGCCGCGGCCGCGCACGTCACGGAGTTCGCCGACCAACTCCCCGACGGCTTCGGCACTCTGGTGGGGGAGCGGGGGGTGAAACTCTCGGGCGGCCAGCGCCAGCGCGTGGCCCTCGCCAGGGCCATCCTGCGCGACGCCCCGATCCTGCTGCTCGACGAGGCGACCAGCGCGCTGGACTCGGAGAGCGAGCTCCTCGTCCAGGACGCCCTGTGGCGGTTGATGGACGGACGTACGGCCCTCGTGGTCGCGCACCGTTTGAGCACCGTCGCCGGCATGGACCGTCTCGTCGTCCTCGACCGCGGAAGCGTCGTCGAGCAGGGCACCCACAAGGAACTGCTCGCGGCGAACGGTGCCTACGCCAAGCTGTGGCGGCACCAGTCGGGCGGCTTCCTCGGCGAGAGCGCCGAGCCGCCCCTCGGACGCCCGGTCCCAGAAGCCAACCCCAGCGGGCTGCCCGGACCGCCCGACCCGGCGCCGGACGCGGACCGCGAGACGACGTCGTCGCACGCTCGCACGAGCACCGGGTCCACGTGACCGAATCGCTTTCCGGACATCCTTGACCGCAGCCGACGTCACGCCGATACGTCCGTCGCACGAGGCAAACCGCGCTCCGGGGGCGGCGGACAACCGCTGCTCCCGGACCGGCCGACGCCGTCCGGGAGAACGAGGGGCTGTCGACGATGATGCCGGTGCTCACCGATCCCGGAACGCCTGGGCAGTGAGGCGCCCTTCGCCGCGCTGTCCGGGGTCAGGGCAAGACCCGGCGCGAAATCGTCCGAGATGTAGCAGGAGGAGCCCGAGGGGAAGATCGCGGCGGGTGGCGAGGATCGCGTGAGCTGGCGGGGCAGGTGGGTCGGCAGCGACGCGAGTTGTTCGAAGGGGTCCGGCGAACTGAGCCAATGAAGATCGTCGATGATCAGCGTGATGGGGTCGTCGGTCGTGGCGAGCTCCGACAGGACCCGGTCCACCATGGCAGTGCCGTCGAAGGCGGGCGACGCAGCCGGCGGCTCCGCCGCCTCGTCCAGAGCACCACGGATCGCGCCGATCAGATCGAGCCAGAACAACTGCGCGTCGTTCTGGCCGCCCCGGACCGAGACGAACGCGATGCGGCGCTGCTGACCCGACTGAGCGGCCCAGGCACGCAACACAGACGTTTTCCTGCTGCCCGCGGGCGCCGAGATGATCGTCACTCGCTGCCGTGCGGCGAGATCCAGGGCCGCGACCAAGGCGTGTCGATCCATCAGCCCGACTCTGCGCGGTGCATCGGCCATCGCGCTCTCTCCTCCAAGCGAGCACCACCGTTATTCCAAGGAGATCACTCGAAGCCAGTGACGACACCTACTGGCGAGGCCGAGACCCTGAGGCCCGAAGATTCACCTTTTGTTGCCGCCTTCCTGCCGCGCCTGCTCGACGGTCGCGGCGCAGATACACCACTGGAGCGCAGCGCCGACCGGAATTGCACGTCCGGTCCACCGCCATCGGGTCACCACGGCGTACGACAAATGTCGGAAGAAGCCGGGTGAAGGTTCCGGCATCTGCTGGTAGTGACCGATCTCGCGCCGCCCGTACGGTCTGCGAACCGTCGGATTCCGGCCGCCTCACCGGTGTGGGGACCGGGCCGGGGCTGCTGAGATCGGAGCTTTGTGATGAGTGCAACAGTCGGCTTCATCGGGCTGGGGAACATCGGTGGACGGGTCGTCGCCCATCTGGTGAAGGCCGGGCATGACGTGGCCGTCTTCGACCTGAACGCCGCCGCGGTCGAAGCCGCGGTGGATGCCGGGGCCCGTGCGGCGTCCTCGGCCGGCGACGCCGCCTCCGGGGCCCGGGCGGTCTTCCTGAGTCTGCCGAACCCGGCCATCGTGTCCTCGGTCGTCGGGGAGATCCTGCCGCACACGGCCGGCGACACGGTGATCGTCGACCACAGCACGATCGACCCCGACACCTCGCGGGCCCTCGCGGCCGCTGCCGGCGAAGCAGGCGCGAGCTTCCTGGACGCCCCGGTCAGCGGCGGTGTCCAGGGAGCGGAGGCCGGCACCCTCGCCGTCATGGTGGGGGGTGACCAAGCCGCCCTGGAGCGGGTGCGCCCGCTGCTGGAGACCTATGCGGGCAGCGTCGTAAGGGTCGGGGACAGCGGCAGCGGCCAGGTCGTCAAGCTCGCCAACAACCTGATCACCGCCATCAACATCGCGGCACTGGGAGAGGCGCTGACCACGACTGTGCGCCAGGGCGTCGACCTCGACATCGCGGTGAGCGTGCTGACGAAGAGCTCGGCCAACAGCAACGTGCTGTCCAGCTACTTCCCGCGCACCCTGTTCACAGCCGAGCGGCCCACGGGCTTCGCCCTGGACTTCATGCACAAGGACCTGAGTCTGTTCCTGTCCTCCGCCGCCTCGGGTCCGGTTCCGCTGCCGCTGTCGAACACCGTCCGCGACCTGTTCACGATCGGCCGCCAACTGGGCCGCGGTGGCAAGGACTTCACCAGCGTCGTCGAGTTCTACGAGGACTTCGCCGACGTCCGCCTGCAGACCAAGGAGAACACCAAGTGAGCACCACCGACATCGAGACCCCCTTCGTCCACCAGCTGATCGGCGGCGCCTGGGGACCCGCCGACTCCGGCGACTGGATCGAGGTGGAGAACCCCGGGCGCCGCGAGGTCATCGCGCGTGTGCCCTCCTCCGGAGCATCGGACGTCGACCGGGCCGTCGAGGCGGCGAAGGCGGCGTTCCCCGCCTGGCGGGCCAAGCCCTCCCGCGAGCGCGGCGCCCTGCTGATCAAGCTCGGTGACAAGATCGCCGAGCACCAGGAGGAACTGGCGCGGATCATCGCCTCCGAGACCGGCAACGCGCTGCGCACCCAGGCCCGCGGCGAGGCCGCCTCGGCGGTGGACATCTTCCGCTACTACGGGCAGGTGGCCTCCGAGCAGAAGGGCGAGACCCTCCCCCTGGGCGACGGCCTGCTCTCCTACACCGTCCGGGAGCCGCTGGGCGTGGTCGGCGGCATCGTGCCGTGGAACGCACCGGTGCAGTTGTCCGCCCTGAAGATCGCCATGGCGCTGACCACGGGCAACACCCTCGTCCTCAAGGCGGCGGAGCTTGCCCCGCTGGGCGTGCTGCGCCTAGCGCAGTGGGCGGCGGAGATCCTGCCCGACGGCGTGCTGAACGTGATCTGCGGCCCGGGCTCCGTGGCAGGGGCACGGATCGCCTCCCACCCCGACATCGCGAAGCTGACCTTCACCGGTTCCACGGGGGTGGGGCGCGGCATCCTGGCGGCGGCCGCGGACCGGATCGTGCCCGTCACCCTGGAGCTGGGCGGCAAGTCCCCGGTCATCGTCTTCCCCGACTCCGACGACGACGCCACCGTCGACGGTGTCATCGCGGGCATGCGCTTCACCCGGCAGGGCCAGTCCTGCACCGCGGGCTCACGCCTGTACCTGCACGAGGACATCTTCGACTCGTTCCTGGACAAGCTCACCGCCAAGCTCGCCCAGCTGAAGATCGGTGACCCGCTGGACGAGGACAGCGACATCGGCGCCATCGTCAGCCGACCCCAGTACGACAAGGTCTGCCACTACATCCAGTCGGGCCTCGACAAGGGCGGCAAGCTGATCACCGGCGGCGTGCAACAGCCCGTCGACCAGGACGGCTACTACATCGCACCGACCGTGATCAGCGGCGTCGGCGCCGACTGGGAGATCACCCGAGAGGAAGTCTTCGGTCCCGTCCTGGTCGTGATTCCCTTCCGCGACGAGGACGAGGCCGTCGCGGCCGCCAACGATTCGCGCTACGGCCTGGCCGGGTACGTCTGGTCGAAGGACATCGACAAGGCGCTGCGCACCGCCAACAAGCTCCAGGTGGGCTGGATCCAGATCAATCGCGGCGGCGGCCAGATCCCCGGCATGGCCTACGGCGGCATCAAGCAGTCCGGCCTGGGCCGCGAGTACTCCGTCGACGGCGCGCTGGAGAGCTTCACCCAGCACAAGAGCTTCACCATCGCCTACCAGGCCTGACCCCGGGGCGGCGCGCCGCCCCGGTCGTACACCCCCACCAGCACGACGTCCGACAGGCGTCGCCGAAACCGACCGACCCGCGCGGTCTGTCCGCCGACAACCACCGCATCGCGCTGTACGCCCTGCCGATCTGGGCGGCTGCCCTTGTCGGCGGCCACCTCTACGCCAAACCGAGGATCACCGCCCGGGCCGCAGCCCATCAGCCGCCCGGCCCGGTGCCCGACGTCGCCACGGCGGCCGAGGAGTCCGCGGCACGCGTCGTGGACTGACACCGGGCCGCCGGGCGCGCCGGGGTCCGGCCCCGGTCGTCCCGGTAGGTCGCCGCCCGCACCGGCGACCTGCGGGCCCCTGTCCCTTGGGGCCCGCACGGCGGGCTGCCGAACCACGTCGGCAGCCCGCCACCCAGCGCCAGACCAGAACCTGCCCAGGCAAGGAGACACCTCTCGTGACCACCGCCCCCGCCTCCGCGATCGCGCCCTGGGCCGATGCCGCCGGCCGCCGGCGCCTGCACGAACTCGAGTCGCGGCACCGCGAGGAGTCCGCGGCCGACGTGGCCGCCGCGGTCAGCGGCGTCCTGGACGCCCACCACCAGCGCATCGGCACCGACGGCCTCGTGCTGTACGCCGGCACCAACGTCCTCTCCCCGGCCGTACGCGCCGCCCACGACACCGACCTGTCCACCCGGCCCGCGCTGGGCTGGCCGGGCGGCAAACTCCAGACCGGCGTCCAGGAGATCGAGGCCCTCGAAGTCATCGCCACCACACAGGTGGCCCGGGCCATGCGAGCAGCCCACGCCGAGGTCCGCTTCCTGACCGCGACCATGGCCAACCTCGCCCTGTACAGCGCCTTCACCCAGCCCGGCGACACCATAGCCGTGCTCTCCCCGGAGGCCGGCGGCCACGCCAGCCACCACGCACACGCCACCGCGGGCATCCGCGGCCTGAAGGTCACCTACCTGCCCTACAACCCGGTCGACTTCGACGTCGACGAAACCGTCCTGGACGTCTTCCTCACCGCCCACCGGCCCAAGCTCATCCTCGTCGGCGGCAGCGTCACCCTCTTCCCCCACCGGCTCACAGTCCTGCGCGCGGCCGCCGACCGCATCGGCGCCCTGCTGGCCTACGACGCCTCCCACACCGCCGGACTCATCGCCGCCGGCTACTTCCAGGACCCCCTGGCAGAAGGCGCCCACGTCGTGACCTTCTCCACCTACAAGACCTTCGCCGGCCCCGCCGGCGGCGCGGCGGTCACCAACGACCCCGAACTCGCCCAGGCCATCTCACATGCGGCCTACCCCGTCATGAGCTCCAACTACGACCCCGCACGCCTGGGCCCCCTCGCCGTCGCCGCCGCCGAAGCCGTCGAACAGCAGCCCTCCTGGGCCGGCCCGACCATCACTACGGCCCAGCGCCTCGGACACCATCTCGCCGCGCACGGCTACGCCGTCCTGGGCGCCCACCGCGGCTACACCCGCACCCACCAAGTCGTCCTGGACGCCACCGCCCTGGGCGGCGGCACCCCCGCCGTCGGCCGCCTGGCCGCCCACGGCATCTACGCCGGCACCTGCCGCCTGCCCTGGCAGACGCCCGACGGCCCCGCCCAGGGCATCCGGCTGGGCACGCAGGAAATCGTCCGCCGCGGCGCCGACACCGCGACCATGGCGCACATCGCCGCCGCCGTCCACCACGCCCTCATCAACACCGTGGCCCCGAGTACCGACCGCGCGGCCGAACTGCGCGCCGCACTGGGCCGCGACCTGTGGAACACGCACCAGCCGGGTACGGATCAGCCGGGTACGGATCAGCACCGACGCACCATCCGGCGCATAACCTGACAGGCAGGAACCGCCGCCTCTCCGCCTCCCTCCCAGCTGAACCGACCCGAGGACCACAGAGCATGGCCGACACCGACATGCAGGACATCGTCGACGAGATCGCCGCCGTGCTGGGCAAAGGCGTCTCCGTCGACGACCTCGGCGGCCGGCTGGTCACCTACAGCGCACAGCAGGGGCGCGCCGACGAAGCCCGTATCCGCTCCCTGCTCACCCGGGCCGTCCCCGACGACATCCGGGCCTGGCAGAACCGGCACGGCGTCGCCACGGCCACCGAGCCCGTCGTGGTCCCGCCCAACCCCGACCTCGGCATGCTGGCCCGGCTGTGCGTCCCACTGCTGCACCACGGCGTCAAGACCGGCACCCTGTGGGTCCTTCAGGCCGACGACACCTGGTCCTCCGAGGCCGTCCTCAGCCGGCTCGACACGCTGTCGGAGCAGATCACAACCCTGGCCGCCTTGCAGTACGACAAGGCCGACCCCCGGGTCGAGGAGCGCCGCGACCGTGAAGCGGTCTTCCAGCACGCCTGCCGCGGCGACCAGAACGCCATCGAGGACCTGCGCACCTGGCCGACGCTGTACGCGCTCGACACGGTGCACGTCCTGGTCTGTTTCCACGCCGCCGCCTTCGCTGCCGGCCACCGCAGCGACATCGAGGCCACCCAGCTGCGGGTCGCCCTGCACCAGACCCTGTCCGCTCACAGTCATGTCCTGGCCGGCTCCGTGCAGGACACCCACACCACCTGTCTTGTGCGCTCGAGCCACGGAGCCGACACGTCGTCGCGCCTGCACGAGGACCTGGCCGCAGCCATCACCAGCACTCAGGCCCACAGCGGCTCCGGCGCCACTGTCTTCACCGGTGTCAGCGCCCCGCTGAGGGACACCGGACGGCTCCCCGAGGCCTACCAGCAGGCCGTCATCGCCGGCCAGGCCGCGGCCGTCGACCCGGCCGTCGGCCCGCTGGCCTCTTGGCACAGCATCGGACCGTACCGGTTCCTCGCCCGGCACCTGCGTAGCGACGTCCCCCAGCAGTCAGACCTCTACGACCTGCTCAGGGCGGCCGACACCCAGGGCGAGCTGCTGCACACCCTGGAGGTCTACTACGACCACAGCAGCGTCAACCAGGTCGCCGACATCCTCCACCTGCACCGCACGACGCTCTACTACCGCCTGGGCAGGATCAAGGACGCCATCGGTGCCGACCCGCTCGAAGGCCCCACCCGCCTGGAACTGCACGTGGCGATCAAGGCCGCTCGCTGGCAGCGCCGTCCCCGCGTGTGACGCCTTCTCGTCGCCTCTTCCTGCCCGTCAAGCTGTCGGCGGAGGCGTGGCGTGCGGGTCGACTCCGAGGGTCAGTTCCGCTCGGACTCCGCGGTGGATGGCGTGCGCGGCAAGGGCAAGTGGGAGCACACCGGCCGCACCTACCGGAGCATCGCCCGCTACTGGCATGTCCTCGACCCGATCCTCCAGCGGTGGCTCGCGGACGGTGTCGAGAGCCTGCGCGAGATCACCCGCGACGACGTCAAAAAGGCCATCGCCACCCGCAAGGGGACGCCGGCCCGCTCGATCCACATCGTCCTGCGCAATGTCTTCCGAGCCCTTCGGCAAGAGGCCGTGATCTTCCGCGATCCCACCCGCGGCCTCGTCTTCGCCGGGATCAACAAGACCCCGCCTTCCGTGCCCTCGGACCGGCTGGCCGGCGTCCTCAGCCACGCGCAGAACGACTTCCAGCGCCTCGTGATGGTGCTGGTCTGCGTCCATGCGCTCAGCGGCACCGACATCCGTCACCTTCTACTCACCGACCTCGACCTGTCCCGTGAGCGGCTCGTCGTCCGGCGTCCCGGCAAACGGCACATCATCTACCTGGACGAACTCACCTACCGCTGCGCCTCAGCATGGCTCCGGGAACGTCACCGCCGTTGGCCGGTGACGACCAACCCGCATTTGCTGATCAACCGATGGACCGCGGCAGACACCACTCACTCACCCATCGGCACCACGTTCAGCGGCATCTTCCGGCCCGCCGGACTCACGATGTCGACGCTACGGCAGGACCGGATCCGCGACGAGGCGTTCGAGGTCGACGACCCGCTTCACCTGATGCGGCTGTTCGGCATCTCCTCCCAGACCGCAATGCGGTACATCACTGCGGCTCACCCCGAACGCACCGCGAAGCTTCCCCGATGAGGCGAGCGGCAGCCATCGACCAGCAGAGCCAAGATCAACGGCTTTCGCTAGCGGCTACCGACGTCGACGCCAGGAGGGGTGCGGGTCCGCCTCGATGGGCTTGATCGACCTCAAGGTGGTGGTGACCAACTTGGCCCGGCACGGCGAGGGTGTTCCCGGGCGTGCTGGCGGCACACCCGGGCCCGCTTCCCCATCGGTCACAGGTAAACGCACCGGCTAAAATCACCGCCCGGGGGCACCGGGGGAGAGCAAATCGGCGGGCGATGACGCCGGAAGGGGGCGAGCACGGTGTCTCGACGAGTACGCTACGGCGCCGGGGTAGTGGTCTTGACGGCGGTCGCGGTCCTGATCGGGCTGCTGGGACGGCCTTCAGGCGGCGACGGCAACCCCGGCACAGACGCCGCGACCCCGGCCTTCTCCGTCGCCCCAAGCTCCTCCGGCCAGCCCATCACGCCGACGGCCCCGGCGCCCGAGAGCCCGGTGGAAACCCGCCTCAACCTCTTCTCGTTCGGCGGCCTGTGCCAGGAGGACGGAAGCCGTCCGGTCCCCCGGGCCGCACGTGTCTCGGCGTCGGGGCCCCACCCTCTGGTTGTCCATGTCAACGGGCTGCTGCACCAGTTCAAGGGCAGTGGCGGCTACGACCGCACCGACCCGTTCACGCCCCTCCCCGAGCGGGTACAACTCGTCGCCTGCGCCCGGTACGAGGGGCTGGGCAAGCTCCTCAAGGTGTGCCGGTACCACTTGCCCACCGAAGCGAGCCGGGAGATCTCCCACTACGAGGGCCGGTACGAGGTGCGGGTTCTGGAGGCCCGTACCGGCCGTGTGCTCGGCACCCACCGTATTTCCGGTCGTACCTCCGTCACCTGCACACCGTTCGTCGAACGAGGCACGGACACCAAGGAGTTCCAGCCCCCCGGCGACGCCGCGTTCCGAGAACTCCTCGGCCCGTACGCGCGCGGCGAGAAGCTCTGAGCGGGGCGCTGCCCCAGACCTGTCACTACGACAGGGACGGCGAGGATGACCTCCTGGTCGATGGCGGCCTCATTGATGTCGTACGCCAGCTTCAGCGCCTTCTGAAGCTCCAGCTCCTTCCCGGCGGCGTCGATGCCGGAAAAGCCGTTCTACACAAACTCGTCAGTCGGTGTGAGCGACCGAGTGGCCGAAGCCGTCGGCGGGGAGCGTGTTGAGGGAGTCATCGGCGCGGTCGCCCCGCCACTCGTCACTTTCTTGACCGTCAAAATCTGTGATCTCGTGGTCACGGGGATCCGCCGCTGGCGGTACCTCCCCCGCATATGCGGCGACTTCATGCCGCCGTGCGGGACGGCGGCGAACGAACAGGTGGCGAAGCATTTCGGGACAGCTGGGGGCAGTGTCTGCTATCTTCGCGCGCGGTCACAGCACTAGGCGTGCCCTAACCGCTGTGCCGATGTAGAGGCCGAACCCGTACGCAGGGGGCCTAGGATCCAGTAGTCGCATGCGAGTTCCTGCGGCCTGACATCCAAAAATCCTGGAACCCGCGCGCCTTCGCCCGCGCGGTAGGAGAGGTCGAGCAGGCCGTCGATGCTGCCGCGACCGCCGTAGAAGCGGTCCTCGTCGAGCGTTGTGCGGGTCACGGTGTTGGTGTTGTACGGGGCGACGCGGGCGCCGGCCAGGACCGCTTCCTCGGCGAAGTACACCTGTCCGGTGTGGCAGACCTGGCCGCCGGCGTAGCCGCGCGGGGTCAGCTCGCCGCCGACGTGGACCTTGACGTGGATGTGGACGGCTCGGCCGATGTACCACCCGGGGAAGATGGTGCGGAACTCGATCTCACCGCGCTGGTCGGTGATCTGTGATCCGCGCAGGAACTTCCGCTGGTCGGTGGGGGGTTGATGCGCGCCCCCTGGGGGCGGCGGCGTGTCGTTTCCGACGCTGAGGTAGCCGGAGTACAGGCCCACCGCGTCGCAGCTCCAGATGTCGATGGCAGCGCCGCGCAGGGGATGGCAGGTGTGTACGTCGATGAACGCCAGGCGGAGGGTGAGGGGTATGCCGGCCCGGTCCTCCGTCAGGTCGCGGCGGAACAGGTCGTAGTCCAGGTAGGCGGAACAGGTCGTAGTCCAGGTAGTACGGGCCTTCGGTGGCTTCCGGTGAGAGCGCGTAGCAGGTCTGTGGCGTGGTGGTGGCCGAGGCTTGCGGGCCGGAGGCGGCGAGGCCTGCCATGGCGAGGCCCGCGCCGCCGGTGATGAGGAGTTGTCGCCGGGACGGGCCGGTGGCGTTTGAGGGGGCCGAGGGCAGGGAGTGGGGCAGATCCTGAGTCATGGGCGGAGACCGTAGCTGTCAACGGAGTCAACGGGTGCTCCGCCACGTCAACAGCCGCAGGAGGCACGCGTGATGAGCTGTGCCGCGAGGACGTCGCGGCTGGGTGGCAGGTCGGGGTCGTTCATCCGGTCCAGGAGCCGTCCGATCGCGGTACGGCCGAGGTGCTCGATCGGCTGCCGCATGGTCGACAGCGGGGGATTGGTGTACGCGCTGTCGACGCTTCCGTCGAAGGTGATCACGGTGAGATCGTCGGGGACGTGGATGCCCAGTTCGTTGGCGGCGTGCAGCACTCCCTTGGCTTGTTCGTCCGACGTGACGAACAGGCCGTCGACGTTCCGGTCGTGTGCGAGCAGGGCGCGGCTCGACCGGTATGCGTCACCGCGGTCGAAGACGCCGTGC
Organism: Streptomyces spinoverrucosus; assembly: GCF_015712165.1. NCBI lineage: Bacteria > Bacillati > Actinomycetota > Actinomycetes > Kitasatosporales > Streptomycetaceae > Streptomyces > Streptomyces spinoverrucosus. The sequence goes on along the minus strand of NZ_JADPZX010000001.1, from coordinate 1,290,555 downwards.
AGCAGCGGGGCGGCGGCCGGGCGCGCCTGCCAGCCGGTGCGGCCTCCGGAGCCCGAACCTGCCTTGAGGCCGGCGGCTTCCAGTGCCTGGCGCCAGCCGACCACTCGGTCTCTGCTGGGGTTGAAACCGGGCGGGCCCGCGAGGCAGCCGATGCGGCGTCGGCCGTGGGCCAGCAGGTGCTCGGTGGCCTCCCGGGCCCCGCGCTCGTTGTCCACCAGCACATGGGTCATCGAGCGGGACGACACCTCGCGGTCGATGGCGACGACCGGCAGGCCGGTCCGGGCGAGAGAGGCGTACCAGGGTTGGGTGCGGTGGGCGGGAGCGAGCAGCAGCCCGTCGACCTGACGGTCGAGGAGGGCCCGGATGTGCCCGCTCTCGCGTTCCGGTGCCGCCGCCGAGTTGCCCACCAGCAGTGTGTATCCGGCGGACCAGGCGTGGTTCTCCAGCGAGGCGGCCAGTTCCGTGAAGTAGGGGTTGGTGCAGTCCGGCAGGACCAGGCCGAGCGTCATAATGCGGTCGAAGCGCAGCGCTCGGGCGGCGCTCTTGGGGCGGTAGCCGAGGTCGCGCACGGCAGCCAGTACGCGGTCCCGGGTGGTCGGGGCCACGGTGCGCGGGCCGTGGTTGAGCACGTAGATGACGACGGACGGGGAGACTCCCGCGCGCTGTGCCACGTCCTGGCGCGTCACCATGCGGCACGCTCCTGTGGGCCGAAGCGCCAGGCGTCGGGATCCGTGGCGCAGGTGAGTGTCACGGGTAATGCGGGGCCGGCGGTCACGTCGTGCGGGACAGCGGTTCCGCGACCTGTGCTGGAGCGGGCATGGCGGTTTGTGTGCCGTGCGCAGTGGGGGCGATGCCACCGGCCGCGCAGGCGTGACGGAGGGCATCGGCAAGAGGCAGCTCGGCCGCGTAGGCGAGCGCGAACTGTCCGCGGACGATCGTGTTCTCGCCGCTGTCCTCGACCGTGATGAGCGCCGTCCCGGTCGGGCAGTCCTCTTGGACCGCGACGTCTGTGACGTCCGGCACCGAGCCGGGGCAGGCACTCCACGGCTTCGACGAGGTCGAGGCTGAGGCTGCCGATGACGAGGACGTCAGTCACGCGGTTCGCCGCCCGCCCAGCCGGCGCTGGCCGGGACAGAGAGCGCGGTGTCCCGTTCGTCTGCCGTGACGAGTTCGTCGGCGACCTCGGTGAGCGAGGTGCCGGCCAGGTGCGGCAGGCAGTGCCCGCGCACCTGATCCAGCTTCTCCCGCCACCGCACGGGCAGGGCCGCGGCTCCGGCGAGGGCTCCGGTGAGGGCGCCCACCATCGGGGGCATGCTGTCACTCTGCTTGGCGACCATCCCCGCGAGCGGCAGTGCGGTGACCGGGTCGCCGCCGGTCGCGAGCACGAGCGCGAAGGCCGAGGCCAGCGTCTCGGGGGCGATCGTGCCGAAGCTGTATGAAGCGTTCGCTACTTGGTCGTTGAGGTCGGCGACCAGGTCGAGCGGGGTCGGGGCCGCCGCGGCGAGGTCGAGTGCTCGTGCCATCTGCCGCGCTAGCCAGGAATCGGCCGGGATGCGTGCCGCTCCGGTCTCTACGGCGGTCGCCGCGTCGGCACCCGACAGGGCTGCCGCGATGCCCGCCGCCATCGCGGCCGCGGCCCAGACCCCGTCGTCGGCGTGCGTGATCTCGGCGAGGCGGGTGGCGACGTCGGCCGCCCGATCGGGATGGCCGGCGTGCCGGATCCCCACGGGCACCGCACGTGCCACGGCGCCGTCGTCGAAGTACGCCGGGTTGTCGTTCCCGGTCGCGGGCGGCACCAGGCCGGCTTGGGCGTTGACGATGGAGGAGCGTTCCGCGATCCCGGACCAGACCTGGTCGGCGTGGTCGACCACCAACTTGCGCCAGCCTGCGAAGAGTTCATCGCTGGTGGCGTCGTCGCTCGCGTCGAGGAGGATGAGCGCGGCGGCCACGGCGAACTCGGTGTCGTCGGTGCCGGACAGGGCCAGCGGTTCCGGGCGGCCCTGGGTGAACGGCAATGGGAAACGCAACACCTGATTGCTGTCCGCCTCGGCGCTGAAGTGCCAGAGCCACTGGCGCGGTTCACCGAACCGGGCGCCGCGGTGGTAGAGGGCGGGCAGCCCGGCGGCATCCCCGATCGCGAGTCCGAGCAGCGCCCCGCGGGCACGATCGCGCGGGGACAGGGCGGGCACAGCTGGTGCGGTCATACGGCAGGGTCCTTCTCGAAGGGTACGGGTGCGGTACGAGGCGACATCACGCGGCGGTCTGCGCCGCGAGGAGCGCTGCGTGCAGCTCGCGGGCGAGTTCGGCCAGGTCGGTGCCGGCGGTCGCGGTGATGCAGTGGCCGCGTACGGCGTTGATGCGCCGGCGCCATTCCTCGGGAACGGCCTCGGCGCCGTGCAGGGCGCCGGCCAGTGAACCGGCCATCGCCGCGATGGTGTCGGCGTCGCGGCCGACGTTGGCGCCGCCGAGCACAGCCGGTACGTACTCGCCTCGGGCGGCCGCGAACACGCCCATGGCCAGGGCTGTCGCCTCGGGACCCACATCGGCGAAGGGGTAGTGGAAGATCGAGATCCGCTCGTAGAGGTCGTCGAGAGCGGCCGAGAGCTCCGTGTGCGCGGAGCCGATGTCGACCGCCCGGCGGATCGTGCGCCCGGTCCAGGAGTCGAGGGGCGCGGCTGCCAGTGCCGCCTCCACCACCTCCTCCCACGACTGAGCGGTCATGGCGGCGGCGACCCCGGCGGCGACGACCTGCGCACAGTAGATCCCGTCCTTGGCATGGGACACCTGGGCCTCGATCGCCGCGAGGCGGGCGGCTTCGGCGGGATCGCCGGCGCACAGGATGCCGACCGGCGCGATCCGCATCGCGGCGCCGTCGCTCCACAGCTCATGGTTGTCACTGCCGGTCACCGGAGGGGCGAGAGCGGCGCGCAGGTTGTTGATCGAGGTCATCTCGCTGAACCCGCCGCCGAAGAACCCGCCCACCTGATGGACCAGATCCCGCGTCCAGGCCGCACCGACCTGTTCCGGAGTCAGCTCCATGCCGTGATCGAGCAGCAGCCGGGCGGTCAGCACCGCGTACTCGGTGTCGTCCGTGCCGGCCGGATCGTCGTCGACGAAGTCCGACACCCAGCCGTACCGCTCGACGATCTGGGCCCGGCTGAGGCCCTCGGTCGGCGCCCCGAGCGCGTCGCCCACCGCCTGTCCGATGAGCGCGCCGTAGACGCGGTCGAAGGTTGAAGTCACTGGCACCTTCCTTGCACGAGCCCTGCACCAGGAGTGCAAGACGATTTGCACGCCAACTGAAGCCGACACCTCGTATGCCGTCAAGGGGCGGCCAAGTATTTGCTTAACCGCCTTGAAATCATCGAGGAATACGTGGTTCATCTCTTGACAACGCGACAGGCGTGCAGTCAACGTGACAGCCACATCGCGCCAAACGTTTTGCATGGAGGTAGGGGTGCCGCAGATCGGGATGACGGAGGTCGCCGCACGGGCCGGGGTGTCCGTGACGACGGTGTCCCATGTGCTGTCGGGGCGCCGTCCGGTCGCCGAGCGCACCAGGGCGCGGGTACTGGAGGTGATCGACGAGCTCGGCTACCAGCCCAACTCGCTCGCCCAGGGCCTGCGGACCCGTAGGACGATGACCGTCGGACTGATCGTCCCCGACCTGACCAACCCCTTCTATCCGATGGTGCTGCGCGGCCTGGACGACGTCCTCGTGCCGGCCGGCTATCGCACGGTGGTCTGCAACACCGACGGAAGCAGGGAGCAGGAGACGCTGTTCCTGCGGGACATGGCGACGCGGCGGGTCGACGGGGTGGTCATCGCCCCGTTCCAGCTCGCCCGCAAGGACCTTCTGGCGCACCGCCGGCTCATGCCGCTGGTACGGCTCGGCGGCGCGCTGCCCTTCGACGCCGACCTCGGCGACCTGATCCGCAGCGACGACGAGGGCGGCATGGCCCAGGCGGTCCGCTACCTGCTCGAACAGGGCCGACACCGGGTCGCGTACATCGGCGGCGCCCGGCACGCCGGTCCCAGCGACCGGCGCGAGGCAGGCTTTCGGCGGGCCATCAACGAGGTCGAGCACGTCGTCGACGAAGACCTCGTCGTCCGCGGTGAGTTCACCCGTGACGCGGGGCGCGAAGCGGCCGAGGCGCTCCTGGACCGCGATGACCGCCCGGACGCCATCGCCTGCGCCAACGACCTCATCGCCATCGGTGTCCTGGATGCGGCGCGCAAGCGCGGCCTGCGTGTTCCGGAGGATCTCGCCGTCACCGGATACGACGACATCGACGCCGCGTCCCTGGTCCACCCGGCGCTGACCACCGTGGTGAACCCGGCACGCGAGGTGGGCCGCGCCTGCGGCCAGGCGCTGCTGCGGCAACTGACCGCCGAGGAGGCGGAAGCCGCCGAGCCGTCGCACGAGCTCGTCATCGCCAACACGCTGGTCCGCCGCGAGTCCGCCTGAGCCCATCGCCACCCTTTGAGCCCTTTGAACTGAACCGACAGGAGCAATGAACGGTGCACGACCATCAGCCCCACGATCCGCGGGAACTGCTGCGCTGGGAGATCGCTCAGCGCCAGGAGAGCGGATTCGAGCTCGGGGATCTGGCCGCAGCCGGGCACCGCGCGGCCGCCGATGAGGAAGCGGCCGCCGCCCGACGGATCCTCGATGAGGTCAACAGCACGACTCGCACGCCGAGCTGGCCCTATGAGGAGCCGGAGTCGCCGGCTGACTTCCTCGCGAGCCTGCCCGACCCCGCCCCTGCGGTGACCATCGGTGAAGCGGAGCTGAGGGACCGGATGCTCGGCGCGTGGCTCGGCCGTTGCACGGGCTGCAATCTGGGCAAGCCGGTCGAGAACGGCGAGCACTGGACGTATCAACATCTGCGTGGCTACCTGGAGTTGGCAGGCGCCTATCCGCTGCGCGACTACATACCCGTCCTCGACCCCATGCCCGCGGGCTTCGAGCTGCGCGAGTTCTGGCCGGTCACCACCCGTGGCAGGATCACCGAGAGCGCACGCGACGACGACATCGACTACACGATCCTGGGGCTGCACCTCCTGGAGGAGTACGGATTCGGCTTCACCACCGCCGACGTGGCCGCCGAATGGCTCGACCGGCTCCCGTACACCCAGACCTTCACCGCCGAGCGGGTCGCCTACCGCAACCTCGCGATCGGGCTCCCGCCCGAGCAGGCGGGCAAGGTCGACAACCCGTACCGCGAATGGATCGGTGCTCAGATACGCGCCGACATCTTCGGCTACGTCCACCCCGGCAACCCACGTGCGGCTGCCGAACTCGCCTACCGCGACGCGACGCTGTCCCACACCGCCAACGGCGTGTACGGCGAGATGTGGGCCGCCGCGCTGGTGGCCGCCGCGTTCACCGGTACCGCACGCGAGGCCGTCGAGACCTCCCTGACCTGCATTCCGCCCAGGAGCAGGCTGGCCGAGGCCGTCACCTTCGTCCTCGACCGGCACGCGGCGGGCGACACCTGGGAGGCGGCCCGTGTCGCCATCGAAGACCGCTACGGGCACTACTCCTGGGTCCACACGGTCAACAACGCCGCCCTGGTCACGGCCGGACTCCTCTGGGGAGAGGGCGACTTCACGACCTCCGTCGGGCTGACCGTGCAAGGCGGCTGGGACACCGACTCCAACGGAGCCACCGCGGGCAGCGTCGCCGGAATCATCACCGGCGCCAAGCGACTCCCGCCGCACTGGACCGAGCCGCTCAACGACACGGCCCGCAGCGCCATCCGCGGCTTCGACCGCTCCAGCATCTCCGACCTCGCCGACCGGACCGTACGGCTGGTGATGAACCGATGACTCCCCTGACCGTCCTCCACCCTCACCAGGCGCACCAGAACACGGAGGCCACTCCATGACGACACCACTCCCGCGCCGTCGATTCCTCCAGCTCACCGGAGCCGCCGCACTGGGCACCACCGTCCTGTCCGCCTGCGGCACGGGCGCCGGCGCGAGCGGCAACCAGATCGAGCTCTGGAACGCGTTCGCGAGCAAGGACATCGAGAACTACTTCCAGCAGCACTTCGTCGACGGCTACAACAAGAGCGTGTCCGGGGGGAACTCGGCCAAGGTGCGGATGACGGTCAAGCAGATCGACACCCTCGACCGGCTCACCCAGACCGCCGTCGCCTCCGGCAGCGGACCCGACATCATCACCACCAGCGGGCCGGCACAGACCCTCAGCTTCGTCGACAACGACAACCTGCTGCCGCTCGACTCCTACGTCGACAAGCTCGGCTGGCAGGACGCCTTCCTGCCCTGGGCGCTGGACACCGGCCGCTTCGGCGGCAAGCTCTACGCGCTGCCGTCCAACCTCGAGACGCTGTCCGTCTACTACAACCCCGCGACCTTGAAGCAGCACGGCTGGCAGCCGCCGAAGAGCCGGGCCGAGTTCGAGGACCTGTGCAAGGACGCCAAAGCCAAGGGCATCACGCCCGTCGCCGCGGGCAACGCGGAATGGAAACGGGCCACCGAGTGGCACGTCTCCTGGGTGCTGAACACCTTCGCCGGACCCGAGATCCTCCACGAGGCGCTCACCGGGCAGCGCAGGTGGACCGACCCGGTCTTCGTCGATGCCATCGCCCTGCTCAAGGGCTGGTTCGACAAGGGCTGGTTCGGCGGCGGAACGGACCGGTACTTCACCAACAAGTTCACGGCCATGTACGAGCAGCTGGCGTCGGGCAAGGCAGCGCTTCTCTTCAACGGCTCCTGGACGTTCAGCGAGATCACCCCGTACTTCGGCAAGGAGGCCGGCAACGACGCCACCTGGGACTGGGCCCCGCTGCCCTCGATGAACAGCGGGGTACCCGCCGGCGTCCAGCCCCTGTCCATCGGCGTCGCCTTCTCCCTGAACAGTGACTGCGAGCACCCGGCTCAGGCCGCCGCCGCGCTCGACTACTTCCTCGCCGACGCGACCCGGCAGCTGGGGTACCTGAGCGCGACCGGAGTGGCCCCGTCCCCCGTCAAGATGCCCGAGCAGGACTTCCCGGCGGACATCGACCCCCGCATCAAGCGCCAGTACCTGCAGCTCAACTCGGCCAAGAACATCGGGTACACGACCTGGACCTTCTGGCCGCCCAAGTCCGACACCTACCTCGCCGAGCAGATGGAGAAGGTGCTCACCGGAGACCTGAGCCCGAAGGACTACTGCGCGGGACTGGACAAGGTCTTCCAGGAGGAGCTCAAGGCCGGCAAGCGACCGCCCCTGCCCGACCCGAACGGGGCGTGACCCGATGGCCCTCCTGCAAGCCAGCCGCCCCAAGGCGCCGCCGCCCCCGCCGGCGCCCACGGCCCGGCGCCGCAAACTACGCCGCAGCTTCATCGGCTTCGCTTTCATGGCCCCGCTGCTCGCCGTGAACATCCTCGTGATCGCCGTACCCGCCACCCAGTCGATCTGGTACTCCTTCACCGACTGGACCGGCCTCGGCCCGGCCGACTTCACCGGCCTCGACAACTACCGACGGCTCTTCGGCGACCCGGAGTTCCGCAACGCGCTCTGGCACAACACCCTGTGGACCGCGTTCTTCCTCACGGTGCCGATGGCGATGGGCCTCTTCGGAGCGTTCCTGCTCTCCCGCATCAAGCGGTTCCAAATGCTGTTCCGCGTCGCGTACTTCATTCCCTACGTCGTCGCCACCGTCGTCTCCGGCTCCATCTGGGAGAGCCTGCTCAGCCCCGACCAGGGCATCGGCAACGGCCTCGCCGACATGGGCCTGCCCTTCCTCGACGACGTCAACTTCCTCGGCGACCCGGATCTGGCGCTGGGCACGGTCGCGTTCGTCAACACCTGGCAGTGGTGGGGCTTCCTCGTCGTGATCTTCCTCGCCTCGATGCAGGCGGTGAACCCCTCGCAGTACGAAGCCGCACGGCTCGACGGCGCCAACCTGTGGCAGGAGTTCTGGCACATCACCCTGCCGGCGATCCGGCCCACCCTGATGTTCCTGGGCCTGATGACCGTCATCTGGTCGTTCCTGATCTTCGACTACATCTACATCCTGACCCAGGGCGGCCCGGCAGGCTCCACCGACGTGCTCGGCACCCTGCTCTACCGCACCGCCTTCGCCAACCAGGAAGCCGGCTACGCCGCGTCGATGGGCGTCGTCATGGGCCTGATCAGCGTCATCGCCGTCTCCGGCTTCCTCTACCTGCGCCGCCGGGGGTGGGACATTTGAGCACCTTGAGCACCGTGTACGACTCGACAGCCCAGCACGAACCCGCCAGGAGGCTGTCCCTCGGCCGCTACGCCACCTACGCCGTCCTCCTGCTCCTGGTGCTGTTCGCCATCGGGCCCATGCTGCTGTTCGCGTTCAACGCGTTCAAAACCCGATCCGGTATGGCCGACTCTCCGCTCGGCCTGCCCACGGACCCGCAGTGGCACAACCTTCTCGACGCCTGGCAGCAGGCCAACATGGGCGTCGGCCTGCGCAACAGCGCCATCATCGTGACCGCCACGGCACTCGGTGTCTGCGTCATCTCCAGCTGCGCCGCGTACGCCCTGAGCCGCCTCAACGTGCCCGGCAGCAGCGCCTTCATCTACTACCTCCTGGTCACCACAGCCCTGCCTCTCCAGCTCTTCCTGGTTCCGCTGTTCTACCTGTGGTCCAACCTCCGCCTCTACGACAGCCTGTTCGGCCTGATCGTCATCTACTGGGCCGTCTTCAGCCCCTTCGCCACCCTGCTCATCCGCTCGTTCATGGTCGGACTGCCCAAGGAGTACGAGGAGGCCGCCCGGCTCGACGGGGCAGGTGAATGGCGGGTGTTCGCCCGCGTGGTCCTGCCCATGGCCTGGCCCGGCGTACTGACGGCCGCGCTGGTCGCCGGCCTCCAGGCGTACAACGAGTTCCTGCTCGCCGTGACCTTCATCCAGAGCAGCGACAAGATGCCGGTCTCGACGTCCTTCTTCTCCTTCAAATCCGGCTACACCCAGGACTACACGCTCGTCAGCGCCGGCGGCCTGATCATGGTCATCCCGGTCCTGATCGCCTTTCTCCTGCTGCAGCGGCGCTTCATCGAGGGCTACACCTCCTCCGGGATGACGGGCTGAGCCCACACGACGGGCAGCCACCAACGCCGCCCGGCCCGCCCCTGCCGCCCGAATGCGCAATGACACTCTCTCAAGGACGAGGAAGAATGCCATGAAACATTCCAGGATCAACGCCGCCCTGTGTGGGGCGCTCGGCCTCGCATTGGTCGTGCCCCTCTCGCTCGCATCAAGCGACAACCCGGCACAGGCCGCGGGCGGCAAGTCGCCGACAACCGGTGTCACATCCGCCCGGAAGAGCTCCGACTTCCAGAACCTGAACGGGTTCATGTGGTACTACAACACGTGGTTCGGCTACAAGTACACGGACATCGAGAAGGACCTCGACAACCTCAAGAGCCGCGGAATCCGCGTTCTCGGATTCTTCACGCCGAACGACGGCGACAAGAACACCTGCGACGGCTGCTCCCCGCTCGACTTCTACCAGCCGCCGCCGCAGAACGGCACGATGCAGGACTGGAAGAACCTGGTCGACGCGGCGCACCGCAAGGGGCTGAAGGTCGTCTCCTACTTCGTCAACGTCTACATGGACGAGAAGTCGCCGTACTTCAAGAAGGCCGAAAAGCAGTATGCGGCCGGCGACCGCACCTCGCGCGAAGTCAGCACCTTCCGCTGGACCAATGATCCGAAAACGCCACTGCCCACCCTGCGCATGGGCCCGCCCGACCAGAGCTCATGGGAGTGGAGCGAGACCGCGGGCGCCTACTACTGGAAGCTGTGGTTCGGCCCCGGCTTCGACTACGACCTGCCCAGCGCCAGAGCCGAGGTCACGCGTATCGAGAAGCACTGGCTCGACACCGGAATCGACGGCTTCATGTGGGACGTGGGCACCACGGACGAACGCTGGAAATATCACGCCGTCGACCTCCCCAAGTCCTACTCGCGCAACGAACTGTGGCTGACGACGGAGCGCGCGAATTCCGCCGACGCCTCCGAGTGGCAGCAGTACGGCTTCAATTCCTGGTTCAACTACAAGGACGACGACACCAGCAACGACTACGGCCGGATCGTGAACGGCACCACCGACGCGGACGGACTCGAAGCCGCGCTGCGGAACACGGACATCGCCCGCGCGATGGGTTCCACCACGTACACGTGGAGCATCTGGGGAGACGACGCGGAGAAGAACCTGAAGCCGCACAAGTACCCGACCTACCCGAAGGACGACGTCATGCGGGTACAGGAAGCCGCTCTGCTCGCCGGCTCCGGCATCCTCTACGGATCGGGCATGTACGACCAGTACATACGCTGGTCCACGAAGCTCAGGAACGACTGGGAGCGAGTGCTGCGGACCGTCAACACCAACGAGGCACTGCTCCCGGCCGCCAGCCGCAAGCGCGTCCCGGCAGGCGACGATCCCAAGACCTACGCCATGCGCCGCACCAGCGAGAACGGCAAGCAGACAGCCCTGCTCGTCTACAACTTCAACAGCACACCCAGGAAGGTGACCGTCGACCTGGAAGGCACCGGGATCGACACGAACCAGAAGCCGAAGGACCTGTACAACGGCGGCAGCGCACCGGCCATCGACGGCAGGACGTACACGGTCAATCTGCCGGCCTACGGCTTCAAGATCCTTGATGTATCGGATCGTTGAGGACTGACGTCGGCAAGGAATCGGGGCCTTCGTGCGACACGTCTGGCCGTCCCGCACGAAGGCCCCGATCCGACACGTCAAAGAGGTCGGCGACTCATGCCGCGGCCGGTGCCCATCACGTTGCTGGTTTGTGCGTACGCCCAGGCCGGTCGAGCCGGGAGCCGTTCGGAGATCCTCGACCTCTTGGACGAGCTATGAAGTGCGGAGCGCCAAGGTCAAATCCCCTTTGCTCTCCCAAGAGTTGGCGACGTATCCGCTGCCGGCGCCGAGTCGTGGAATTCCGCAGGCAGGGCGGCGTACGGTGATCGAATGGTGGCGATACTGCGGTGCACTCCAGGCGAGGCCAAGTTCCTCGGCAGCCGGAAGCGGCAGGAGCAACTCGATGCCGGCTGGGAGTCGGTAGGAGAACGGGACGAGTGGAAGAGCAGACATGTCGTCCTGGTGGTGACCGGGCAGGAGAGAGGCCGACCGCGAGTCGAATACGTGGGGCAGGCCCGGAGCGGTCGCCCCGCCGGGACGTTCCGGCGTGTGGTCGAGGTGAGTCAACTCCATCGAGTCGCGCCTCCGGTCCCGATGGAAGACTTGTCCGACCAGCTTCCGCTCCGACACAGGGACGCAGTCGACCGGTCCGGTGTGCTGACGAAGCGGTCCGGCGAAGAGTTGCTGAACGGTCTTACCACGCTCCGTGCGGATCTGGCCGCGGTCATCGCCCAGTTGCAGGAAAGGGTGGGCGGTGTCCGGATCCTCGGCAGAGTGCGGGAGCTGTTCCTGGAGCAGAGAGACGCCACCGGACTGGCACTTCAACTGGGCGGATTCGACCGAAGCATCATTGAAGAGGCGAAGTTCCCGGAAGAGGGCGGGGATCAGATCCCCGTCCTCGCCACCCTGCCGGGACATCCGGCGCACGAGGACCACCTCGTCGCTCACGATGCGCAACGCTTCTCTGACTGGATCGGAAGTGACGCGGAGCATCTCGCGAAGCGTGTATTCCACAAGGGCGACCAGCAACTGTTCATCGCCAACGTGAACCGCCTGCCGGCTGAGGACACGCTGGGCGTCGACCTGATCTATCACCATGTGAGCCGGGACAGCTTCATCCTTGTCCAGTACAAGAAAATGGGCCAGGTCGGAGCCGGGCGCAGTGAGTGGGGATATCGGCCGGACGGTGATCTTGACGACCAGCTCAAGCGCATGAGGCAGGTAGAAGAGGCGTGCATGCGGCTGGAACAGGATCCCCCGGCCGATTACCGCTTCGTTCACCAGCCATGCTGGATCAAGTTCTGCAAGTCCGAACAAGTGGCGCCGAAGGGCGATGCGCTGATCGGCGGCATGTACCTCACGCGCGAACACGTCGAGTGGCTGAGAGGGCGGCCCGGACTGGCCACCGGCCCGAAAGGGGGCGAGCTGTTCGGCTACCACACGGTGCCCCGGTATCTCGACAACACGACCTTCACCCAACTCGTGCAGGACGGCTGGATCGGAACCCGCGGCAGGGCCAGTGACATCATCCAGGCCCAGATCAAGGCCAGTCTTGACGGCTCGCGCGCACTGGTCTTCGCCGGGCTCATCGGCGACGACACGACCCAGGCCGAACGTACGCGGGAACGAAGGGGCGGTCTGACGGGCTGAGAGTGTGAGGGGTGGGGTCGACCCTGAACCGGTGGATCCGCTCTCAACACGGCAAGAAGCGGACTTGAGCCGCCGGTCCCGGGAAGAGCGGCGGGGTGCCGGCGCGCCGCCGGCTGGGTCAGCGCTCCTCGGCGGCCCGCTCGGTATGGAGAAGGCCGGCCGGCCGGACTTCTGTCCCTGACGGAACGCTGGGGCGATTCCCGCCAGGTCTTGATGAGGTGACCCGTGTCCCGCAGAGGGTGGTGAGGCCCTCCTGGTCGTAAGCCCCGTCGAGTACTCCTCGTCGACCCCCGCACCCAGGAGGGCAAGACCCGACGTGAGATCATCCGCTGCCTCGAGCGATATGCCGCCCGAGAGGTCTTCAACCTGGTCAGAACGGTATCCAGCGTCCCCCCGTTATAGGGGCGCCTGTGCGACGAGAAGCCCCGCGGGTGCGGCCTCGCGGGGCTTCCGAACAGGTGGGTTACAGTGCCGGCGCGGGCGCCGTTGCACTCGGTTGTCCTCTTGGGAGCCACCCGAAGCAAGGGCACAGCGACGGCACGCGTTACGGCCGATGCGCAACACACGCCCCAGGGACTTGGCGCGATCAACCAGGACACATCCGTTTGCTGATGCAAAGTCCGCCTCCGCGGCGGTTCGGGCGTCCCAGTTGCTGTCGGCGGCGGTCGATGCGGCGGCAGCGACATGGTCGATCGGGGCCTGGGCAGACGGTTCCCGGGAGCGGTGCAGGAATCCTGCCCGAGCAGCCGACCCGCCGCACGGCGGCACGCTCCGGTGCGAAATACTCTCCCGATGAGTTCACGCACTTCTCAGATCGGCCAGCCGGTCACGATACGGAGGGCCGTTGCGCGGGATGCCAAACGGCTCACGCGGCTCGTGCGTGGCTCAGGCGCCTACGAGGGTAAGTACGCATCCGCAGTCGCGGGCTACCGGGTCGGTCCTGATTACATTGAGGCCCACCGCGCCTTCGTGGCCGTCGGCGCCGACGAGCATGGAGACCGGGTCCTCGGGTTCTACTCGCTCGTCCTTGCTCCACCGGAGCTCGACCTGCTGTTCGTTGCCGACGACGTGCAAGGACGGGGTATTGGACGGCTGCTCGTGGCGCACATGCAGTCCGAGGCCCGTGCCGCCGGTCTCGACCGTGTCATGGTCGTGTCGCATCTTCCCGCCGAGGACTTCTACCACCGTGTTGGCGCGGTGCGGACCGGGACCGCGTTTGCGAACCCGCCCGCCGTGCCGTGGGACCGTCCCGAATTCGAGTTTCGCATTCCTTCGGGATGACGCGGTGTGCCGGTTGGCTCGGTACCGGCTTCGCTGCGTGGTGGCCGGCTTGCAGGAGCCGCTGGACGCCGCGCGCTCCGTGTGTGTGGTCTCCGCTGCCCTGGCGCCGTGATCGCCTGCGTCAGCGGTCTGCCGCGATGCCCTCGCCGGGGTGTTCTTCCAGGGCTCGCAGGAGTAGTTCCTGGACCGTCACACGGGTGGTGACCTCGCCCAGTGACGCGAGCATCAGCCGATAGTCCGGGAACTCCCCAGGCCGACCCGCTGCCGGCACCCGCACACAGGGGCAATCGGTATCAGCGGCGCGAGGTTATGCCGTGTGTTAGTCTCACGCGTTTGCGTGGTCGTCGCGGTGGGCGATTCTGTCTGTTCCGTTCGGCTCGTGCGTGGGCTGTTCAAACCTGCCGGGCCTTCCTCGGTACGTTCCCTTGCGGAAGGCTGTTTATGAAGCATCCCAATGACTCCGGCATCGCCCACGGCAGTCCCGCCCAGCCTGGGACAACGACCCCGGCGCTGCTCCCGGCCGTCACCTTCGCCGGTCTGGAACTGCCGACGGAGGTGCTGCGGACACTGAGCGAACTCGGGGTGCGCGAACCCTTTCCGATCCAGGCGGCCACACTGCCCGATGCCCTGGAGGGGCGCGACATCCTGGGACGCGGGCGCACCGGATCAGGCAAGACGCTCGCCTTCGGCCTGCCGCTACTCGCACGGACGGCCGGGCGGCGCGCGGAACCGAAGCAGCCCCTTGCTCTGATCCTGGTGCCTACCCGGGAGCTGGCCCAACAGGTCACCCAGGCGCTGGCGCCGTACGCCGAGGCACTGCGGCTGCGGATCGCCGCGGTCGTCGGCGGAACGTCGATCGGTCGGCAGGTCGCCGCGCTGCGCCAGGGAGCCGAGGTGGTCGTCGCCACCCCCGGACGCCTGCACGACCTGATCGAGCGCAACGCCTGCCGCCTGGGACGGGTGAGAATCACCGTGCTGGACGAGGCCGACCAGATGTGCGACTTGGGATTCCTGCCGCAGGTTGCCGACGTGCTCGACCAGGTGCACCCCGACGGTCAGCGGATGCTTTTCTCGGCCACTCTCGATCGCGACGTCGATCAACTGGTCCGCCGCTACCTCCACGACCCCATCGTCCACTCGGTCGACCCGGCCGCGGGCACAGTCACGACGATGGAGCACCACGTTCTGGTCGTCCACGGCCCTGACCGCTACGCCGTCATCACGGAAATCGCCGCCCGCGACGGCCGCGTACTGCTGTTCCTCGACACCAAGCACGCCGTCGACCAGCTCACCCGGCATCTGCGGGCCAGCGGGGTGCACGCCGGGGCCCTGCACAGCGGCAAGTCCCAGCCACAGCGCACACGGACCCTGGCGCAGTTCAAGAACGGCCAGATCACCGTTCTGGTGGCGACCAATGTCGCGGCCCGTGGCCTGCACGTCGACGACCTCGATCTCGTGGTCAACGTCGACCCGCCCACCGATGCCAAGGACTATGTGCACCGGGCGGGCCGCACCGCCCGCGCCGGTGAGTCCGGCAGCGTGGTCACGCTCGTGCCGGCGGGCCAGCGCCGTGAGACGAGCCGCATGATGGCCGGGGCCGGCATCGAGCCGACCGTCACCAAGGTGCGCTCGGGCGAGGCGGAGCTGAGCCGGATCACCGGCGCCAAGACTCCCTCCGGGATCCCGCTCGACGGCGAGCCCGCCGTCCCCCGACCCAAGAACACCAACGCTCCCTTCCGCGGCCTCGGCACCAGCAAGGGCACCTCCCGCGGCGCCGGCGGCAAGTCCCGAAAGGCGGGCGAGGCCCGCAAGCTCGCCGAGGCCCGCAGGGCCGCCCTCGTGCGTCGCAACGGCTGAGAGTCGTTGCCTTGTCAGCCGGGCCACGGGATCGACAGCAGGATGATGTTGCCGGCGCCTCGAACTGCGCCCAGCATGACAAGCTGTGCTTGCCCATCCCCCCGAACCCAGGAGGTCACCATGACCGCAGAGCGCGTATCTACGGAAGGTTCGGAGCCGGCTGCCCCCGAGACGTCCCCTCTGGAGCCGGACAGTGACGGCAACTACGACCTCAAGCGCAAGTTCCGCGAAGCCCTGGCGCGTAAGCGCGGTGCGCAGGCGGATGCCGCTGATGTTGCCGCCAAGTCCGATGCATCGAAGGTGCGTTCGGCTCACGGCCCGGCTGCGAGCCAGCGGTCGTTCAGGCGCAAGAGCGGCGGCTGAGTCGATGAGTCCCGCGATCTGACCGCTTCACCGGCACTCGCGCTGTCGACTCACGCATCCCGTGCTGTAGCCCGCGACGTGCGCATGCCCGTGCGCGCGTCGCGGGCGGGGCGTAGCCGGAGGACTCGCCGGGGGGAATGGCCCAGATGCGGTTGGCTCGGGTCGGTGGCGCCGCCGAACTGGAAATCCGGGATGAGGGCACTGCCTTGTCCGAGGGTACGCGGCCGGTTTTGCGCGCCTCGCGTGCCCCTGTACCGCTGTGAAAATCGACTGCGGCCGTCCGGGGTGACGGTAGGCATCCGCGTGGCAAGGACATTCGTTCCCCGTCCTGCTGCGGCCTAACGACGCACAGACGGTCGCGTTCCGGGCAGCGGTCGCCTCCGTGCCCAGCCACGACGTGCAGGTGCCGACCTGCCCCGAGTGGACGTTGTCCGATCTGGTGCAACATCTGAGCGGGGTGCATGGCCGCCATGTCACCGGTTCCTCCCGCGGCTTCGGCCGCGAGTTTGCGCAGGCGGCCCCGGAGCGCGGCGACAGGGCCGTCGCCCGCAACACCGACTCCCTCGCGGACCTGCCGGCCGCCCACGGCGAGGCGATCCGCCTCGTCGAGCCCGGCGGCTTCGCCACCGTCCGGTCCGGGCGTGCCCGACCTCGATGCTCGCGGGGCCGCCACCGGAACCGTGGACGTGCTGCCGGGCCGCGGCTCAGGCGTCGATGATGACGGGGATGATGAGGGGCTTGCGGCGGTGGGTGCGGAACGCCCAGTTCGCCACGGCGCGGGCGACGAGTTGTTCGAGTTGGCGGGCGTCCCCGACGCCTTCCTCAGCTGCGGTGGCCAGGGTCTTCTCGATGACGGGGATGACCGGCTCGAAGGTGGCGTCGTCGTGGACGAAGCCCCGGGCCAGGAAGTCGGGGGCCTCGGCGAGGGCGCCGGTGTCCGCGTCGACGATCGCCACCACCGTGACCACGCCTTCGGCGGCGAGGGTGAGGCGGTCCTTGAGGGACGCTTCGGTCGCGCCGCCGACCTCCATGCCGTCCACGTAGACGTTGCCGGCGGGGACCTTGCCGGTGATGGATGCGCGCCCGTCGACCAGATCGACGACGACGCCGTCCTCGGCGATGACGACCCGGTCGGGGTCGACACCGGTACGGATGGCGAGGTCGCCGTTGGCCCGCAGGTGGCGCCATTCGCCGTGCACGGGCATGACGTTGCGGGGCTTGACGATGTTGTAGCAGTAGACGAGTTCGCCGGCGCTGGCGTGTCCGGAGACGTGCACCTTGGCGTTGCCCTTGTGGACCACGTGGGCGCCCCACCGGGTGAGTCCGTTGATCACCCGGTAGATGGCGTTCTCGTTGCCGGGAATGAGGGAGCTGGCGAGCAGGACGGTGTCGTCCTTGCCGATGCGGATCATGTGGTCGCGGTTGGCCATCCGTGACAGCGCGGCCATCGGTTCGCCCTGGGAGCCGGTGCACACCAGAGCGATCTTGTGATCCGGAAGCTTCTCCAACTCCTTCGTGCTCACGACCAGACCGGAGGGGACCTTCAGATAGCCCAGGTCACGGGCGATGCCCATGTTGCGGACCATCGACCGGCCGACGAAGGCGACCTTACGGCCGTGCTGGTGGGCGGCGTCCAGGACCTGCTGGATGCGGTGCACGTGGCTGGCGAAGCTGGAGACGATGACCCGGCGCGGCGCGGTGCGCATCACCTGCTCGATCGCCGGGCTCAGCTCTCGCTCGGAGGTGGTGAAGCCGGGTACTTCGGCGTTGGTGGAGTCGGTGAGGAACAGGTCCACGCCCTCCTCGCCGAGGCGGGCGAAGGCACGCAGATCGGTGATGCGGTCGTCGAGAGGGAACTGGTCCATCTTGAAGTCGCCGGTGTGCAGCACCATCCCGGCCCGGGTGCGGATCGCGACCGCGAGGCTGTCGGGGATGGAGTGGTTGACCGCCACGAACTCGCAGTCGAAGGGCCCGAAGCCACGCCGGTCGCCCTCCCGCACCCGCACCGTGCGCGGCCGGATGCCGTGTTCCTTGAGCTTGGCCTCCAGGAACGCCAGCGTCAGCTTGGAGCCGACGACGGGAATGTCGGACCGCTCGCGCAGCAGGTACGGCACGCCGCCGATGTGGTCCTCGTGGCCGTGGGTGAGGACCACGGCCACGATGTCGTCCAGCCGGTCGCGGATCGAGGTGAAGTCCGGCAGGATCACGTCCACGCCGGGCTGGGTCTCCTCAGGGAACAGTACGCCGCAGTCGACGATGAGCAGCTTGCCCGCGTGCTCGAAGACGGTCATGTTGCGGCCGATCTCCCCCAGGCCGCCCAGGGCGATGACCCGCAGCCCTCCTTCAGGAAGGGGCGGGGCGGCTTTCAGCTCGGGGTGCGGATGACTCATACCCTGACGGTACCCGGAGAGCGGGACAGGGTGATCCATTGCCTGTGCGATCTCCTTGTCCCGACGGAGCGGGGCACCCGCAGCGTGCCTCGGCACGATCGGATCACGCCGGCGACCGGGGACAGGGAGCGGTGAAAGCGGTACCACCTTCCGTGGCCGAACCGTTCGCCCGGTGCTGGAGAAGATCTCGTGCACCCTGTCGTGTTTTCCGACGTGCGCTGCCCCCGGCGGGCCTCGGCACCGGTCCACTCGCAGTGGTCGAGACTCGGATGTCTTCGGCGCTCAGGAGCACGTGGGCTGAGAGGGCCCCGAGGCAGCTTCCTTCGCCGGGCAGACAGACGGCGGTGTCCCAGAAGCGCTTGCCGCCCCCGCCCGCCATGCAGGAAGCCGATGTGGTGCCCCATCGAACTCGACGACGAGGTCACGCGGGGGTGGCTCGTCCCTGGTCTCGAGCCGGTTCCGGGAAGTCGAAGGTGACGTCGTGTGGGGAGGGGCCGGTCACGCATGACCGGTGGGGCCCACCCGGAGAACAGTCGGCGGCGGGGAGAGGTCATGCCTCGCCGCAGCCTTGTGCAGAAGAAGAAGGGCGCGAAACTGCTTGATCACCATCGGCCGAGCCTCACGGGCGGTCCAGCCCATCGTTCCGGGCCGGATACTGGCGCGTTTTCGCTGGCGGCTTCCGTCATGCCGTTATAGCGTTGTGATCAGCAGTCGTGGTTCCGAAGTTCCGTTCGCCCGTGATCGCCTCACGGGCGTTCTTGCTGTTCAGCGCCTCTCCGGACCAGGGCGATCACCTCCCGGTCACGCAGGGTGCGTGCCCGGTTTCCCTCAAAGGAGACAGTCATGGCCAAGGGCACAGTGAAGTGGTTCAACAGCGAGAAGGGCTTCGGCTTCATCGAGCAGGAGGGCGGCGGCCCCGACGTCTTCGCCCACTACTCCAACATCGCCAGCCAGGGCTACCGCGAGCTGCAGGAGGGCCAGAAGGTCGAGTTCGACGTCACGCAGGGCCAGAAGGGCCCGCAGGCTGAGAACATCCGCCCCGCCTGATCGCGCCCCGGTAAGGGGGGCCCGGCATCCCGGCTTCGGGACGCCGGGCCCTTACCGTCGCACGACGGTTCATCTGACTACGGGGGGCGGCCGGGCGCAGGCCTGGGACGGGCAAGAGGGACACCCGTTGTTTGAACACTCAGGTGTCCCGACGCATCAGTACGACCCCCTTGGTCGCTGACGACGCCGTCTACATCGCCGCATTCGACCCAGGGCGGCTTGTAGTCCCCGATCCGCTCTCTGGCAGAGAGCTGTGGCGCAAGAGCGCAGGCGGCGCCTTCACCACCACGCCGTTCATGGCGGGCGATCGGATCGGGGCCAGTGACCGTACTGGGGTCCTGCACGCGTGGGATCCGCGCACCCGCCGGAGTACGGCCCAGCTGCCGGCGCGGTGGAGCGAAGAAGGCCGCGGACAACCCGCCGTTGAGAGCCGCATGATGTTCGTCGGCGAGCGCGCAGGTCCAGGTCAGGGCCTTGTGACGTGAGAGCGTCTACGGGGTTGGTGATACGCCTGTGATTGCTTGTAAGGGGCCCGACGCCGCGGCGTAGCGACCTGCAACGATCGGACGGGGCAGCTGACGCAGCATCCGGAATGGTTCTACGGCGGATCAGAGGTCGAGGACCAGGCGGTTGCCCTTGGCTCGGGAGACGCAGATCATCATTGTGTTGCCCGCGGCGCGCTCCTCGTCGTCCAGGACCGAGTCGCGGTGGTCGATCTCCCCGGCCAGTACCGCCGTTTCGCAGGTTCCGCAGATTCCCTCCTCGCACGATGTCATCACCGACACACCGGTGCTTTCGACGGCCTCAAGAATGGACATGTCCTCAGAGACCTTCAGTGTCTTGCCGCTCTGGGCGAGTTCGACTTCGAAGGTCGTGAGCGGCCCGGCGGTGACATCGTTCTTCGGGGCGAAGCGCTCCAGGTGCAGAGATCCGCTCGGCCACCTCTCGCAGCCGGCCTCGACCGCCGCGAGCAGCGGTTCCGGACCGCAGCTGTAGACGGCTGTCTTGCGTTGCGGCTTGCCGAGCAGCGAAGGCAGGTCCAGCAGCCCGTACTCATCCTGCGGCCGCAGGCTCACCCGCTCTCCGTACGCCCCCTGCAACGTCTCACCGAATGCCATCGAAGCGCGGGTACGGCCCCCGTATACGAGTCGCCAGTCGGCGCGGCTCGCGTTGACGGCCGCGATCATGGGCAGGATCGGGGTGATCCCGATCCCGCCTGCGATGAACAGGTAGCTTTTGGCCTTCACGAGCGGAAAGTGGTTGCGTGGCCCGCGAATGCGCACCGACTCACCTTCCTTGAGTACGTCGTGCACGTGGCTCGACCCGCCCCGGCTTTCCGGTTCGCGCAGCACCGCGACCTGAAGGCGGGTTCGATCCGCTGGGTCTCCGCAGAGGGAATACTGCCTGACGAGGTCGGATCGCAGTATCAGATCGATGTGTGCCCCCGGCTGCCATTCCGGCAGCGGACGGCCTTCCGGGTCGCGCAGCGTCAGCAGCACAACACCTTCGGCTATGGATTCCTTGCGTTCCAACACGAGGTCGAGTTCGACCTCGGTGCTGAGAGTGCTCATGATCGGCCTTTCATTCTTTACGGGTGATGATTCGGTGGTCCGCGTTCTTTCCTGACCGATCAGGACGGGAAGCAACGGCCGAAGTCGCGCAGCAGCCGAGGGGAGCCCTGCAACTTGATCTGGCGCCGCACCAGTGCCCACGCCAGCATCGTCGGATTGGTGAGGAAACGCAGCCAGGTGGCCGTGTCGGCGGTGATCCTGAGATCAGGCTCACCGTGATGTCCGTCGGCGATATCGAGTTCGCGGTCGCGGATGGTCACGGTGATCTGCCGAGACTCGTCGCCGGTGAAGGTGAAGTGGTAACTGGCGGACATGTCCTTGGCCTGTTCGCGCTGAAAGATCAGCGGCATGCCTTCCACGAGACCGTCGATGCTGTTCGCTCGCAAGCTCATCGCCACGTGCTTCGTTCGCTTGTTCGGGAACCGTTTGGCCACGTGTTGCTCGGCGTCGGAACCCGGGACGACGTAGACGGTCTCTTCCTTGTCCACCAGTGGGCGCACGACCTGGGTCAGGTGTGACTTGCGATTTTCCAACCAGGGTCCGATGACGTCCTCGCCGGCCGGGCACACCGACATGCAGTAGGCCGCTTTGTAGTTGGCGCCGAAGGACAGGCTCTGCCACATGGACGCGCTCTCGCTGTCGCTCACTCGCGAGCGGTAGTCGTGGGCGTCACGGCTTTCAGCAACCTGTTCGGCCCAGTCGCCGAAGCCGCCCATGAACTCACGGTAGTTGTGTGTGTAGCAGGCGGAGAAGTTGAAGTGACCGTCGGACGCGATCGCCCCGGTCGGGCAGGCTGTCACGCACAGCTTGCATTCCAGGCAGGGGTTGTACTCGATGGGCTGGGAGAGGTCGCTTACCTCGGCGTCGATGAGGATGGTGCCCAGCAGGACGAAGTTGCCGAATTTCGGGTGGATGACGTTGCGGTGGATGCCCATCTTGCCGAGTCCGGCCGCCACGGCGACCGGCTTGTGCCCGACGACCCACGTCTTCCTGGGGAACTTGTCCATCTCCATCGGAAAACCCATCGCGGGGTTGATGGCGCGCACACCCATCGCCTCCAGCTTGCCCACCACTTGCCGGCCGACCTCGTTGGAGTGGTCGCCAGTGTGATGGAACTCCAGGTTGGCAACGGAGCGCGCAGGAGTGCGGACGTTCTCCCGGTTCATTCGGGTCACGAAGCTGATCAACACTCGGACACCGGGCAGCGCGGCTTCCAGGTCCGCTCGCTGGTCGGCGATTTCCGGCCGGTCGATCTCGACGAAACCAACATCGTCCGCACCCGCGTCGAGACATAGCTGCCGCAGCCAGGACGCATCCAGCGGCTCTGCGGGCCGGGTGACGCCACGATCGTGCCGCTGGCGGACTTGGACGACGGTGGGATGGTCTTCGAGCTTGTTCTTGCTGGCCATCGGGCATCCTTTCCTGTTTTCTAACGTGATGTCAGGTGCGTAGTGACCGCTCGTGCGACCGCGTCGCGCACCTCGGTGTGGGTTGGGGTCGGCAGGCCGCGTTCGGCGGCGAGTTCGGCCAGGGAGGTCATCCGGACGCCGGGCAGGGCGCAGGCGGTGAAGGCGGTGTAGACGCTCAGGTCGGGGTCGATGTTGAGGGCGAAGCCGTGGCTGGAGACACTTCCGCTGATGCGCATGCCGATCGAGGCGAGTTTGCGGTGACCGGGGGTCCACACGCCCGCCAGGCTCTGCGACCCCGGCGGCGTCTCGCGGCGGATCGCTGGGAAACCGAGGGTGTCCAGTGCGTCGATCAGCGCCTGCTCGACACGGCGGACCAGACCACGGGGACCGAGCTCGCGCACGTTGAGCACGAGATAGCCGATGAGCTGGCCTGGACCGTGGTAGGTGGCATGCCCGCCGCGGTCTGTCTGCACCAGGGCGATGGCTGAGTCCGCGTCGGGCAGTTGGTCGTTCGGCGTACGGGCGGTGTAGGTGATCACCGCAGGGTGCGTGAGCAGGAAGAGCCGGTTGGCCGCGAGGCCCTGTTTGCGCTCCTCAACCCATTGGACCATGTCCGCCTGCGCCGCCGTGTAGGGCACTTCTCCCAAGTCGACGCGCTCCAACCGCCGGCGTGAAGGCTGTTCCTCCACAGGTCCCGGCAACCTCATCGCTCGTCTCCTCGCTCATGACCGCGGTTTCATCACATTCCGTGCAGCGCCGTGTAACAGCCGTCGCGCCAGTACGTGATCAGCCGGCCACAGCCACTCGCGCGAGCGCCTTGCCCACAGCGCTGCACCGCGCACTGCGCGTTCGCCGTCTCCTCCAGCGCTAATCGGTGAAGCGGAAGACTGGCTTCCTCTCTGGGGCGTTCAGTGGCTCAGAGCAGCCGCCAGCTCCTGGATGCGCGGATGGTTCTCCAGCGCCCACCGCACGGACTTCGGCGGGCGCCCGAGCAGGGTTTCCAGCTGGTCGGTGACGCCTCGGTACCCTCCGCCGCCGATCAGCCGGGTCAGGGTCTTCATGTGCGCCGCGGTGTGCGGGTACTCGGCGAGGTTGCTGTCCACGTAGGTCTCGTTCCAGGTTTCGATGTCTTCGGGAACGTAGACGACCTCGCGTCCCAGCACGGCCGCGAAGTCCTCGGCGAACCCGTGCATGTCCTTCAGTTCCGGACCGTTGAGCTCGTAGGACTTCGAGATGTGCGGTGCCGGGTCGGCCAGGATCTTCGCGGACACCTCCGCCACGTCGTAACCCGCGACGGGCGCGAGCCGGTGAGGGCCGAAGGGCAGGCGCAGTTCGCCCTTGCTCAGCGGCTCCAGCGCCAGCCACGTCATGAGGGGGTTCTCGACGAACATGGCCCCCCGGATGTTGACGGTCGGAAGGCCGGACCACTCCAGCACCCGCTCGGCGACCCAGTGGGCCCGCTGCTGCGGCGACCACTCCGTGATGTTCCCGCCGAGCCACGCACGTCGCTCTTCCTCCGGTGCGGTCATCTTCTCGACCGTCATGAAGGACTGCTCGAACTCTGAGATGTTGACGAAGACCTCGATGTCGCCCTTGGCCCGTGCCGCCGCGGCCATCAGGCTGACGGCGTCGGTGTAGTACGGCGACAGGCTCATGCTGAAGTAGATGCGTCGGACGCCCTTCAGCGAGGCGGTCACGTCGGCGATGTTGAGCAGGTCTCCGACGAAGACCTCGGCTCCGGCCTGGCGGAGCGCGTGCGCGCGTTCGTCGTCCCGTCGCACGAACGCGCGTACCGGGTGCCCTTGTTCAAGCAGCATGTCGACGATCGTTCGGCTCACACCGCCGATGTGGCCGGCGGCTCCGGTGATCAGGATGGGATTGCGCTCTGGCATCGTTGTGTCCTCTTTCTGGTTGTGGTGAGTCAGCCGTTCGGAAAGCCGCAGCTCAGCGCGGTGGCCGGTCAGGGTCTCGGTCTGACTCGTGGAGGTGACCATCCCCGCCGGAGGCGGTGGATGAAGACGAAGCCGCCTGGCTCGGTGGCCGCATCCACGTGGACCTTGGGCCCTGATCCAGTCGGACCGTGCCGGCCAGGCGGATCCTGCGCAGTGTCATCGGGGCGAAGAGCCGTCGATGCGGGCGAGGAAGTCCAGAAGTGCGGCGTTGACCTCCGCGGGACGCTCCTGCTGCGTCCAATGCCCGCAACCCGGAAGCACCACCACGTCGTGCAGTTGAGGCGCGACAGCGCTCATCGGGTTGCCCGACCCGCCCTCGCCTCGCAGAATCTCGCTCAGAGAGCTGCCCCCGTCCGGCCCGCGCAGCGAGGTGACCATGTCGCGGTCTCCCACCACGTACAGCGCGGGGACGTCGATCCCGCGCCCCCGGAAAGCAGCGAGCAGTTCGTTGTTGTGCTCGATGTTCCGGTACCAGTTGAAGGCTCCGGTGAACGCCTGCTCGCCGTGCAGGGCGAAGTCCTCGGCGTACGCCTGGATGTCCTCCTTCGTCAGCCAGGCCGGGAGGTCGGGCGACTGCGGCATGGTGTCCAGGAGACCCAGGCCGTCGGGTATGACCAGCGGACGGGGCTCCCTGCCGAGCGGGTTGTCGCCCGAGGCACCGACCAGGAGGCGGCGGAAGGACTCCGGGATGTCCTTGGCGAACTCCGCGTCGGCGACTCCCGGCTGCTGGAAGTAGACCTGGTAGAAGCCCTCGCCGTACTGGGTGCGGGTGATCGACGGCGGGACCATCCCGCCGGGCAGGATCGGCGGAATGCTGAGCCCGGCCACGGCGCGGACCGTGTCGGGGCGCAGCATCGCGGCGGTCCAGGCGACGGGTGCGCCCCAGTCGTGGCCCACGACGATCGCCTGCTCCTCGCCGAGTTCCTCGATCAGGGCGATCACGTCACCGACGAGGTGGAGCAGGGTGTACGAGGCCACGTCCAGCGGCTGCTCGCTGCGGGCATAGCCGCGCTGGTCGGGGGCGACGACCCGGTATCCGGCCGCTGCCAGCGCCCCGAACTGGTGACGCCAGGAGTACCAGCTCTCCGGCCAGCCGTGCAGCAGCAGGACCAGCGGCCCCTGCCCCTGCTCGGCGATGTGCAGTCTGACTCCGTTCACGTCGACGAAGCGGTGGGTGAGCGAACTTTCCATGAGCATTTCCTTGAACCTTTGAACCTTTGAACCTTTGAATCGGTGAGCGCGTGCTATTTCTTCAGCTGGGCGTAGAGGGCCTCCAGGTCGGCGGACAGCTGCGACTTGACCCAGCGGGTGATGTCGTCGGCCAGCACCTCGTGCGCTCCCGCCTCGATGCCGTCGAGCGCGGCCACGGCGACGTCGCGGGGGTCGGCCTTGGGCGCGTCGATGCCCGCCGTCTGCGACCACAGGGCGGCCTTGGAGGCGCCGTAGGCCGTTTCGTCGGCCGGCCAGGACCGGGCGGAGTGCACGTTGAGGATGTGGCCCCCGCCGTTGCGCTCGATGATCGGGACGAAGGCCCGGGTCACCAGCAGCGGCCCGTAGAAGTTGGTCTCCATTTCCCGGCGGACGTTCTCCACCGGGGAGTCGAGATGTGAGGCGCGGACCGAGGCGCCGGCGTTGTTGATCAGGATGGTGACGTCCTGGGCCTGCTCGGCGGCCGCCGCGACGGACGCAGGGTCGGTGACCTCCAGCGACAGCGGAGCGGCACGGGGGTGGGTCACCGCGCGCGGGTCACGGGCCGTGGCGTAGACCTTGTCGGCACCACGTGCGTAGAGCTCCTCGACCAGCATCTTGCCGATGCCCCGGCCGCCTCCGGTGACGAGGACGGTGGCGCTTTCGATTGCTGTCACGACTACCTCCCAAGAACTAGGAAACCGATCGGTTTCACCCACCGTAAACCGATCGGTTTCCTCGCGCAAGCCGGGTCATAGTTGTTTGAAACGCATCGGAAGCCATGGGGAGCGATGACCTCACCCGGGAGTCCGGCGGAGAGAGTGGGGGGTGCCCGGTCTGGGGCGACAGCCGCTCGGACGGCCGTGACGGCCTCGGCAGCGGTGGGGGCTCGGGGCGTCGGAGGACCATGTGCGGTCAGGCCGCCCCCTCCGTGTGACGGAGCCCGGGCCCGGGGAAACTGCCGGGCGACGATCAGCCCACATGCGGCGGCTCGACGACGTAGCACTCGGCCACGTCCAGGTCCTGTCCGCGAAAGAGCCGCGGCCTGGGGAAGGCCGGTCTGGGCGAGCTGACGTCGGCCATGTCGCCCATGCGCCCTTCGGCGCTTGTTACCGGGCCGGAACCACCGGCAGGACGATGCGGGACGGCCGGACGGGGTCGTGGAAGATCTGCTGCTGGGCCACTTGGGCCGTGGTCGCGCTCTCCTCGGGTTCGCCGGTGTTGAGGTTACGGTCCCAGCGGGGGAAGTTGCTGGAGGTGACCTGGACCCGTATGCGGTGACCCGCCCGGAAGACGATGCTGGTCGACCACAGGTCCACGACGTGCTCGGCGGGCTCGCCCGGTGTCGCCCCGACCCGCAGGATGCCATCGGTCACATTGCGGGAGACGCCGTGCTCGTCCACGTCGCACAGGCGCGCCACCCAGTCGGTCGAGGGGCCGTCCGTGGCGGCGAAGAGCACCGCCCGGATGCGGCCGGTCATCTCGACGTCCTCGGCGAGCGGGTCGGTGGTGAAGACCAGGACGTCCTCGCGCTCCTCCACGGCCGTCTGGTCGAGCGGCCCGGTCGGAACTCGTCGGACATGAGGAGCGCGCCGCCGGTGGTGGGCACCGGATCCATGGGGTCGTAGGTGAACGCCTCCGACCGTTCGGCAGCGGACGGTGGCTCAAGGGTCAGGCGTCCGTCCGCGCGGAGGTGCAAGTCGGTGTCCACCGCCCGTGACAGGGGTCATTCGGTCTCCTCTCGCCATTGGTTGGTCCCCATGACGAACAGCAGCACCTTGCCCGTCTCCGGCTCCGGCGCGGCGCCGTCGCCGATCGTGCCCTGGAACCAGTCGAACTGCATGTCGTGCATGCGTCCCCGCATGCCCATGAAATCGGAGTGCGCGGCGAACCCGAAGTTGACCTCACCGACCACGTTCCGCCAGTTGGTGTGCGTCCACGGGCCCATGACCAGCGTGCCGGACCGGCCGGCGCGGCGCATGGCGGTGAAGTTGTCGAGCGTGCCCTGGCTGAAGATGTCGTACCAGCCCGCGACGCGGCAGGACCGCGCCCACTCGGGCTCCCGCCGGGACCGCTCATAGCCCAGCTCGGGAAGGTCGTGCCGGGCGAACGCGGGAAACCGCCCGGCGGGCAGCTCCCCGTAACCGCCGCCCGCCAGACCGTCGAAATCTCTTACCAGCCCGGTGATGCTGCTCACCAGCCCGTCCAGATCGGTAGCGTGCCGGCGCATCAACGTGTCGGCGCCCTGCATGAGCGACCAGGGCGCGGTGATGCCGAGCTCGATCGCACCGCCGCGCGTCCACAGCCCGTCGTCCGGATCCGACCACGTGATCAACGGCGCGATCGCCTTCAGCTCCGCGGCTTCGACAGCGCCGCCATCCACTGGGTGTTGCCGAAGTAGCTGCCGCCGATCATGCCGACGGAGCCGTTGGAGCCGGGCAGGGCGGCGGCCCACCGTACGGTGTCGTAACCGTCGCTCTCCTCGTACGTGAACGGCTCCCACTCGCCCTCGGAGGCGAACCGGCCGCGCGTGTCCTGGATCACGACCATGAAGCCGCGCCTGGCCGCAGCCACCGGATCTTGCCGTACGGCAGCCGGCTCAGCAGCACAGGCCACGGCCCGCTGCCGCCGGGCCGGTAGACATCCGAGCGCAGCACCGTGCCGTCACGCATGTTGGCCGGTACGTCGAACTCGATCTGGTTCTGTGCCATGTGCCGCTCCCTGGGAGTCCTGTTCTTGTGGGTGTGCTCGGGGCGGGCGGGAGTCAGCCGGCCAGCTGGTTGAGCTTGCGGATCTGCTTGTCGAAGACCCCGGCAGGAGCGAGGCGGCGCAGGACGCTGGCGCGTCCGGCCAGGGGACCGGCCGTGTAGCGCAGCTTCGGCTTCGGGTCGGTCGCTGCCGCGACGATCACCTTGGCGACGGCGGCGGGGTCGTCGCCGTCCTTGATCGCTGTCTCCATCATGCGGTCGAAGGCGCGCCGCTGGTTCGCGTAGACCTCCAGGGGCGTATCGGGCCGCGGGCTGTTGGCCTCGAATCCGGTGTTGGTGTAGGCCGGTTGGACGAGCAGCGCCCGGACGCCGTGCTCGCGGATCTCATGGTCCAGGGACTCCGTGTACCCCTCGATCGCATGCTTGGAGGCGGAGTAGACGGCCATGTAGGGCGAGGGGAGGAAGCCCACCACGGAGGAGAGGTTGATGATGCGGCCGTGCCTCCTGGCGCGCATGTGGGGCAGTACTTCCTTCACCATGCGCATCACGCCGAAGACGTTGACGTCGAAGACGACCTGGGCCTGGGCGAGGGAGTTCTCCTCGGCCGCACCCATCAAGCCCATGCCGGCGTTGTTGATCAGGACGTCGATCTGCCCGAACTGGTCGATCACCTGCTGGACCACGGCGGCGGCCGACGCGTCGCCGGCCACGTCCAGGTCGAGGAGGGTCACGCCGCCGGGTGGGGTGACGCGGGCGATGTCGCGGCTTGTGCCGACCACCTCGAACCCCGCTTGGACCAGCGCGAGCGCGGCTGCCTTCCCGATGCCGGACGACGCACCCGTCACGAGTGCCACCGGCCGATGTGTGCTCATCATGGACTCCCGGACTCATTGGGAAAACCGATCGGTTTCCCTCACCGTAAACCGACCGGTTTTCGCATGCAAGTCCCAGGGTGCTCGGCGGCGATCGCCGAGTTCACGATCAAGGGCTACTACGGCACCTCTACCGAGGTGATCGCCAAGCGCGTCGGAGTCACGCAGTCGTACCTCTTCCGGCTTCCCTGGCAGCAAGGCGATCTTCATCGCCGCCTTGACTTGGGGTATGGAGGGCGCCCGTCTGGCTTTCGAGCGACCGGCCGACGGGGGCAGGGCGGCGAGGAGGCCCGCCATGCCATGGCGAGCGCTTGCATGTGGCTGCTCTCGACGCACCCGCAAACGCCTCTGATGCAGCTCTCGCCCTGCGCCTCAGTCGCTGTCAGGGGGCGAGGCCGCGGCCTTCCTCGTGCGCGGCATGCTGATCAATACCCTTACAGCCGTCGGGCTTCCCTCCGACTGCCGGGAAGCGGGGCTGTGAAGCCACCGGAGTCGCGCAGTGCGCCGACGCCGGGCGTCAACCCGGAGAGCGCATCGCTCACGGGGCCCTTTCGAAAAGCGATGCGTCAGCTCATCCCTGCCGCATCGAGCAGGGTGACCACCGTCGGGGCGATGAGCCCTGTGAGATTGTCGGCTCCGATCCCCGCGCGGGCGCTGGCGCCGTCGAAGACGAGGCTGAGCTGCCGGGCCAGCAGGTCGGGGTCGCTCGCGCCGCCCTGTTCGGCCTCGGTGCGGAAGAAGCCCGTCAGGTTTCCTTTGACCCGGTGGGCCACCTGGCTCGCGGGGTGGCTCCGGTCCTTGAGCTCGATCTGCACAGCCAGGTACTGGCAGCCTCGGAACTCCGGCGCGCCGGCCTGCCGTTCCACCTGCTCGAAGGCGTGCAGGATCCGCTCGCGTGCTGATCGGCCCTCGTCCGCCGCGGGCAGGAGTGTCGCCACGAAGGCGGAAGCGCGTTGCTCCAGGCTCGCTGCCAGCAGTTCGTCCTTGCTCTCGAACAGCTGGTACATGGACCGCTTCGACACCCCCGCGGCCTTGCACAGCGCCTCGATGCCGATACCGACGCCGTCTCGGTAGGTGAGCGTTGCCGCTGCCTCCAGCAGCCGCTCTCGGGAGCTTTGCTTCACTTCAGTGCTCATACCGTGAGGTTAACTCGTTTCGGGCAAAATATAAACCGATCGGTTTCCTGCTGGTCGTGTGGCGTGGCCTGCCTGTCCGGGCGAAGCCGCGGAGGACGGTAAAGGGCTCGGCGACAGCCTCGGGGGAAGGGTCGTCGCCGAGCCATGATGGTGTGTCGCCTGCCGTCCCCGCAGGCGACACACACCGGGGGTCACTCCGCACAATGGCCCCGTCCGTGGGTTGCGGTTCCGCGACGCCAGGGCGGCGGTGTAGTAGAGGATCGAGCCGAGGCCGAACTGCGCAGGGCCATCGAACTCGACCCCGTCGAGCAATACGCCCGGCTGATGCTGGGGCGCACTCTCGAGCGGCGAGGCCGGGGCGCGGAGGCGGTGCCGGAGCTGCGGATGGCGGTTGCGCTCGCGGGCGACTTCCGCGCGGCCTGAGCGTCCGATCGTTTTTCGTCGGGGCGCCGGTGACCAAGGTCAACGGCGCCCCGACGGTGTCTCCCCGCTCCTGCGCTCGGGCGGATCGGTCGGCGGGTGCCGTCCGAGCCCTGCGGGACCGCCTGACGATTTTGGCGTGCTGGAAGACGCTCAGACGGCGCCGTCGAACTGCAACACCCAGCCATGGACGGTGCATGTCGTCTCGGGCGCGGCACGGGACGCCCTGAGCAAGGAACTGCTCAGGGCCGGCGAGCAAGGGCGTTTCTCCTAGGACTTCACCTTCGACTACGCCGACTTCGGCGAAGGTACCTACCTCGACCGGGCCCACAACCAGGCCGCGACCCTCACTCGGGCCACGGGCCTGAGGCGCGAGGACCGGACAGCCCGGAAGGCAGCGGCCCGCGAGGGCCTGAACTTCTTCGGCGCGCCCCATGCCGCCTTCCTCTTCATGCCGGCGTTCGGCGACGGCGTACGGGCAGCCGGCGACATCGGCATGTACGGGCAGAACTTCCTGCTCTCCCTGGCCGCCCGGGGGTTCGACGGCGTCCCGCAGACCATGCTCGGCTTCTACGCCGACACCGTCCGCGAGTTCCTGGGCGTTCCCCGAGGAGCTCAAGCTGCTGTTCGGCATCTCCTTCGGCACCGCTGACCAGGCCGCACCGGTGAACAACGTCCGCATGGGACGCGTCCCGCTCGAACAGAGCGTGGTCCTGCATGACACCCCTGGCGTCCTGGACACGCAGTAGCTCGGTCCGGTGCGGCCGGCGTCCTCGCCGAACAGTCATCACATCGTGTCGCCCTCCGGGGACGGCACAACCGCAAGAAGGGATCACCGCATGCGTGTGGGCAGAATGTCCGAATCCGGCCGGAGCGCACTCGTCGAGGAACCGACGCCGGCACCCGGCACCGGTCAGGTGCTGGTGCGGGTGCACGCCAGCTCGCTCAATGCCCGCGACCTGTTCATGCTGGACGGCCGCTACCCGGTGCCGCCCGGCCGGGTGCCGCTGTCCGACGCCGCGGGTGTCATCGAGGCCGTCGGCCCCGGTGTGACACCGTTCCAGGTCGGTGACCGAGTGGTGAACTCGTTCAACCCTCTCTGGTTCGGCGGACCGCAGCGCAAGCCGGGCCAGAACTACCACACGGACATCGACGGGTGGCTGGCCGAGTACGTCGTGATCGACGAGCAGCGGCTGGTGTCGGTGCCGGAGCACCTGGACTTCAACGGAGGCCGCGACACTGCCCTGCGCCGCCGTCACGGCGTGGTCGGCGCTGGAGGGGGTCGGCCCCGGGGACACGGTGCTGGTCCAGGGGTCGGGTGGCGTCGCACTGTTCGCACTGCAGCTCGCCCGTGCCATGGGAGCCCGCGTGATCGCCGCGACGTCCAGCGAGAAGAAGGCGGCGCGACTGGTCGAACTCGGCGCGAGCGACGTGATCAATTACGTCGACACGCCGGACTGGGGCGCCGAGGTGCGGGGGCTCACCGACGGTCAGGGCGCCGACGTTGTCGTGGAGGTCGGTGGCGCGGGGACGATCGCGCAGTCGATCAAGGCCGTCGCCTACCGCGGAGTCATCTCGCTCGTCGGCCACGTCGCGCATGACACGACAGGAATGAACCTCCTGGACTTCACCTACAGCGGCGCGACCCTGCGCGCGATCGGCGGCGGCAGCAGGAGCGACCTGGAGGACATGAACAGGGTCATCACGGCGCACCAGTTGCGCCCGGTGATCGACCGCGTCTTCCCCTTCGAGGAGGCCCTCGACGCAGCCGCCCACCTGGGGAGCGGTGCCCACTTCGGCAAGGTCGTCATCAGCCACTGACACCGACACGCCCACGCCCGGCTTTCAGCCTGGCCATGACGTCGTCATCCTCCCCGCCGGCCTCGCGGCGGGGAGCAGCTCCGGCTCGCGTCGCACTCGCGGACCCATGGGCCTTCCCGTCGCCCTCGCGTCACCCCGCCAAGGCGTACGCCGAGCGGCTCGGCGCCACCGAGGGCGCGACGAGCGCCCGGATCACCGGCGCCGAGGGCACTACGGCCCGGGTCTCCATCGCATTCGACGGCAAGGCCATCTCGACCGAGGCGCGCGACCTGGTGAACCGGCTCAAGGACGTACCCGAACCGTCGGGCGCCCGGGCGTACTTCGGCGGCGAGTCGGCGGTCTACGACGACACCCTGGACGCGCTCGGCGAGACCCTGCAGGCGGGTGAGTGAGACACCACCGAACACCCTGCAATACCGCTTTGACGGGCCAGAAGAGGCTTCCGTCCTGATCCTGGGTCCCTCCCTGGGTACCACATGGCACAGGTTGTAGAAGCCGTCCAGGGCCGTCCATCCAGTCCGGTGCGGACATATATGTCCAGTTTCGGGACCCTGTGCCGGAGGGTGTCCACGGGGTTTGTGACTCGCGCGTGACACCTGACAGCGTGGGTTGGGGCCTGTGCGAGGGCGCTGTTGTACCCCGGCTCGCCGGTCTCGACGACGCGGAGGAGCGAGGCGTACGACGGTCCGGGTTGGCCTGGGCCCTTGTGGCCTTCCGGCCACGGCGGCCGGCTACCGTCGGCTGATCGCCTGGGCCCGCAAGCCGGGTAAGGTGCGCCGGGCCGGTGTGGAGGGCACTGGCGCCTTCGCAGCGGATCTGTCCCGCTACCTGTTGGATCGGCACGTGCAGGTGTACGAGGTGAACCGGCACGACCGCACGGCCCGCCGCCTTGCCGCACGCGGGGGCAGGGTTCGGTCAGCGGGGTCCTCGATTTCGGCTGGACGGGCACAGTCTCGATCTCGCCGTAGCCTCGGTGGCCAACGTGATGGGCGAAGTCGTACCCGGTGCACTGCGGACTGACCGTTGTCCGGGTGGGGTCAGCTCTCCTGCGCACTCGGTCCGCCTTGCCGGAACAGCAAGAAATGTGACGGCGCGTCGGCCGTTCCGGCGACAGTGGCCGGTGCCCGCCTCTTTCGGGGAACAGACCGTCGACAGGAGTGACCATGGCACAGCAGCCTCAAGGACCCACGGCGGAGGAACTCGCCGCGCGAACGCCCGGGGAGTTCTGGGAGTCCCTCTACAGTGAACGGGCGGACGGCGGCGCCGCTTGGGGAGACCGGGTGAACCCGGTGCTCGCGGAGGTGGCGGGCGTCCTTCCGCCGGGGCTCGCGCTCGACCTCGCGTGCGGGACGGGCGGTGACACCCTCTGGCTCGCCGCACGAGGATGGCGGGTCACGGCGGTCGACATCTCGCCGACCGCCGTGGACCGGCTGGGCGACGTGGCACGGTCCCAGCGCATGGGCGAACTCGTCACAGCCGAGTGCCACGACCTGGCCCGTACCTTCCCGGCGGGGGAGTTCGACCTGGTCTCGGCGCAGTACTTCCACACACCGTACGACCTGCCCCGCGGAGCGATCCTGCGGACCGCCGCCGAGGCACTGCGGCCGGGCGGTCGGCTGCTCGTCGTCGATCACGGCTCCCTCGCCCCCTGGTCCTGGAAGCTGGATCAGGAGCCCTGTTTTCCCACCCCGGAGGAGGTCTACGCCGACATCGGCCTGCCTGCCGCCGGCTGGGCCGTCGAACGGTCCGACGCGCGGGACCGCCGGGCGACCGGACCGGGCGGGCAGACCGCCACGGTCACCGACCACGTCCTGCTCGTCCGCCGCGCGACCGGCTGAGTCCGCACGAACTTTCCCTGCGTGGGAGGCCCCTGAACCGTTCATGAGTGCTCGCGCCGGGTGCGCCGCCAGATCACCGGACCGGCGCCGACGCCCAACATCAGCGCACCCAGGGTGAGGGTCCAGCCCACCTCCGCGCCGGTCCCGGGCGAGGTTGCCGCCGCTCGCCGCCCCCGAGGGTGTGGGTTCTGGCGTCGGTGTCGGGCCCGGCGTGGGCTCGGGGGAGGGCCCGGGAGCCGCCACCGTCACCGGAGCTGAGGGCGCGGACGTCTCGGACGGGCCGACGGTGTTGACGGCGGTGACCGTCGCCCCTTCACCTGCCGACCGGTACTTCGTCGAAGCCGGTCGACGTCACATCCCCCCTCGGCCCAGCCGGCCTTGCGGTAGAAGTCCTCTACCCCGAGGCCCGCCCGCACCGAGAGCTGGAGCCGTTCGAGGCCCATCTTCTCCCGCGCGACGTGACACACCCGGTGCATCAGCGCGGCCCCGATCCCCAGGCGTCGGAGATGCTTGCGCCTGTACGTGGTTCACCCCGCCGCAGTGCGCTTCGAGCGGGTGTCCTTCGCGGCGGACGAGGAGCCAACCGGCCAGGCCCCGTCGAGAGTGGCCGCCAGCAGCCTCCCTTGCTCGGGCGCAAGGCTCTTCGCGATTCGGTCCACGGCGGCTGCCACATCCGCCGGTGTCAAGGCGGCAGTGGACAGTCCGCGGGAATGACCGCCCCGCCGGCGTTGACCACCGTGGCCCAGCAGGCGGCGAGTTCCTGCCGGAGGACGCCGGAGACCCCTGAGAGCCGGGCGAATGGGGTGACCGTGGGTGCGACGGCTTCCAATGCTGTCACGTGCAGCATCTTGTCACCTCCCGCGCGACCGACTGCCCGGTGTGATGAGGCCCCCCGGGCCCCGTGCCTCGCGCTCGACGGCATGGCGCCGCCGACGCCGTTGACCGTCGGCGGACTTGAGCGTGGCGGCGCACGGTTGAGGCTGCCAAGTGGTGTGTGGGGCTGCGTGGATGCCGGGTTCCGCGATGAACGCTCATGGGTGAGGCACCTGCGGTCCCCGGATGAACCCAGAGGCGAGGGAGCGTCGGCCCGGCGCCGAACGGTGCCACCGAGTGGTCCGGCCAGGCTCACGCCAGCTGCCAGATCCGGGCGAGGGCTTCGGTGGTGAGTACCTGGTCAGGTATGCCCCATCCGACCAGCCGCCCGTCGCTGAGGAGGAGGCAGGCGTCCGCCGTGCGGGCGGCTTCCAGGTCGTGCGTGGCCTGGACGACGGTGGTGCCGTCGGCGACCAGTTCCGCCAGCAGCGCCGCGATCCGCTCGCGGGCCTCCGGGTCGAGCCCGGTGGTCGGCTCGTCCAGCAGGAGGAGGTCGGACTGCTGGGCGAGGCCCTGGGCGATCAGGACGCGTTGGCGCTGACCGCCCGACAACTCGCCGAGCTGGCGGGCGGAGAGGTCGGCGACGCCCAGCCGGTCCATGGCCGAGTCGACCAGCGTCCGGTCGTGCCTGGTCAGCCGCCGCCACAGGCCGCGCTCGCCCCAGCGCCCCATCTCCACCGTCTGCCGCACGGTGAGCGGCAGTGCGTCGCCGACGGCACCGCGCTGCGGCACGAAGGCCGGCGGATGTCCTTGGGAATACCGGAGCTGTCCGGCTGTGGTCTCGATCACGCCGGCGAGGACTCCGAGGAGGGTGGACTTTCCGCTCCCGTTCGGTCCGACGAGCGCCGTCATGGCCAAGGCCGGTATATCCGCGGTGAGTTGGCGCAGTACGGGTCTGCCCGGGTATCCGGCGTCCAGGCCGGCGAACCGGATGCGATGGTTTCCTTCCTCGGCGCCCGGGGCTTCACGGCGATTGTTATTGAACATGGTTGTCATTGTAGTGTCATTCTATGGAGTGGTTGACGGCGCCTTTCGAGGTGACCTTCGTGCAGCGGGCCCTGTGGGCAGGGATTCTGGTGTCGGCCATATGTGCCCTGGCCGGCACATGGGTCGTACTCAGGGGGATGGCCTTCCTCGGTGACGCCATGTCCCACGGACTGCTGCCGGGAGTCGCGGTCGCCGCGCTGCTCGGGGGCAACCTCATGGTGGGAGCTCTGGTGAGCGCGGCCGTCATGACCGCCGGCGTCACCGCCCTCGGCCGTACGCCGAGACTGTCCCAGGACACCGGAATCGGCCTGCTCTTCGTCGGCATGCTGTCCCTGGGCGTCATCATCGTGTCGCGGTCGCAGTCGTTCGCGGTCGACCTGACCGGGTTCCTCTTCGGCGACGTTCTCGCCGTACGCGAGAGCGACCTGGTACTGCTGGGAGCGGCGCTGCTGTTGGCGCTGCTCGTCGCGGTACTCGGTCACCGGGCCTTCCTGGCCCTGGCGTTCGACGCCCGCAAGGCCCGGACACTCGGCCTGCGCCCCCGGCTGGCCCACGCCGTGCTGCTCGCACTGCTGGCCCTGGCCATCGTGGCCTCGTTCCACATCGTGGGGACGTTGCTGGTCCTCGGCCTGCTCATCGCCCCGCCGGCGGCGGCCTTGCCCTGGGCGCGCAGCGTGAGCGGCGTCATGCTTCTCGCGGCGGTCCTCGGCGCGATCGCCACCTTCGGCGGCCTGCTGCTCTCCTGGCACCTGAGCACCGCGGCCGGAGCGACCGTCTCCGGCCTGGCGGTGAGCCTGTTCTTCCTGTCCCACCTCGCGTCCGGAGTGCACCACCGACGCCGCGCCCGCCTCGCGGAACTCCCCACTCCCACCCCCGCGGTGACTGCGAACAGCCCCGCTTCCGCGGTCACGTCGACCCCCCACACGACCCGACCGAACGAAACCTGACTGAGGCGATCTCCCTTGTTCGTCCGAAGAGACGTCATTTCCCCGGTGTCGGCGCTCCTGGCCCTGGCCCTGCTGACCGCTGGCTGCGCGAGCGGCGGCGGCATCGAGTCCAAGCCCGGCTCCCCTTCCTCCACCACGCCCCACGGCTATGTCGAAGGAGCCACCGAGGCCGCCGAGCAGCAGTCCCGCCTGCTGCTCGGCGACCCCGGTACCGGCGATACCGCGGTCCTGGACCTGATCAGCGGCAAAGTCCACGAGACCGAACGAAGAACAGGCGTCACCGCACTCACGACGGACGGTCGCTTCGGCTACTTCCACGGCGCGAACGGCACCCATGTCCTCGACAGCGGCGCATGGATGGTCGACCACGGCGACCACGTGCACTACTACCGGGCGACGATCCGCGACGTCGGCCAACTGCCGGGCGGTACCGGCACCCTGGTCCGCGGCGACGCCGGCGTGACCGTGGTGACCGGCGCGGACGGCCGCGCGGCCGTCTATCGCCGCGCCGGTCTGGAGAAGGGCACGATCGGCGCCCCGGTCGAGCTTCCCGGCTCCTACGCAGGGGCCGTGGTGCCTTACGAGGAACACCTGATCGCGCTCACGCGGGGCGGGGAG
Organism: Streptomyces spinoverrucosus; assembly: GCF_015712165.1. Taxonomy (NCBI): domain Bacteria; kingdom Bacillati; phylum Actinomycetota; class Actinomycetes; order Kitasatosporales; family Streptomycetaceae; genus Streptomyces; species Streptomyces spinoverrucosus. Next base: position 1,252,978 of record NZ_JADPZX010000001.1, on the reverse strand, counting down.
GGCCCGGCGAGGGTCGTCGTGCTCGACCGCTCGGGCAAACGCGTCGCCTCACCGGAGGCCGGGTGCGAGGACCCGCGGGGCGATGCCGTCACCCGGCGCGGCCTCGTCCTCGGGTGCGCCGACGGTGCCCTGCTCGTGCACGAGGACGACGGCGCCTTCACCGCCGAGAAGATCCCGTACGGCGAGGACGTACCGAAGGACGAGAGGGCCACGGCGTTCCGGCACCGCGCGGGCAGCACCACGCTCACCGCACCCGCTGGCACGAAGGCCGTCTGGGTCCTGGACGTGACCGAGCGCGCCTGGACACGGGTGAGGACCGGTCCCGTCGTCGCCGCCAACACCGCAGGCGAGGGCTCCCCGCTGATCGTCCTGGAGACCGACGGAGCCCTGCACGGCTACGACATCGCCGACGGCAAGGAGTCCGCGGTGACCGACCGGCTGCTTCAGGACGTCCCCGAGATCCCGACCGACGCGGCCACCGCACCGGTGCTCGAGATCGACCGGAGCCGGGCCTACCTCAACGACCCGGAGGGCAAGCGCGTGTACGAGATCGACTACAACGACAGCCTCCGCGTCGCCCGCACTTTCGACCTGGACATCCGGCCGTCCATGATGGCGGAGACGGGGCGATGAGCGTGCGCGCGAAGGCGGCGCGGGTCCGCGCCCTGGTCCTGACCCTGATCAGCTTCTTCACCCTCGCCGCCACGGCGACCGGCTGTGCGAGCGACGACGACCGGCCCCGGGTCGTGGTGACGACCAACATCCTCGGTGACATCACCCGTGCGATCGTCGGCGACGAGGCGGACGTCAGCGTCCTGATGAAGCCCAACGCCGACCCGCACTCCTTCGGTCTGTCGGCCGTGCAGGCGGCCGAGTTGGAGAACGCCGACCTGGTCGTCTACAACGGGCTGGGCCTGGAGGAGAACGTACTGCGGCACGTGGAGGCCGCCCGCGACTCCGGTGTGGCCACCTTCGCGGCCGGCGAGGCGGCGGACCCGCTCACCTTCCACACCGGCGACGAGGGCGGCCCCGCCGAAGAGGGCGGAGAGCCCGACCCGCACTTCTGGACCGACCCCGACCGGGTGCGCAAGGCCGCCGCACTGATCGCGGACCAGGTGGTGGAACACGTCGACGGCGTGCAGGAGAAGGCCGTCCGTGACAACGCCGAACGCTACGACGGCCAACTCGCGGACCTCGCCACCTGGATGGAGAAGTCCTTCGCCGCGATACCCGGGGACCGCCGTGCCCTGGTGACCAACCACCACGTGTTCGGATACCTGGCCGACCGCTTCGGCTTCCGGGTGATCGGTGCGGTCATCCCCAGCGGCACGACCCTCGCCTCACCCAGCTCATCCGACCTGCGCTCCCTCACACAGGCCATGCGGGAGGCCGGCGTACGCACCGTCTTCGCCGACTCCTCCCAGCCCACCCGGCTGGCCGAGGTCCTCCGCCAGGAGATGGGCGGCGACGTGGACGTCGTCCCGCTGTACTCCGAGTCGCTGACCGAGAAGGGCAAAGGCGCCGGCACCTACCTGGAAATGATGCGCGCCAACACCTCGGCCATGACCGAGGGCCTCACCGGCGACTGAACGAGCTTCCCCGCTGTCCGGCGTACTCAACGCCGACCGTCCCACCCGCACCCGAACACCGCCCCACGAGGGCCGGAGAGGAATCACACCGATGGACAAGCCCACAAGCACCAGAACGCTCACGGGCACGGCCCTCGCCCTGGCGGCGGCCATGGCGCTGACCGCCTGCGGCGGGAACGACGACACCTCCACCGACACCAAGCCGAAGCAGGCGAAGGGCAGCCAGGCCGCGGCGGTCAAGAACCCGCTGGTCGCCTCCTACGACGGGGGACTGTACGTCCTCGACGGTGAGACCCTGAAGCTCGCGAAGACGGTCGAACTGCCGGGCTTCAACCGGGTCAACCCGGCAGGCGACAAGGACCATGTCGTCATCTCCACCGACACCGGATTCCGCGTTTTCGACGCCGTCCGGCAGACCTTCACGGACGCCGAGTTCAAGGGTGCCAAGCCCGGTCACGTCGTCCAGCACGCCGGCAAGACGGTCCTGTTCACGGACGGCACGGGAGAGGTGAACGTCTTCGACCCCGCCGGCCTCGCCGACGGCAAGAAGCCGCAGTCCCGCAGCTACACCTCCGCCGAGCCCCACCACGGCGTCGCCATCGAGCTGACCAACGGCGAACTCCTCAGCACCCTGGGAACCGAGGAGAAGCGCACCGGCGCCCTGGTCCTGGACAAGAACAACAAGGAGATCAAGCGCGCCGAGAACTGCCCCGGTGTGCACGGCGAGGCGGCCGCGAAGGGCGAGGCGGTCGCCGTCGGCTGCGAGGACGGGGTCCTGATCTACAAGGACGGAAAGTTCACCAAGGTCGACGCCCCCGACGACTACGGCCGCATCGGCAACCAGCGGGGCAGCGACCTCTCGCCGGTCCTCCTGGGCGACTACAAGACCGACGCCGAGGCGGAACTGGAGCGGCCCACCCGCATCTCGCTGATCGACACCCGTACGGCGAAGATACGCCTGGTCGATCTCGGCACCAGCTACTCCTTCCGCTCGCTCGCCCGCGGCCCCCAGGGCGAGGCCCTCGTGCTCGGCACCAATGGCACCCTCCACGTCATCGATCCGGAGACCGGCAAGGTCGAGAAGAAGATCGACGCGGTGGACGACTGGACGGAGCCGCTGGACTGGCAGCAGGCCAGGCCCACCCTCTTCGTCCGCGACGACACGGCCTACGTCTCCGAGCCGGGCAAGCGCCAACTGCACTCCTTCGACCTGGAGTCGGGCACGAAGCTCAACTCCGTGACCCTGCCGAAGAGCACCAACGAACTGTCCGGCGTCGTCGCCGGCCACTGACCGGTCTCGTATCGCCGGATCTCCGCGGCGCCCGTCCACCCGAGGTGGCGGGCGCCGCGCCTTGTGCCCCGCCGCTCGGCCGAGCTACTCGGCTGAGCTTCTTGCGGTCGGAGTGAGGCGACAGCGGACACAGATGCCCGTAAGTTCCACGGTGTGTTCCACCTCTGTGAACCCCGGAGGTCTCGGCCATGTCCTCCGCCCAGCGTTCCACCGCGTCCGCCTCCACCACCCCGCTCAAGCCACAGGCGCGGCAGACGAGATAGTGACGGTGTCCGCCGGTGGGCCGGGGTCCGATTCGCTGTCGTGTCCTTCTTCTCCTGCGGGATGCACCCTCCTATCCCGCGGATCCGGCCGACGCCCTGAGCGTCTCCCGGACCAGGCTGTCGAATCATCTGGCGTGTCTGCGCTACTGCGGCCTCGTCGTGGCGGTGTTGGACGGGCGTCGTACGCGGTACGGGATCGCTTGGGTACGTTCCCGTTTGGCGCGCGCTCGGCTCACCGTTGGTCGGCCGCTCGTGGACCAGGGCGCCGCATCGCCCCGTCGGTGACGAGGGTGACCGCCGCGACGAGGCCGACGGCGGTTGCCACATGGGCGGGAGGTGGCGCCGACGCGACACGCGGACCGTCATCACCGCCCGGTGGAGACGCCCCCGTGCCGGGCACCGGCCAGTGGCAGCAGCCGCATCCTGGCGGGCAGTCGTCGCATGCCGCTCGCAATGGCCATGGGGACAGCCACTGAACGCTCCGAGTTTCGGACCGAAAAGAATACGCACCCCAAGCCAGAAAGGACGGGGAGTGAGGTCCTACCGGCTCGCGTACGGAAGGATTGCCATCTCGCGGGCGTTCTTGATCGCCTTGGCGAGTTGTCGCTGCTGCTGGGCCGAGACGCGGGTGACGCGGCTGCCGCGGATCTTGCCACGGTCGGAAATGAACTTCCGCAGCAGGTCTGTGTCCTTGTAGTCGATGTACGTGATCCCTGCCGTGTCCAGAGGGTTGGGGCGGGTCTTGAGAGGCTTACGGGGGCCCTGGCGACAGGGCATGCGTGTTCCTTCTGAGATGGGTTGCGTGCCGGGCTATACGCGGGCGGCGTCTATCCCACAGGGTCGAGCAGGGAATCGAACGCGGCCGGGAGGTTCTTCCACGCCTCGGGTCCGGCGGCGTACTCGTCGTCGGTGAGCAGGCAGGACTCGAGGACTCGTGCGAGCTCGTCGCCGTCGAGGCCAGGTGAGGTGAAGACGAGGTGCTGGCAGCGGTCGCCGTGCTCGGGGTGCCAGTCCAGCGCGGCCGCGGCCCGGCGGACGGGCGGGACCAGGTCCCAGGCGGCGTCCGGCAAGGAAGCCAGCCACGGGCCGGCGCTCTCCACACACAGGGCTCCACCGGCAGCGTCCCAGGCCAGCAAGGTGTCGGGGCGGTCGGCCAGCCAGAACCGTCCGCGGCTTCGGGCGGCGGCACAGCAGAGATCCTCAAGCGCCTGGTAGAGGCGTTCGGGGTGGAACGGGCGGTGACGGCGCCAGACGAAGGTGGTGACTCCAGCTTCGTCGGCTTCCTGGGGGAGCAGGGCGCAAGCCGGATGCTGGGCTGCGGCCGCCGCCTCCACGTCGAAGCCGGCGAAGGCCAGTTCAGTCAGCTTCGTGGATTCGGCGTCCACCTGACGGGCAGTGGGGTGGAGCTGGGTGAGGAGCGCGCGGTCCTCCTCGTCGGCGTCCTCGCTCTCCACGACGGCGACGACAGGGGCGTACTCCAGTTGCCGGGCCCAGGTGTCGCCCACGGTGCGCTGGTCGCCGGGGGCGGCCGCGAGGCCCGCCTCGGCCAGGTCGTCGCCATTGGCGAGGCAGGGAAGGACCAGAGCGGGATCGACCGCCGTGATCACGTTGGTGAGTCGGACCGTGTCGACACCGTGGGCGACGACGACTTCGGCCATCGCCTTGGGTTCGACCGAGTCCCACAACTCGACGACGACGAGCCGGGTCAGACCGCTGTCGGCCAGCCGCTCCAGCTCGGGAACCAGATCTTCGCGCAGCGCACAGCACGCGCAGTCGTTGACCAGCTGGGCACCGCCGCGAGACAGCTCGCCCGAAGCGTCGCGTACCAGTCGCAGGACGGTGCCCTCGGTTGCAGTGGACAGGTCGTGGTGGAGGGCGACACTGCCGGGAACGGCGTGCAGGAGGCGGTCCACGACCGTCCTGCGGGCATCGGCGTGCAGCCCGCCGACGATCACGACGGGCAGTCGGGCCTCGTCCTGCATCAGTTCGCTCCGCGTCGGCCGTAGCGACGCTCGAACCGCTCGACTCGCCCGGCGGTGTCCAGGACTCGGGCGGTTCCCGTGTAGAAGGGGTGGCTCACGTTCGAGATCTCGACGTCGACCACCGGGTAGGTGTTGCCGTCCTCCCAGTCGATGGTCTTGTCGCTGGTCATGGTGGAGCGGGTGAGGAACGCGTAGTTGGCGGCCCGGTCGCGGAAGACGACGGGACGGTACTCGGGGTGGATTCCAGGCTTCAAGGGGGTGTCCTTCAGGTCGGGTCGGCAGGGGGACGGCGGGAGGTCAGCGTTCCCCGCGGCAGTCGGCTGTACCTCGGTGCGAGCCTCGAGGGGTACTATATGGGAATGGTTTCCATTACCGAAAAGTAATCGTCAGACGAGAGGCAGGAGAGAACTTGTCCGCCCACTGCCAACTGACCGGCGCCCAACCGGGCTTCGGCAACACCATCTCCCACTCGCACCGGCGCACCTCGCGCCGGTTCGACCCCAACATCCAGCGCAAGCGGTACTGGCTGCCGAGTGAGGGCCGGCATGTCCGGCTGGTGCTCAGCGCGAAGGCGATCAAGACCATCGACAGCATTGGCATCGAGGCCGCCGTGGCCCGCATCCGTGCCCGTGGGGAGAAGGTCTGATGGCCAAGAAGAGCAAGATCGCGCAGAACGAGAAGCGCAAGGCGATCGTCGAGCGGTACGCGGTCCGGCGTGCGGAACTGAAGGAGATCATCCGCCGGCCGTCCTCCACCGACGCCGAACGCCAGGCGGCGGTGGAAGAGCTCCGGCGTCAGCCCCGCAACGCCAGTGCGACCCGGGTGCGCAACCGGGACAGCGTGGACGGGCGTCCGCGCGGCCACCTGAGGAAGTTCGGCCTGTCGCGGGTCCGGATGCGTGAGCAGGCCCACGCCGGCTTCCTTCCCGGGGTCACCAAGTCCTCCTGGTAGCCGTGCCGCTCGCGTGCCGGGCGGAGTCGCTGGCCGTGACTCGGCGGGGTCACGGCCAGAGGCGTTCCCGGACGTGCCACCGAATGTCAGGGCGGGCTCAGTGGATTGAGCCGTTGGCTCTCGGCCGTTGGAGATTGGGGAGGGAGCCGCCGCGTGGCGAGTGTGCGGGTGCCATCTGCTCATGGCAGAGCGGGAGTTCAGCCGGCAACAGCAGCACGTCGGTGCGGTACCTGTGGCATGCGGGCCTCGAACTTGTCGAGGGGGTCGCGCTGTTCCCGGGAGCCGAAGAAGTCGGCTGCGATGGGGGCACTTCAGGCCGCCGAAGCGCGCCGAGACGTATCGATCGCGGTGACGATCTCGTCGAAGACCGGGCCGGACGGTGCCGTGGCTGCGACCACCGTCCGGCCCGGAGTCTTAGTTCCCCGCCACGGCGGTGAGGGGCTCGTGCTCGTGCGCGCAGACCTCGTCGAAGCCGTAGGTGTCCCAGGCGGGGAAGGGGTCGGAAGAGGGGGAGCGCTCGTCCTCCCTCATGAGGCAGTCGGCGAGGGCCGCCCGCAGCGGCTCCGCGTCCAGGTGGGTGCCGATGAACACGAGTTCCTGGGCGTAGGGGCTGTCGGTGTCACGCGCGGAGGAGGGCTCGAAGCGTGCCACCGAGCCGGCCTGGGACCACAGTCCCGTCACGTGGGGGCGGCTGGCCAGGGTGAAGAAGCCCTTGGAGCGGAGGATCTGTCCGTGGGCGCCGCTGTCGAGTGCCTCGGTCACGAACGTCCACAGCCGCCCGGGATGGAAGGGCGTCGCGGAGCGGAAGACGGTGGAGGAGATGCCGTACTCCTCTGTCTCGGGGACGTGGTCGCCGTTGAGTTCCCTGACCCAGCCCGGTGCCTGCTGGGCTCGTTCCAGGTCGAAGCGGTTGGCACCCAGGATTTCGCCGACGGGTACGCGGCCCCGCACGGCCGGCACGATGTGGGCGGCGGGGTTGAGGCGGGTCAGGGTGGCCCGCAGCCGGTCGGCTGACGTGGCGTCGACGAGGTCGAGCTTGTTGAGGACGATGACGTCGGCGAACTCGATCTGGTCCATCAGCAGGTCGCTGACCGTGCGTTCGTCGTTCTCGTACTGGTCCAGGCCCCGTTCGGTCAGTTCGTCGCCGGCGGTCAGCTCGGGCAGGAAGCCCGCGGCGTCCACGACCGTGACCATCGTGTCGAGGCGGGCCAGGTCGCCGAGGGTGGCGCCGTCGTCGCGGGCGAAGGCGAAGGTGGCGGCGACGGGCATGGGTTCGGAGATGCCGGAGGACTCGATGAGGAGGTAGTCGAAGCGCCCCTCGCGCGCCAGTCGGTCCACTTCTTCCAGCAGGTCGTCGCGCAGGGTGCAGCAGATGCATCCGTTGGTCATCTCGACCAGGCGTTCCTCGGTGCGCGACAGCGCTGCTTCGCCGCCGCGCACCAGGGCGGCGTCGATGTTGACCTCGCTCATGTCATTGACGATGACGGCGACGCGCAGGCCCTCACGGTTGCTGAGGACGTGGTTGAGCAGGGTGGTCTTGCCGGCGCCGAGGAATCCCGACAGGACGGTGACGGGTAGGCGCGGCGAGGGGGTGTGGGTCATGCGGCGGTCAGCCTTCGGGGCGGAGCAGACCGCGTTCGTATGCCTTGGCCAGCCGCTGGGGGACGAGGTACGGCACGCCGTCCACCGTGACCGTCACCAACTGGGGGTGCTGGTAAGAACGCTGTCACCAGCCGCAAACGGCGGTGATCAGTCTTCGGACCTGGTGGGTTGGGGCAGTTCCGGCGTGCTCGTCGCCTCAGCGAGTGCGAGGCGACCGCCCTTCAGTTCGGGCACGTAGTTGTAGATCGTGTTCCTGGAGACGCCGAGGAGCTTCGCGATCGAGGTGACGGTGTTTTCCGGGCGGGGCGAGCAGGTCGCGGGCGTGACGTACCTGCTCCTCCGTCATCGCCGGCGGGCGGCCGAGTCGGGCGCCGCGGGCGCGAGCGGCGTCCAGGCCCTCGTTGGTGCCCTGCACGATGAGTTCGCGGATGAACTCGGCCAGGGCCGCGAACACGTGGAAGACCAGGCGTCCGCCGGGCGTGGTCGTGTCGAGCGCCTCGTGCAGCGAGGTGAAGCCGACGCCACGCTTGCGCAGGCCGGAGACAATCGCGATGAGGTCCTGGATGGAGCGACCGAGCCGGTCCAGTGACGGGACGACGAGAGTGTCACCCTCGCGCAGGTAGTCGAGCGCCTTCCACAGTTCCTCGCGTTCGGCGTTCTTGCCGGACTTCTCCGTTTCTCGCACACGATCCGGCGCCGTTCCGGCTGCGGGCCGCACCCTTGCTGATCTTGTTCGGGAATCGGTCGATTGATGAACGCGGCTGGCGGACGACGCAAGCCCGTGATGGCGCTTCATGTGCTGGTGCCCATGCTGGGGTGCAGTCCGCCGGCACGAGGTCAGATGGGATCCCGCCGGCGAGAGGCGACTGGGCGGATCTCAGGAACGCCAGTGGATCACGCAGCGGCGGAAGTGACCGATCAGCGGCAGCTTCCCGGCGCCTGCGGTACCTTCCGCGAGACCGTGGGCTTGGGACGTGCCTGCTCGCCTCACTGTCCTGGCTCGGTGGAGTAGCGGTCGGAGGTCGCAGACCAGTCGCGTGTGGTGGCGACGAAATTGCGCATGCCTTCCACGTAGCGTTCGGCGGCAAGCCGCTGGTGAGCGTTCAGCCCCAGGGAGCGGTAGAGGGCCGGTAGGTGGCCTTCGCCGTCCAGGAACTGCCGAGTGAGGTCCTTGATGTCCTGGCGGACGTGGGCGATGGCCTCGTCCCGCGAGCAGCCCCGTTCTTTTTCCGTGATCAGGACCATGTTGTGGCAGTCGCCCTTCGACTCCTCGACCTTGAACGAGTACAGGTCGTTGAGCAGGGCGACCAGGTCGCTTCCGGCGTTCTGCACGACGGTGAACTGCGATGTGGAGAAGAGCTGGGCGGGTACTTCCAGCCGATTGGTGCGTTCGATGAGCGCGAAGAAGCCCTCGCACCAGACGCTGTCGCGGCGCAGTGTGCGGTACTGCTCGGCCGTTAGTTGTGTGTGCTGCTGCCGGTTGCGGGTTTCCGTGCAGCATGCCGCGAGGAATCGGTCGAGGATGCGGGTGAACCGTTGCTGCCATGAGGGGGACATGCCCTCCGTGACGCGGCTCCACATATCGGCGAAGCTCGTCTCGATGGGTGTGCACGGGCTGACGCCGCTGACTGTCGGCGCCTTGCTGCTCAGCGCGAGCAGGCGGTTGCGGGCCTCCTCGGCAGTGCGGACGCTGTTTACGCCGGGCGCGTCCAGCATGTCATCGAAGAGCCTTGCCCAGCCGGTGAAGTCGGTGGCCACCGCCAGATCGGCGCCGCCGGCGTCGGGGTAGCAGCAGGCCACGGCCTCGCTCATTCGGTAGGTCAGGTAACGCTGAACCTGTGCGGTGCTGGTGAGGAGGCTGTGCTCGCGCAGCCAGGCGATGTGGTGCTCGCGGGCCTGGTCGAGGTGCGGGCTCACGCGTACGGTGAACGGGATGCCGAACTGGTCGTCGGCCGCCATGGTGTTGTCCCTTCGGTTGGCGGGGCGGTGTCACAGGCCCCGACGGCGATGGCGGGTGCTGTACCAGCGCAGGGCCGCGTCAAAGCTGTCGCGGTCGAAGTCGGGCCAGAGGGTGTCCGTGAAGTACAGCTCCGCCTGGTCAACCTGCCAGGCCATGAAGCCGGACAGACGCTGTTCACCGGAGGTTCGGATGAGCAGGTCGATGTCGGGCTGGCCGGCGGTCGACAGATACCGTGCCAGGTCCTCTTCAGTGAGCGCACAGGCGGGGACGCCGGGGCCGGTTGGGGTGCGGCGGTGGTGAAGTAGGGTGTTGATCGCGTTGAGGATGTCCTGGCGGCCGCTGTAGGCGACCGCCACGTTCAGCTCCGCCCCGCTGTGATGCCGGGTGTCGGCCTCCACTTCGCGCAGCACGGCCGCGTGGTCGTGGGGAAGCCGGTCGAGGGCGCCGATCGGGCGGATCCTCCAACGCCTTTCGGCGGCCATCCCCAGTACCCCTTCGGTAACCGCCTGGGCGATACCGGCGACCTGCTCACCGTCGCGGTTGAGGTTGCCCTGGGAGAGCGCCCACACCGTGATGACCGGAATGCCTGCTTCTTCGCACCAGGTCATCAGATCGTGCACCCGCCGGGCCCCGGCCCGGTACGCCGCAGCGAGGGACAGGTTGTGGCAGGCGGCCCAGCGGCGGTTTCCGTCCAGGACGACTGCCAGGTGCCGGGGCACCTGCGTAGAGGGGGTGGCAGGGGTACGCTCGGCGCGGTACAGGTGCCTGCCCGTCTGATCAGGGCGTGTCACCGCTGCTCCGCCATGGGCTGCCCGGCGACGTCGGCCGGGATGCGCGGGCCGGGCACACTGGCCGCGGTGAGGTTCAGACGGGCGCCCATGTCGAGGTTCACCTCGCCGTAGGGCCGGACGTGGGACCAGAACAGCGGGGTCAGGCCGCGCCGGTCGGCGGGCGTGAGGAGGTCGGACCACTCCGGTTCGCCAAGGATGTCCTGGAGCATCAGGGTGTTCACGAAGACCAAGGCGGACTGCAAGATCCGCAGGCACAGCACGAACATCTCCTGCTCGTCGCGCCGGTTGGATGCGATCTCCCCGCCCTTGCCGTAGGCGATCACGGAGTTGGCGCCGTTGGAGGACTCCATCACGTTCAGGCCCTCCTCGATCTCCCGCTGAAGGTCGCGAAGCCGCAGGTAGCGGGTCACGAAGATGGTCTTCTGGGCGCGGCCGACCTCCAGCATGGCCGCGTAGGTGGGGTGGGAGGCTTTGCGGGTGAAGCGGCGCAGGATCGCCTCGGTGGACGCGGTGCGGGTCCGGATCGCGGTGGCGTACTTGATCATCTGGTCGTACTGCTGGGCGATGAGTTCCCAGCGGATCGGGCGGGTCAGCGCCGGGCCGAGCTGCGGGTAGGCGTCCGGTTCGCCGGCCACGGGCCGGTACAGCTTCACCTTGTTGATCCGCTTGATCCTCGGCAGTAGGTCGAAGTTCAGCAGCCTCGTGATGCCGAACCCGATTTCCGACTGGCCGTGACTGTCGGTGTAGTTGGCCTCGACATCCATGGTCGTGCCGTGCCGCATCGCGCCCTCGATCATCGCGGCAACCTCGGAAGCAGTGCAGTTGATCAGCTGGGAGTGGATGGCCAGCGACTTCTTCTCCACGTGCCAGTAGATGAGCACCCCACGGCCGCCGTAGCGCGAGTGCCACTCGGTGAACAGGTTCTGGTCGTAGGCCCGCACGTGCGTGGAGTAGGAGGCGACCGCGGTCGAGCCCTGCCCCCACAACTCCGTGCTGCGGGCGGCGAAGGTGGCGTTCGCGATCTCGATGGCGATCTGCCGGGCCGTCTCAGGGGTCAGGTACCGGCGGCGCACGTAGCGCAGCTCGTCCTCCGTGTGGCCGTGGCCGCCGGAGGCGACGGCCTTGATCCCGGTGTTCGTGCCGTAGGCATAGATGACCAGGAGCAGCCGCTCGGCCAGGACCTCCGCCGACAGGGAGCCACCGCCGGAGACGGAGGTGACCGCGTCCAGGCAGCCCGTGCGCAGGACGGCCTCTTTCAGCATGTCGATGAGCGGCACGATGCCCCACCGGCGCTGTACCTCGTCCTTGACCCGGCGCAGGTTCTTCGGCTCGGGCTGGGCCTCGGCCGGGGTCAGCCGGATCGCCCCGGACTTCCGCTCGGCGATGTCCAGCCAGGACAGCTTGGGCATCCGGTCGTTCAGCAGCGTCAGTTCGGTGGCCATCTGCTCGCGCAGTTCGTCGACGAAGTCGGCCGCGTCCAGCGGCTTGCGCAGCTCGCGGTAGTTCTCCTCGCGCCGCTCGGCGAAGTCCTGGGGCAGGTCCTCGTCCGGGTTGCGCCACTTGTCGGCGCCGACCACCCAGATCTCCTTGCACTTGAGCTGGTCGCGCAGAGCTTGGAAGGCGACGACCTCGTAGACCATCCGAACCACCCGGCGCCTGCCCCGCTTGTCCGTGCGGTGCACGACCTCAGCCCAGTCCCCGCCCATCGCCTTGTGTACCGGCACGGTCTCGCCCAGCGGGTAGTAGGTGGTATTGCCCGCCGCCGCGTACCGGGCCACCAGCGCCAACGCCTCGATCACCGGCCGGTGGGTGTGGTTGGACGAGCGGAACTCCAGCACGTCCAGCAGCCGGATCAGCCCTCGCCGGTAGTGGTTGGTGTACGACGCTTTCAAGGTGGTCTGCACCGTGCGCCGGTAGACCGGGCCGCGGGTCTTGAACTCGTGGACCAGCTTCCGCAGCGTCTGCTCGCCGCCGGACACGGCCGGGTAGACGACCTCGCGGACCGTGCCCTCCGGCTCGCCGATCGACGCCTCGGCGAGCTTGAAGAGGATGCTCTCCTTGCCCGACACCTTCTTGAACGCGTTGACCAACTGCTCGGTGACCTTCTTTTCCGCCCGTGCCCCGATCCGGTGCACCGTGGATATCAGCAGCTCGACCAGCGTGTCCGTGATCTCCCGTTCCCGCTCGTGCAGCAGCGCGGCCAGCAGCGTCACCCGCAGCGGCGGCGGGTGCGTGCGCAGGTGGGAGGGGGATTCCACCGCGGCCCGAGCCCGCCACCCGGCCACGACCTTCGGCGCGATGTCGGCGAACAGGTCCGCCGGCAGCCCGACTGCCCTCACCGCGAGCAGCTTGTCGATCTCGGTCAGCATCGTCTCCAGGCTCACATTGCCCGGAGCCTCCTTGATCTTCCCCAGGACCGGCGGGCCGTCCTCGCCCTCACCGGCACCAGCTTCACCGGCTACGGAGTCGTCCTCCTGGTCGCCGCCGACGACCAGGGCCACGATCCGCTCCGTGCTCTCCACCGTGATCCGGGCCGAGATCCTCGCCGTCAGCGTCTCCTCGGCCACGTGCAGCGCGGCGCCCACGATCCGGTCGCACCGCCCCGGAGTCGGCGGCTCAATGCTCTCCGTCCGACAGCGGGCCAGCAGTTCCACCCGCACCCGCTCCGGCCGCCGCTCCTTGCACGCGACGTGCTTGGCGAGCCAGCCGGTCAGCTTGTCCGCATCCGCGACGCTGCACTCCCGGAAGCCCAGATGCCCGCGGATCTGCGCGCGGTGGTACTCGACCGTCCGGCCGCTCCACTCGTACGCCTCCAGCTCGGCGGCAGGTACCTGTACCTGCCGGGCGACGAACTCCACCGCCTCACCCGGCAACTCGAACCGGCCCCGGGGAAACCGACCGTGCTGCGTATAGAACTTCAGCAACACGGCAAAGCCCAGTCTCGTCGCGCTACGCTTGCCGGACACGAGCCCCTGCTCGCCCTTCAACAGCGTCCAGTGCTCGACCAGGTCGTCCAGGTCCAAAGGGGTACGGGCCACGGTCGTCGATCGTCCTCCCGGGCCTCACTCCGCGCAGCTGCACGACCCCGGACTCACCCACACGAGTGACACCCGCGCAAGATCACCGCCGTTTGCGGCTGGTGACAGCGTTCTTACCGGCACCCCAACTGAGGCGTCGTGGCCTTCCATTGCGCGCGACGGTGCCGGGTGTTGCTGCGCGACATCTTGCGTTTGGGTACGGCCATGGGGACCTCCGGTGCGTTCGGTGAGTGAGGCAGCGATACATGAAAATGGATGTCATTGCGAACTCTGTTGCCGCAGTTACTGTCCGAGAGGCAGCATGCGCAGCTGCAGCCGCGCGTGTTGACCACCATGCGGCTGGCCGGTTCTCCTCTAGAACCTCGCGCTCCCACTCGGCGTCGAGCTGTCCGGTGCTGTCCGGTTCGCCGGCCCGCATCTCGGTGATGATCGCCGAGGTGCGGCACCAGCGCCGTGTTCTTCCTGCTCTCCCTCTCTATCTCCAACAGGTCCAGGGGCACTCGGCGGTGCAGACGGGGTTGTGGTTCCTGCCGCAGGATGTGCGCTCGGTTCGGCCCCTTGCGGGTGATGGTGGTCGGTTATGTCCTGTCGGCGGTGGGACTGGCCGGTCTGCTGAGGCTCGATGCCCGGACCGGCCTCAGCGGCCTTGGTGTCGGTCTCCGTCGTCCTGGGTGCCGGGATGGGGGCGGCCATCTGGCCGACCCAACTGGCCGGAGTGGCCGCCCTGCGGGTGCGCCGCTCAGGGCTGGCCTCCGCGGCCATCAGCACCACCCGTCAGGTCGGTACGGCCCTGGGCGTCGCCGTCCTGGGACTGATCGTCGCCACCCACTCCGGCAGCCGGATGGGCACCACGCTGTTCGCCGACGGATTCGTCCGCGGGCTGCACCTGCCGGGCGGCGTCACGGCGACGGCGATGCTGGCGTGCGCCGCGCTGCTCGTCACCGGCGCGCGTGCCGCCGGGCGCGGGCATCTGTCGCGCGAGGACACCGCCGCGCAGACGGCACCGGCCGGCGGGGTGAAGGCGTGAGACCGACGGCCTCAGCAGTCCCGGAACTCCGGTGACTGGTTCAGGATCTGGGCGCGCAGGGAGGTGAAACGGGTGTACGTCTCGCCGCCGCGCGCCTCGGGCGGGAACACGGCGACGCGGTGGCAGTTCTGGAAGGCGAGGGCGATCCCGAAGTGCCGCTCCAGGCTGCCGCGGATCGCGTCGCTGGAAAGGGCCCGCAGCAGCTGGCCGCGCTCTTTCTCCGAGGGCGGCGGGGTCCGGTTGTCGGCGAACTGAGCCGTTCCGGAGCGCAGTTCGTCGGCCAGGCGGGCGACGAGGTCATAGGCGTACGGCAGGGACGTACGGACCGTTTCGACGAAGTCCTGCTCTCGCACCGGACCCTTCTGGGCTTCGGCGAGCAGTTGCGGGGAGACGTCGAGCGACATGAGGTGCTGTCCTGTTCTGGGGTTGTGTTCTTGGCTGCTGAGCGTGGTGACGGTCAGGCGAGGGCGGCCAGCGCCGCGGGACCGTGCTGGAACTGCGGGTCGACCTGGGTGGCGAGGTCCCGGCCGGTGGCGGCGTTGGCCCAGGCCGTGGCGTTGCGCAGGTGGAAGTCGACGGCGTGCCGCTGGAACGCGGTCCAGTCCTTGGGGCGTGCGTCGACGGCGACGCGCAGCCGGTCCAGGGTGCGGGCGTTGTGCGGCTCCAGCTCGCCGTGCGCGCGGCCCTGTTCGTGGGCGCGGACGTACGAGGACTGCTCGCAATGGGCGAGCAGGTCGTCGCCGACATGGGTGCGCAGGAAGTCGAGGTCGTCCTCGCCGGTGACCTTGTTGCCGACGACGGCCACCGGGATGCCGAACTCGGCGGCGTGGTCGCGGTACTGGCGGTAGACGGAGACGCTCTTGCGGGTGGGCTCGGCCACCAGGAAGGTCATGTCGAAGCGGGTGAACAGGCCGGAGGCGAATGCGTCGGCACCGGCGGTCATGTCGACGACGACGTACTCTCCGGGGCCGTCGACGAGGTGGTTGAGGTACAGCTCCACCGCGCCCAGCTTGGAGTGGTAGCAGGCCACTCCGAGGTCGCTCTCGTCGAAGGCGCCGGTGACCATCAGGGGGACCCCGGCCACCTCCTGGACATGGTGGGCGTGGATCTCGTCGTCGCCCAGCAGGCGCAGCAGCCGGGAACCACGGCCGGGTGGGGTCGTCTTGACCATGGCGTCGTGGGACGGGATCCGGGGGTTGGTGCCCCGCAGGTAGTCCTTGATCTCGCCGGTCCGCGCGCTCAGCGGCGGCGCGGCGAAGAGTTCGTCCTCGTCGAGGCCGAGGGCGTACGCCAGATGCTGGTTGATGTCACCGTCGATGGCGACGACCGGGGCGCCCGCGCGCGCCAGGTGACGGGTGAAGAGGGCGGACAGGGTGGTCTTGCCGCTGCCGCCCTTGCCGACGAAGGCAACGCGCATCTAACCGCTCCTATTGGAAATGGATGTCATGAGCATAGGCTGGGGGTGCGGTGGGGCGGTGTCAAATCGGCTCCACCTCAACTGGCCGCTCATGAATGCGAGTTGGGGCCTTCGTGACGCAAGCGAGGGAATCCCTTTGCGCGGTGGGGAGGAGATGTGGGTATGAACGATGCCGCTTACGGCCCTCGGGGCCGCCCCTTCACCCTGGTCGTCTGCGGTACGTGCCGTGGCGCGGACGAACGGGTGAGGGACGGACTGCGGAGCGCGGTCCGGGCCTGCCCGCACGGGGTCATGGTCTCTGCCGGCTGCCTGGGGAAGGTGCTGCGCTGCCGGGGTGCTCGTGGGCTGCACGCGGCCGTGCAGCCGTGCGCGGTGGATCGCACCCCCACCGGAGCGGTCGTACGCCTCGGCCCGCTCCTGAACGAGGCCGACGCCGAGGTGGTCGGGGCGTGGTTGCGGGCCGGGATGCCTGACGACGGCACGCTGCCCGAGCGGCTTCGCACTGCCCCCCGCTCCACGGCAGGTAACGCATCTGAACTGAGCCACTCGATCGTGGCCTGACACTTCAACCCGACCGGGACGCGCGGCCGGCTCAGCCGGTCTCCGCGTCCCGGTCGGGGCGGAGATCAGGAAAGGCGGACGAGGTTGAGCCGGTACTCCTCGACCTGGGGCAGGCGTTGCGTGGCGAGCCCGGAGAGCATGTCCTGGTAGGCGGGCGGTAGTTCGTCGTACATCCGGGGCGGGAGGCTGCTGAGCGTGTGCGAGGCGAGGATCTGTGTGCCGGGCCGCCAGTCACTGAGCCGGGACGGGTCGGCGCACGCCCAGGCCATCCGTGCTTCGACCTTGCTCAGGGCGTCGTGCTGGTTCTGGTGGTCGACGATGCCGGGCCCGGCGGTGTCCAGGGCGAGGAGGGAGCCGGGGAAGCGGTCGGCGACGAGGTCGATGACGCCGCGGACCTCGCTCTCGGTCAGGAACGGCAGCACGGCTTCGGCGGCCAGGAAGTACGGGCCGTCCGAGTGTGCGGTCACGATGTCGGCCCACGCGCCGTCCGTCACCGACGACGCGATCATCGTGCGGCGCGGGGAGTCGGTGAAGAAAGTCTGGCGCAGGTCGACGACGTCGGGCAGGTCGAGGTCGAACCAGCGGGCCTGGCCGTTGTCGACGCGTTCGAAGCGGGTGTTGAGGCCGGTGCCGATCTCCACGACACTGCCGGCCGGATGGGCGGCCAGGAAGTCCGCGATCCAGCGGTCGAACAGGCTGGTGCGCAGCACCGTGCCGGTCAGGCTGGGCAGGCCGTCGAAGCGGGTGAAGTCGTAGTCGATGGACGCGACGAGTTCCTCGGCCCTCGGATCGCGTAGTGCCGGTTCCGGCTTGCTGTTCTCCACGGCCCGGCCGTACAGCGGGATCAGGAGGGTCTCCTGGACCGTTCCCAGTTGTACGCCGTATTCCGTGTTCTCTGCCATGGCTGTCTCCCTGGCTTGTGTGTGTACGGGATGCGGGCCCTTGTGTCGGCCCGGGGTGCGGATGCTGAGCGGTGCGGGGTCGGCGAGGCAGGTGGTCCCGATGGCGACCGCTTCAAGAGGCGGGCAGCCGGGCCTGGCGCAGGTGGGCGGCGGGTCACGATGTGCGGTGTCGTCGTCCGGGGCGCGTGCGGAGCGGACGGTCTCCTTCGGGCGGTGCGGCTCGGGGTGGCCGGTCCCGATGCGCTGTGTGGCCTGAATCCCAGGGCCGTGGTGGATTGCCTCTTTCGTCCGTCGCGGGCTGGCAGGCGGTGCAGACGCCGGTGAGCTCGACGGTGTGCTCCACGGCCGCGAAGCCGGTCTGGGCTGTGATGCGCTCGGCCCACTCCTCGATGACCTCGGAGTCCACCGGACGGCTGCGTCCGCAACTGCGGCAGATCAGGTAGTGGCGGTGCTCGTCGCCGGCCCGCGAGCGGTACAACCGTTCGCCGACTTCGTCGCGTACGACGTCGACGCCGCCGGTCGCCTCCAGGTCGCGCAGCGCGCGGTAGACGGTGGTCAGCCCGATCTGGGTGCCGTCGGCCGTCAGCAGGGCGTGCAAGTCCTGGGCGGACACGAACTCTTGACAGTGTGTCAGCGCATTGAGGACCGCTGCGCGCTGGCGGGTGATCCGGCCGCTCACAGCTGATGACCCCCCGGTTGTGTCGGGATCGAGGCGGATGCACGGTCAAGGGTAGATGAAAATGGCAGTCATATCCATGTGGTCCCCGGTTCACGCCTCGGCGGCGGCGTGGTATATAAATGGGAACCATTTTCAATAAGCTGGGAAGGGGGCAGGGTATGGCCCGAAGACCGCCCCGGAGGGCGGGGAGCTCGACGAGCACGTCTGGTACGACTTCCCGACCGTGGCCAAGCTCGCCGACCGCGCCGACCGAGTAGTGGCAGCCCTGGGCAAGGCGGCACCCGACGACGCCGCGACTTTCACGGCTCGGTGTGCTCTTCCTCGCCCAGAAGGCCGGGCGGCGAACAAGTTCGGCATCCTCGCAGGGCAGATCGTCGCCGTCGACACCCCGCAGATGTCGTGGCTGCTCGGCGCGTCGGCTGTGGTGCTCGTGGCGCTGACGGTGATGTGGCGGCCGCTCGCCTTCGTCAGTGCCGACCCGGATGTGGCCGAGGCGCGGGGTGTGCCGGTGCGGGGGCTGTCGTTCGGCTTCATGATCGTGCTGGGGCTGGCGGTCGCGTTGTCCGTGCAGTTCGTCGGCGCGCTGCTGGTCCTCGGTCTGCTCGTCACGCCCGCGGCCGCGGCGGCCCGGATCGCGGCCTCGCCGGTGCTCCTGCCCTTGCTGGGCGTGGTGTTCGCGGTGGTCTCCATCGAGGGCGGCATCTTGCCGGCCCTGGGCAGCTCCATCCCCATCAGCCCGTACGTCACCACGATCTCGTTCGCGATCTACATTGTGTGCCGGCTGGCGGGCACGTACCGGACTCGGCAGTGGGGGGCCCGGGGAACGGTTCCCGAGTTCGGCTGACGATCAGCGTCGCAACCCCGCCCTCTTATTGAAAACGATTTTCGAGAGCGCTACTGTGTGTACGTCGTATACCCCGGGTGCCGGCGAACTTTCGACCGCCCGGGGTCGGTGCGTGCAAGGGGAGAGGGAACCGGCGTGATAGGTCGGCGTACCGCGCTGCGCGGTGTCGTAGGAGGGGCGGCCGCTGTTGCCGTCGGCGGAGGGCTGGCGGGCTGCGGAAACGGGGGCGGGAAGGAGCAGCCTGCCCGTGCCGAGGCATCCGTCACCCCGCGCAAGGGCGGGAAACTTCGAGCAGCGTTCATTGGAGGGAGCGCCGAGTCCACCGACCCCACGCTCGCCGCCGGCGTCGGCGTCGACTACGTGCGCGCCCGGGTCGTCTGGGACACCCTCGGGGAGCTGGACGGTGGCAAGCCCGTGTGGCGGCTGGCCGAGACCGTCGAGCCCAACTCCGACGCGACGAAGTGGACGGTACGCGTCAGGAAGGGCGTCACCTTCAGCGACGGACGCCAACTCACCGCCCGTGACGTGCTGTTCAGTCTGCGCACGCTCGTCGAGAAGCGCAGCCCGCAGGGCGGCTTCATCACGCACCTCGACCTCAAGAACGCCCGTGCCCGTGACGAGCGGACCGTCGAACTGCCCCTCACCATGGCCGACGGGTTCTTCGATCTCGCCCTCGCCCACTCGATGTTCGTGTTCCCGGACGGCACCAAGAACCTCGCCAAGGCCGTGGGCAGCGGTCCGTACGTGGTCAAGCGGTGGCAGGCCGGGCGTAGCAGTGTGCTGGCCCCGCGCGAGGACTACTGGGACGCCGACAACGGCGGGCCCTACCTCGACGAGCTGGAGCTGATCTCCGTCACGGACGCGGCGGCCCGGCTCAGCGGCCTGAAGTCGGGCCAGTTCGAGTACGCCGGCGGGCTCGCTCTCACCGCCGTACGCACCGAACGCGGCAACAGCGCGCTGCGCATCGAGACGCCGCCGAAGGACCTGTGGGTCGACCTGAACCTCCCGATGAACCTCGGGCTGAAGCCCTTCACGGACGCGCGCGTCGTGCGCGCGGTGAAGCTGGCGCTCGACCGGGAGTCCCTGGTGCGGTCCGTGACGCTAGGTCAGGGCGAGGTCGGCAACGACCTCGTGGGCGCGCACCAGCCGTACTACGACAGCGGCATAGCGCAGACCGCGTACGACCCCGATCAGGCGAAGAAGCTCCTCGCCGAGGCGGGGCAGGAGGGGCTGGCCGTCACGATCCGCACCTCCGACTACGACTACGGCACCGAGGAGAGCGCCACCGCGATGGTGCCGATGCTGGCCAAGGCCGGGATCAAGGCGACGCTCGACAAGGTGCCCGCCGCGGACTACTACAGCGACTTCAAGACGATCCTCAGCACGCCGATCCAGACCGCCGCCTACCACCCCAATCCGCTGCCGCTGGCGATCCGTACGTACTACGGCTCGACGGCCTCCTTCCCGCTCACCGGCACCAAGAGCGCCGCCGAACTCGATCCGCTGATCGCCGCCATGAACCGGGCCACGCGGGAGGCGGATCGCCGGGCGCGGGTGGCGGACGTCCTGCGGCATCTGCACGAGAACGGTGGCGATGCGCTGTTCGCGCGGGTTCCCACGGTGTCTGGCTCGGCCGCTAAGGCACATGGGGTGAAGTCGCGCGGCTATGCCGACTTTCCGAGTCTGCGGGACGCGTTCGTCGAATGAGATCGCAGCAGTCGAGGGTGGGGCGGCGCTCGCGCTCACGCCCGTGGTCGGCGCGGAGCGCGGGAGCGCTGCTCGTGCTGTTCGCCGTGTCCGTGCTGGTGTTCGCCGCCACCGAGGCGGCGCCCGGCGACGCGGCCACCGCCCGGCTGGGCCCGCAGGCGTCCGCCGAGTCGGTGGCGGAGCTGCGGACTCAGCTGGGCCTGGACCGGCCCGCGCCACTGCGGTATCTCGACTGGCTCGGGCACGCCGTGCGTGGTGACTTCGGCGCCAGCTACGCGAGCGGGCGGCCGGTCGGCGAGCTGATCGCCGACCGGTTCGGCAACTCCCTTGTGCTGGGGCTCGCCGCCACGGCTGTACTG
Organism: Streptomyces spinoverrucosus; assembly: GCF_015712165.1. NCBI lineage: Bacteria > Bacillati > Actinomycetota > Actinomycetes > Kitasatosporales > Streptomycetaceae > Streptomyces > Streptomyces spinoverrucosus. Next base: position 1,232,015 of record NZ_JADPZX010000001.1, on the reverse strand, counting down.
GTGCCGCTCGCTGTAGGACTCGGCCTGTGGGCCGGGCTGCGGGCCGGGCGGCGTGGCGACCGGATCGTGTCCGGCACCGCCCTCGGGATGGCCGCCGTACCGGAGTTCGTCACGGGCGCCCTGCTGATGGCGGTGTTCGCGGCCGGCCTCGGCTGGCTGCCCGCGGTGTCCCTGCTCGGCGCCGGGCAGGGGCCGCTCGACGAACCGTCCGTGCTCGTCCTGCCGGTGCTCACCCTCGTCTCGGTGTGCCTCGCCCAGAACCTGCGGCTGGTACGGGCAGGGGTGGCCGAGGCCGCCCGCTCCCCGGCAGTGGAGGCCGCGCGGCTGAACGGGGTGCCCGAGGGCCGGGTCGCCCTGCGCTACGTCCTGCCCGCCGGGCTCGGGCCCGCCGTTCCGGTGCTCGCCCGCTCCACCGCCTACCTGCTGGGCGGGGCGCTGGTAGCGGAGTCCCTGTTCGGCTATCCGGGCATCGCCGCGCTCCTGGTGGACGCCACGGCGGCCCGCGATGTCCCGGTGGTGCAGGCGGTGGCCCTGCTCGGCGCGGCTGTCGCGGTGACTGCGAACCTCGTCGCCGATCTTGCCGTACCGCTCCTCGATCCTGTGCAGAGGTGGGCGCGGTGACCTCGCTTTCCGATCGTCGGGCCCATGGGGCGGTCGTCGGGGCCGAGGGGTGGTCGCGGCGGGGTGCGCTGGTCTCGAATCCCGTCGCCGATCCGGCGGCCCCGCTCCTCGATCCCGTGCGGAGGCGCCCTCGATGACTCTGATCTCCGAACGGCCGCCCGCCGTCGCGGCCCCCGAGGCAGACCGGCCGGCCCGGCGCCGTTGGCGCGGCCGGGCCGCGCTGGCCGTGCTGCTGCTGGTCGCCGCCGTCGCCCTGCTCGGACCGCTGTTCGCGCCGCACCCCGTGACCGAGCCCGTGGACATCCCGTACGCGCCCGGCAGTGGCCAAGCCCCGCTGGGAACCGACCGGTTGGGCTCCGACGTGCTCAGCCGGGTGCTGTCCGGCGGCCGTTCCCTGCTGCTGAACGGGCTGGCGGTCACGGCCGCGGTCTGTGCCCTGGGCGCGGTGGCCGGGATGACCGCCGCCTACCGCAAGGGATGGACCGACACCCTCATCCTGCGCCTCGCCGACGTCCTGCTGGGGCTGCCCGCCTTCCTGCTGCTGAGCGTGGTGGTCGTGGCCACCGGGCGCGGCACGGCGGGCGTCGCTCTCGCCGCCGGGCTCGTCCTGCTGCCGGAGAGCATCCGCGTGGTGCGGGCCGCGACCCTGCGCATCCTCTCCCAGGACTACGTGGAAGTCGCCGTCGCGCGAGGGGAGCGCACGGCGAGCGTGCTGGGGCGCGAGGTGCTGCCCAACCTCGCCCCGGTCCTCGCGGCCGACGCCGGGGTGCGCTTCCTCGGCGCGGTCACCGTCGTCGCCACCGCCGCCTTCCTCGGATACGGCGCCCAACCACCCTCCGCCGACTGGGGGTTGATGGTCCTGGAGAACCGCGACGGCCTCACCCTTCAGCCTCTCGCGGTCGTCGTGCCGGCGGTGCTGCTCCTGGTCCTCCTGCTCGCCACGAACCTGCTGCTCGATGCCGCGTTCCCCGGGCCGGACGCGAGAGCCGTCGGGCGTACGCGCAAGGCCGCCCCGGGGGTTGTGGAGGCGGCGGGGACTCTGCTGTCCGTGCGCGGACTGCGTGTCGAGCGCGGAGGAGGAGGCGCGGTACTCGACGCTGTGGATCTCGACCTGGCACCCGGTGAACTCCTCGCCGTGGTGGGGGAGTCGGGCAGCGGCAAGACCACGCTCGTCCTCGCCGCACTGGGGCACATCGCCCCGGGGCTACGGCACGCGGGCGGCGCCGTACGACTCGACGGTCAGGACCCCCTGACGCTGGACGAGCGTCGGCTACGGCGGCTGCGCGCATCCGTGTGCGGATACGTCGCCCAGGATCCGCGCACCGCGCTCGCCCCGCACCTGCGCGTCGGCACCCAGATCGGCGAAGTACTGCGGGCCCGCCGCGTACCGAAGGAGCGGTGGCCGGAGCGGATCGAACGGGCGCTGCGGCTCGCGGGACTCGACCGGCCTCAGGAGGTCGTCCACCGCCTGCCGCATCAGCTCTCCGGCGGTCAGCGTCAGCGGGCCGCACTGGCGGCGGCCCTCGCTGCGGAGCCCCGGCTGCTCGTCCTCGACGAACCGACCAGCGCCCTCGACACCGTCACCGCCGCCGCGTTCCTCGCCGACCTGACCCGGCTGCGGCGCGAGACGGACACCGCGGTCCTGCTCGTCTCGCACGACCTCGCTTCGGTCGCCTCCGTGGCGGACCGGGTGGCCGTCGTGGACGGTGGGCGGATCGTCGAACTCGGGCCCGCCGAGGCTGTGTTGGCCGATCCGGTGAGTGAGCTCGGGAAGGCGCTGGTCGCGGCAGCCCGCCCCGGCACACCCGCGACTGCCGACTTCGCGGGCGAGGGGGCCCTGCTCCAAGCGTCCGACATCTCACTCGTCCGCGACAAGCCCGTACTTGACGGGGTTGATCTCACCCTCGACCCGGGCGACTGCTTGTCCGTCGTCGGCCCCTCCGGCTGCGGCAAGACGACCCTGCTGCGCTGTCTTGCCGGACTCGACACCCCCACGCGAGGCGAGATCCACCTGCACGGCGAGGCACTCGCCCCGGACGTACGCCACCGCGACCCCGGACAGCGCCGCCGAGTGCAGCTCGTGCCCCAGGACCCGTACGCCTCGCTCAACCCGCGCCACACCGTGGCCGCGATCGTGGGCCGCCCGCTTGTGTTCCGCCCCGACCTTCCGGCGCCGCGCCGATCAGCGGAAATGGAGCGGTTGCTGGCCCAGGTGGGCCTGGATCCGGAGCTGGGCGGACGGCTCCCCGGAGCGCTGTCGGGCGGTCAGCGGCAGCGGGTGGCCCTGGCACGAGCCTTGGCCGCGGGGCCCGAGGTGCTGCTCTGTGACGAGGTGACGAGCGCGCTGGATCCGTCGGTGGCGGTCGCGGTCACCGAGCTGATCGCCGGCCTGCGTGCGGAGCTGGGGGTCGCCGTCGTCATGGTCACGCACGACCTGTCGGTCGCCGCCCGCCTCGGCGGCCGGGTGGCGGTGCTGCACGACGGGCGGATCCGCGAGACGGGGCCGGCGGCCCGGGTGCTGAGCCGGCCCGAGCATGAAGTGACCCGTGCCCTGGTGGCGGCGATGCCGCAGGGGGCGCGGGCCGCGGGAGAGGACGTGACACGGTGACCTTAGGGTGGCGGTATGCCGAGCTCGACGACCGACAGCGACGGAACGCGCCCCGGGAACGGGAAGCGCCGCGCCCCGCTGAACCGGGCGACCGTCGTGGCCGCCGGGCGGCGGGTGGCCCGCGACGAGGGGCTGTCGGCGGTCACCCTGCGCCGGGTCGCGGCGGAACTCGGCGTGACGGCCATGGCGTTGTACCGGCACGTGGGCGACAAGCGCGAGCTGCTGGTCGCGATGCTGGACGACGTGGCCGAGCAGTTGGTGCTTCCGGACTGCGACGGTTCGACCTCGGAGCGGCTGGTCCTGGCCTTCCGGGCACTGCACGACCACTTGACGGCCGAGCCGTGGGTGGCCGAAGTCCTCAAGGCCGGCGAGCTGTTCGGGCCGCGCGCCTCGCGGTTCGTCGAGCATGTGCTCACCCTGCTGGAGGAGGCGGGGCTCGGCGACGAGGAGGCGGCCGACGCCTACTGGGCGCTGTGGTGGTACACCTTCGGGCATCTGTCGTACCTGCCCGCGCTGAGGCCCGAGGGCCGCCCCGCCCGGCATGAGCTGATGACCCGAGTCCGCATGACCGACCATCCCCGGCTGGCCCGGATGCTGGCCCGCCCGCCGCGCGATGCTGCGGCGGAGGACGCGTTCGTGCCCGGCCTCCAGGCCCTGCTGCGGGGCCTGTTGCCGTCGGCCTGAGCCGGGGGCCGCCGGATCGAGCACGCGGTGTACCGCTGCCGCCCGCCCACATGTATACGTCGTATACCCATGACTGCTAGGGGTTTGCCCATGACCCAGGACATACGTCGGGAGTCGTCCGCCGACGAGGACGAGAAACCGCCGGGCAACGGCTGGCTGCTCGCCACCACGTCACTGGCCGCCGTGCTGATGACGCTGGACATCACCGTCGTCAACGTCGCCCTGCCCGAAGTCGCCGCCGATCTCGACGCCGGGCTGACCGGCCTGCAATGGGTGGTGAACGCCTACACGCTGGTCTTCGCGGCGCTTCTGCTGCCCGCGGGGGCGCTGTCCGACCGGATCGGGCGCCGGAACATGTTCCTCACCGGCGTCGCGGTCTTCACCGTCGCGTCGGCGGGCTGCGGCGCAGCACCCGGCGTCGGGACGCTGATCGCCTGCCGCGCCGCGCAGGGTCTGGGCGGCGCGATGGTGATGTCGACCGCGCTCGCCCTGATCGCCGGGGCTTACCAGGGCCCGCGCCGTCAGTCGGCGATCGGGATGTTCTCCGCGGCGGGCGGCGCCGCGGCCGCCCTCGGCCCCCTGGTGGGCGGCGCCGTTGTCGAAGGTCTCGACTGGCGGTGGATCTTCTACGTCAACCTGCCGGTCGGCGCCCTCATCATCGCCGGTGCCGCGCTGCGCGTACCCCGGGAGCGCAGGGGCGAACTGCCGCGTCCCGAGGGCCGGTTCGACCTCGTGGGCCTGCTGCTCGCCGCGGGTGCGCTGCTCGGCCTCAACTACGGCCTGGTGACCGGCCCCGAGGACGGCTGGACCTCGGCCTCCGCGCTGCTGCCCCTGGTGGGCGGGGCCCTGCTCGTCGCCGGGTTCGCGGTGTGGGAGACACGGCGCCGGGACGCGGCGATGTTCGACGTACGGCTGCTGCGGGTGCCGTCGTTCACCGGCGCGATCGTGCTCAGCTTCGTCTGCCGCGTCGTCAGCTTCGGGGTGCTGCCGTATCTGATCCTGTGGCTGTCCGGGATGCTCGGTCACAGCCCGCTGGGCACCGGGCTGCGGCTGCTGGCGATGACGGCCTTCATCATGCTGGTCGCCCCCTTCAGCGGGCTGTTCCTGAAGCTGATGCCGACACGCGGTGTCATGGCGCTCGGCACGGGGATCACCGCGATCGGGCTCCTCACCATGGCGCGCGTCGGGCCCGACGACTCGTGGCTGGTCATGCTGCCCGGTCTGGTGATGCTCGGCATCGGCGGGGCGATCGCCTTCCCGCCGCTGATGGGCATAGCCGTCGGGGTGGTGCCGCCGGAGCGAGCAGGGATGGCCTCCGGGATGACCAACACATTCTTCCCGCTCGGCACGGCGGCCGGAGTTGCCGCCTTCGGCGCGGTGTTCAGCACCCGCATCGACAGCGATCTCGACGACGCTCGGCTCGCCTCGCTCCAGGTCCCGGAGGGGATGCGGCAGCAGGTCCGGGACGCCGTGGCCGCCGGGCAGTTCGGCTCGCTCGAACGCGATCTTCCCGCCACCGCCCGCGAACCGGTCCTGGACGCGGCCCGCTCCGCGCTCACCGGCGGCCTGGCGACCATCTGCCTCGCGGCGGCCGTGGTCAGCCTGCTCGCCGCCCTCGCCTCGTGGACCCTCATCCGTGACCGGGATCAGCTGTCTGGGAAGGAGGCGGCGGATGCTGCCGGCTGACTACAGGGGGCGCGATGTCTGCGGTCGGGTGGGCGGGTTCGGCGAGTTGTTCGTCGCCCTCGCCTCCTGCGCGCTCGTCCGTGACCGGGACCGGCTGTCTGGGAAGGAGGCGGCGGATGCTGCCGGCTGACTACAGGGGGCGCGATGTCTGCGGTCGGGTGGGCGGGTTCGGCGAGTTGTTCGTCGCCCTCGCCTCCTGCGCGCTCGTCCGTGACCGGGACCGGCTGACGGGGAAGGAGGCGGCGGATGCTGCCGGCTGACTACAGGGGGCGCGATGTCTGCGGTCGGGTGGGCGGGTTCGGCGAGTTGTTCGTCGCCCTCGCCTCCTGCGCGCTCGTCCGTGACCGGGACCGGCTGACGGGGAAGGAGGCGGCGGATGCTGCCGGCTGACTACAGGGGGCGCGATGTCTGCGGTCGGGTGGGCGGGTTCGGCGAGTTGTTCGTCGCCCTCGCCTCCTGCGCGCTCGTCCGTGACCGGGACCGGCTGACGGGGAAGGAGGCGGCGGATGCCTCTGCCTGACACCGCGGCCGTCCAGGACACGTACGGTCCGGCCGCCGAGTTCTACGACCTCCTCGCCGCCCCCGCCTGGGCGCGGCTCGGCCCGCTGCTGCGCCGGGCACTCGACCGAGTCGACCCGGGGCACGGGCCTCTGCTCGACATCGGCGCGGGCACCGGGCTGTCCACCGAGGCCGCCGCCGACGCCGTTCCCGGTGCCCAACTACTGGCGGTGGAGCCCTCCGCGGGGATGCGTATCGCGCTGTCCACCCGGCTCGCCGGACGCCCCGCGCTCGCCGAGCGCGTCACCGTCATCGCGGGCACGGCCGACGACGCGCGGCTGCCGGCCCGCCTGTGCGCGGCCGTCGCCCTCGGCGTCGTAGGACATCTCGGATCCGACGAACGCGCCGCACTATGGCGGCTGTTGTGCGAGCGGCTGGCGCCCGGAGCCCCCGCCGTCGTCGACGTCCTCGACCGGACCGCACCCCCGACCCGGGCCCCGCTCCGGATCGCGACCCGTCGCGTAGGCGCCCTCACCTACGAGTCGTGGAGCGAGGGCGCCGACGACGGATGGACTCTCACGTACCGCGTGCGCGACGGGGAGACGGTCGTCCGCGAGCACGCCGTACCGCTGCCCTGGTCGGGGATCGGTCTCGACGCCCTCGCCGAGGAGGCGAGGGCCGCCGGGCTCGTCTGCACGCCGCTCGCCCCCGATTTCGCCGTACTCCGACCCACCTCCACCCGAGACTCCCGAGAGGAACACTCATGACCGGCGCGGCCCTCGCGGACACGCGAGAGGGCACTCCCGACACCGCCCACCAGCCACCCGAGGCCCCCGGCAAGCCGCCCGGCCTCGGAGACCTCCTCCTCCCCGTCCGTGGGCGCCTGATCGCCGCGGTCGTCGCCCAGGCCGCCGCCGCGGTCTGCTCGATGATCCCGTTCATCGCGGTCGCCGAACTCGCCCGCGCCCTGCTGGCGTCCGGCGGCGCGGACGAGGGCCGTGCCTGGGCCGCGGCCTGGACCGCCGTGGCCGCCCTCGTGGCCCGGCTCGTCCTCTACGCGACCGCCGGCGTCCTCACCCACCACGCCGATGCCGACCTCCAGCTCGGGCTGCGCCGCCGCATGGCCCGGCATCTGGGGCGGGTGCCGCTCGGCTGGTTCACCGAGAACAGCTCCGGCGAGGTGAAGAAGGCGGCGGGCGACAACATCTCCACCCTGCACCACCTGATCGCGCACACCGCGCTCGAAGTCACCTCGGCGATCGTGGCGCCGCTGACCGCCCTGGTCTACCTCCTGACCGTGGACTGGCGGCTCGCCCTCGTCGCCCTGCTCCCGCTCCTGCTCGGCGGCTACTTCTTCAAGCAGGCCATGTCCGGCGGCGAGGAGGTGACGGCACGGTTCTTCGGCTCGATGGGCGCCGTCAACGCGGCCGTCGTCGAACTCGTCCACGGCATCACGGTCATCAAGGCGTACGGCCGCACCTCCCGCGCCCACCGCGCCTACGACGACGCCGCCGACAGCTTCTCCGCCTTCTTCCGCGACTGGATCATGAGTACGACCCGGGCCAGTACGTCGGCCGCGCTCGCCCTGTCCGGCCCGGCCGCCCTGCTCCTCGCCACGGCCGCCGGCACCCTGTTCGTCACCCAGGGCTGGACCGACGCACTCGACCTCGTGCCGTTCGTCCTGCTGGGCCCGGCGCTGACCGGGTCCGTGATGGGGCTCGCCCAGTCCGGGCATGCCGTCCAGGGCGGCAT